>CAMYIF010000020.1 GCA_947258415.1 uncultured Pseudomonadales bacterium
TGTCGGTGCAGGTATTTCAACATTACTCATGGTTTCCACCCTGTCATTGACGGGTCGATATGAACAACCCTCGCGTTTTAAACCGCTACTTGCGCTGTTTGTCGTTGTTGTCACGGGAGGTTTGCTTATATATGGCACCCTGGATATGCCGGGTTATGGAGCTGTCGACGCACCTATTCACCAACATGTCGCGCCCCGCTATATCAATGAATCCATGACCGAAATAGGCATACCCAATATCGTGACTTCTGTTCTGGCCAGCTACCGAGGTTACGATACGCTGGGCGAGGTGGCGGTCATTTTTACTGCCGGTACAGGCGTCCTGGCCCTGCTGTTCATTGCACGCCGAAAAGAAGACGTACCGACTAAAGAAGAAGTTGCCCGAATGCATGAGCAAATGATCCTGCGTATCGTATCAAAGGCCCTGATTCCCCTGATTCTCCTTTTTGCACTCTATGTCCAGTTTCACGGTGATTTCGGTCCGGGAGGGGGTTTCCAGGCCGGGGTTATTTTTGCCGCTGCTATCATTCTGTACACCATGCTTTTTGGCCTGGCTACCGCAAAAAAAGTGATTAACCTTTTACTGGTCAGGATGCTGGCGGCAATCGGCCTGCTGATATATGGCACTGTTGGTATTGTGTCCCTTGTTTCAGGCGAGAATTTCCTTAATTACAACGCCCTTTCGCATGATCCCGTGCACGGCCAGCACCTGGGTATCATACTTATCGAGCTTGGCGTGGGCATTACTGTTGCCTCGGTAATGATCATTATCTTCTTTACTTTTAACACACGCTCTTCCGAACGCGATAAAAATTATTGATGAATACTTTAGGACTTTACAATTACTGGGTGGTAATTGTGCTGATGATGACCGGTTTTTATATCGTTATCGCGCAGGGAAACCTTATAAAAAAAATTGTTGGCCTGAGCATTTTCCAGACCTCGGTTTTTATCCTTTACATTTCAATGTCGACCGTTAGCGGCGGCAGCGCACCTATCCTGAAAGAAGGCATTAGCCTGTATTCCAACCCCCTGCCCCACGTGCTGATACTGACGGCCATTGTGGTCGGCATCGCAACGACGGCTCTGGGCCTGGCGCTGGTGGTACGCATCAAGGAAGCCTATGGCTCAATCGAGGAAGATGTCATTCACGATAAGGACGAAAAAGAGTGCTAGCGACACACCTGCCCGTTCTCCAGGTTATCATCCCGCTGCTAGCGGCACCCTTGTGCGTATTGCTGCAACACCCGCGCATGGTCTGGTATTTTGCCCTTCTGGTCAGTGCAGCAGCGTTTGTAACCAGCGTGCTGTTACTCCAGCAAGTGCTGGAAACCGGCGAAATCAGCTATGCCCTGGGCGGCTGGGCGGCGCCCTGGGGAATTGAATATTTTATCGATTCCCTGAATGCCTACCTGCTGTTAATCGTCACCAGCATAAGCACTATTGTATTACTGGCCGCGCAAACCAGCCTGGCAAAGGAGCTGCCCGATGATCGGCATACCTTTTTCTACATCGCCTATTTACTGTGCCTGGCCGGCTTACTCGGTATTGTTGCCACCGGTGATGCCTTCAATGTTTTCGTTTTCCTGGAAATTTCCTCGCTGTCCTCCTACGCCTTGATCGCCCTGGGGAAAAGTCGTAAAGCCCTGATAGCTTCTTACCAGTACCTGATCATGGGTACCATCGGTGCGACCTTTATCCTGATTGGTATCGGGCTGATGTACATGGCAACCGGGACATTGAATATGCAGGACCTGGCGCTGCGCCTGGCGGATATCCCCGAATCACGCACCGTGTATGCCGCGTTTGCTTTTTTTATTGTCGGTGTATGTATCAAGCTGGCGCTGTTTCCATTGCACCAGTGGCTGCCCAATGCGTACGCGTACGCACCATCCGTCGTTACCGCCTTCCTTGCTGCAACCGCGACCAAGGTAGCGATTTATGTGCTCATTCGCTTTATGTTCACTATCTTTGGCGTCGACTTTTTTACCACTACCGGGCCCTGGCAGAATATGCTGCTGGTGCTGGCGCTGTTCGGAATATTAACCGCATCAACCGTGGCAATTTATCAAAATAACGTTAAACGCCTGTTTGCCTATTCAAGCGTCGCGCAAATCGGTTACATGATTCTCGGCTTCAGCATTGGTACTGCCGGTGGACTTATCGCTACCCTGCTCCACCTTTTCAACCATGCGTTGATGAAAGGTGCCCTGTTCATGGCGTTGGCGGCCGTTACCTACAGGGTTGGAAGCGTGGAACTGGAATCCTTTCGTGGGCTGGGCAAGCGCATGCCCTGGACGATGGCGTCAATAGTGGCCGGTGGTTTGAGCCTGATTGGCGTTCCGCTGACCGTCGGTTTTATTAGCAAATGGTACCTTATCGTAGCCCTCCTTGAAAAAGGCTGGTGGTTCGTGGTTGGCCTGATATTGCTGGGATCCCTGCTGGCTGTGATTTATGTCTGGCGTATCCTCGAAGCGGCGTATTTTAGTCCACCGGAAAATAACCCTGATGAAACACCCGAAATCAGGGAAGCACCCCTGAGCATCCTGCTTCCCGTTTGGATACTTGTTTTCGCCAACCTGTATTTTGGTATCGACACGCGGTTAACTGTGGACGTTTCCCGGTTAATAGCGCAGGGCTTTTTCGGAGTCTCTCCATGACCGGGTCATTGCTTGAAACAATGTTATCCCTGACCATAGTCATTCCAATGCTGGCTACGCTTGGGATTATTGTCACCGGGTCTAATCCGAATCTGCGAGAAATCGTATCCCTGCTGGCAAGCCTGCTTGTGCTGATCCTTGTCGTCAACATATACCAGGCCTATGACCAGGGTGAATCGATCAGCGTGTTCTGGCTGGAAGTGATACCCGGGATAACTTTAAGCTTCAGGGCCGAGCCACTGGGCATCCTGTTTTCGCTGGTCTCCGGTTTTCTCTGGCCGATAACCACACTTTATTCAATCGGGTATATGCGTGCCCACCATGAGAAAAACCAGACACGTTTTTACGCCTGTTTTGCGGTTGCCATTGCCGGGGTAATGGGGGTGGCCTTTGCCGAAAACCTGTTTACCCTGTTTATATTTTACGAAATCCTGACGCTATCGACTTACCCGCTGGTAACCCACTCAGGCACAGAGAAGGCCAAACAGGGTGGCCGCGTTTACCTGGGCATCCTGTTAAGCACGTCGATCGCATTTCTTCTGGTGGCTATTATTGGTACCTGGCAGATATCTGGAACGCTGGATTTCAGTTCTGGCGGTGTTTTCCCTGAGAATACTTCAACATCGATCTTGAGTATTCTGTTGGTCCTGTTTGTATTTGGTATTGGCAAAGCGGCGATGATGCCCTTCCATCGATGGTTGCCTGCCGCCATGGTTGCGCCGACGCCGGTAAGTGCATTACTGCACGCAGTAGCAGTGGTCAAAGCAGGCGTTTTTACGGTATTAAAGGTCGTCGTGTATATTTTTGGCATCGATCTTCTGCAAACCTTGCCCGCCACTCAATGGTTACTCTACCTGGCGGGTGCGACGGTATTGCTGGCGTCGCTTGTGGCCATGCGACAGGACAACCTCAAGGCCCGACTGGCCTATTCCACTGTCAGCCAGCTTGGCTATATTACCATCGGCGCCCTGTTAGCCGTTAGCGCGGGTATCATTGGCGGTGCTATGCATATCGCCATGCATGCCTTCGGTAAAATCACCCTGTTTTTTTGTGCTGGAGCCCTGCTTTTTGTTGGGCAGCGTCAGTATCATAGGGTTACCACCAACCGGCGGCAGCTGGAGCAAGTGGTACTTGCTGGTGGGCACACTGGACGCCGGTCAAATGCTGTTAATGGCTGTTTTGCTAATAAGCTCTTTGCTCAATATTGTTTACCTGATGCCAATACCGGTCCGCGCGTTTTATTCCGGCAAGGGTAAATTGCCGGGTGATAAATTACAGATTCAGGAGGCCCCCATTGCATCATTGTTCGCCCTTGGCATAACCGCGCTGGGTTGTTTTGTCCTTTTCATATATTCGCAACCCTTATTCCAACTGGCAAAGGCCATTGTACTTCCTTCAGGTTCAGGTTCAGGTTATGGACAATAACAAGCATATCTTCGATAACCCAAAGAATATAAAACGCGTGATACACCTGCTTTACATTTGCTGCGCGGTATTATTTGCACTTGATTTTGTTATACACAGACATACGGTTCACCCTTGGGAAAACCTGTGGGGTTTCTACGCGATATTTGGCTTTGTCGGCTGTGTGGCACTGGTGCTGATTGCCAAGTGGATGCGAACCTTTTTAATGCGCCCTGAAGATTATTATGATCCGGAAGAACCATTAGCGGATAAAAAAACGGTAAACGAAAAGGGGGTCGATAATGTGGGCCATTGAACTGCCGCCTTTCGTACCCTTTTTTATCGGTGCGCTTTTAATACTGGTCAGTCGTGGTTTTCTGCGTGCCGCGATTATGCTTGCGGTTCCGGTTTTGGGATGCATACATCTTTGGATGGTGCCGGAGGGCATTCACTGGCAAACCGAGTTTCTTGGCTACCAGTTACTGCCCTACCGGGTAGATCGCCTTAGCCTGGTGTTTGGGTATATTTTCCATATCGCGGCTTTCATCTCGGTGATTTATTCCCTGCACGTGAAAGACACGCTGCAGCAGGTCATGAGTATGCTTTACGCGGGCAGTGCACTGGGCGCCGTATTTGCAGGCGACCTGTTGACCTTGTTTATCTTTTGGGAGTTACTGACTTTAAGCTCTGTCTTTCTGATCTGGGCGAGCCGAACCGAAAAAGCCTACCAGGCGGGGTTGCGTTACCTGGTTATCCAGGTGTTGTCAGGCGTTATTCTTCTTGCCGGTGCAATTTTTTATGCGCAACAGCAGGGTTCATTGCAGTTTGAATTCATCGGCCTTGAAGGTGTAGCCGGCTGGCTGATTTTGATTGCATTCGGGATTAAATGTGCCTTTCCTTTCATGCATAGCTGGCTAATAGACGGCTATCCGGAAGCGACCCCAACCGGGACCGTTTTCCTGAGTGTGTTCACGACAAAAGTAGCTGTCTATGCGTTGGCCAGGGGTTTTCCGGGTACAGAGTTTCTGGTCTATATCGGTGCAACCATGACCTGCTTCCCGATCTTTTTTGCCATAATTGAAAATGACCTGAGACGTGTGCTGTCGTATAGCCTGGTTAGCCAACTGGGCTTCATGGTTGTTGGTGTTGGTATTGGTACCTCGTTAGCGATCAACGGGGCCGCGGCTCATGCCGTTACCCATATTCTCTATAAGGCGCTATTGTTCATGACGATGGGAGCCGTATTGTATCGTACCGGGTCGGCCAAAGGCTCAGAGTTGGGTGGTCTTTACAAATCAATGCCATGGACAACCGGCTTTTGCATCGTAGGCGCAGCATCGATTTCGGCTTTCCCGCTTTTCAGCGGCTTTGTCAGCAAATCAATGATCCTGATCGCGGTTTTATCAGAAGGTTATGATTGGGTATGGGTCATGTTGATATTTGCTTCGGCTGGCGTGCTTCACTATACAGGGATTAAAATACCCTACTTCGCTTTTTTTGCCCATGACTCGGGTATCCGCACCACCGAAGCGCCGACCAATATGCTAATTGCGATGGGGATTTCTGCGTTCCTTTGCGTCATGCTTGGCGTATATCCGCAGGTTTTATACCGACTGTTACCTTACGATATTGGCTATAACCCTTACGATGCTACACATGTGCTTGCGCAAATGCAGTTGTTGTTTTTCTCGGCACTGGCATTTGCCTGGCTTAATTTGAGAGGTATGTATCCTCCAAAATTAAAGTCGGTGAATCTGGATGTCGACTGGTTTTACCGGCGCCTGCTTCCGGGAATCATCAAACCCTGCTACGCCATGATCCTGAAAACAGACGCATCGGTACGCAGTTACTTTATGAAATGGTTCAGGCAATTCCTGTTTTACATCTCCCATCACCACGGCCCCGAAGGACTGTTATCCAGGACCCGGCCGACAGGAAACACGGTTATGTGGATTACCATTTTGCTTTCCTGCTATATGGCATTCAGCTTTATCTACTCAAAATAGCTACTGAATAAAGCAATGGGAATCAGGCTTGACTACAGGCGGGAATCCCACTGATTTAATAGTGAATCAATATCGTCAATATCGGCATCGGTACTAACCCATGATCGCCTGAGATGGGTTAACGTATCGACGAGTTCGTTGCGGGGTACTTGATCACGGTGATCAAGCCACCAGCATATGACCGAGGTAATCATGCCGATTTCGGCCCTGGCCGCAATAATGGGATTGACCGTATGATGGATACGACCTTCCTTGACTGCCTTTTCGATTTCATTTATCCGCATATCGATCAACGGGGCGAAGATATCCGCGTTACCAGATATATCCGATGTCTTGAAATCCAGGGCGACGCGCATCAGGTCTTTGTTCTCTTCGGCAAACTTTAAGGTGACCTTGATTTCATCCCGGTCGGTATTTCCCTTGCTTCCATAACTGTGAACTGCGAATAACCCGGAGGCAAGCTTGGCGACCGCACTGCGAATGATTTCGAGGAACAAGGATTGCTTGTCCTTGAAGTGCAGGTAAAAAGTTCCGTTGGCAACACCCGCATCCCGGGCGACAGCTGCGATTTTCATGCCGTGATAGCCATACCTTGAGAAAGCCTTTACCCCGGCCAGAATGAGCCTTCTCCTGGTTTCAGATTTGGACTGTTCCTTGACGCTTTTTACCGGAGTTTGGTTATCGGTATCCATAATGCCTGCCTTTATCGATATGAGATATGTCTCATATAATGAGAGAGCCCTCACCATATATAAGTGAGATATCGCTCATTAAATAAGATGTCTCTCATTATGCGGAAATAAAACGTAATTTGTAAGTTTTAACCCGTTAGCTTTCCGAAGGATTTATTTGGAACTCTAGGCGTTTAACAGGAGTAAATTGTCTACCCCCCTTTCTGCAGAATGGTTCCAAGCAGTAGCAATTCAGGTCGTTATTGATTTCAAGAAGAGAGCCGCCAGATTGATAGTTAATCATTGGTCACGATGCTGGCGATAATAAAACTTTCGTATTATTTTCTTTGCTGAAACAAGCCTAGACCGTAAACTGATTTAAAAATATCCAAGAGCTATACAGATGGGTTACGAACCAATCGCTTTTTCATTCTTCCTGATTTTTACCGGGGCGGCCGTACTCGCTACGTTGGCCCTGTATACCCGACAACCACTGATCGTCGCTTATATTGTGTTAGGTGCGCTTTTGGGTCCATCAGGCCTGGCCTTTATTAACAATACAAATTTACTGGCAGATATTTCAAAAGTTGGCATTATTTTTTTGCTGTTTCTGCTTGGGCTGGACATGCAACCTTCCAACCTGATTCATATGTTAAAGAAAGCGACCTTCGTTGCCTTGATCAGTTCGATAATCTTCGCATTGATCGGCTATGGCATTGGCTTGGGTTTTGGTTTCACCCGCGTTGAGAGCCTGATTATCGGTATTGCCATGATGTTCTCAAGCACCATCATAGGCATTAAATTACTGCCAACCACCGTGTTGCATCACAAGCACACGGGGGAACTGGTCGTTGGGTTGCTTCTCCTGCAGGATATCATCGCCATCTTTGTGCTGCTGGTTTTGTATACAAATGAAACCGGTGACGCTTCTGCATTTAATTATATAAAGGCCGTGTTATCGCTACCGCTGATCATTGGCTTCGCGGTAATTTTTGTTAAGTATGCGTTGCTGAAATTAATCCAGCGATTTGACCGTTTTCAGGAATACATTTTCCTGGTCGCGATAGGCTGGTGTCTGGGACTGGCCGAACTGGCCGAGATTTGCGGGCTGTCATCCGAGATTGGTGCATTTATCGCCGGCATCACAATCGCCACAAGCCCAATAGCCCAATATATTGCTATCAGCCTGAAACCGCTGCGCGACTTTTTCCTGATTCTGTTTTTCTTCTCGATTGGCGCCAGCTTTAAAATCGGGCTGTTAGCCGAAATTTTCATCCCGGCATTTTTACTGGCCAGCCTGATGTTGCTACTAAAACCGGTGATTTTCAGGTTCCTGTTGACTCGCATCAGTGAATCGAAAAAACTCGCCTGGGAGATTGGATTCCGGCTGGGTCAAATCAGCGAGTTTTCATTGTTGATTGCCTATATTGCCACCAGTATTCACATGATTGGGGACGAGGCCTCGCACCTGATCCAGGCAACCGCTATTTTATCCTTTTTGATATCATCCTATATTGTCGTTTTCCGTTACCCTACCCCGATTGCCATATCCGACAAACTGAGAAGAGACTGACGAATTGCCTCTCGTCGCCTGATCAATATTTCTATTCAAGAATAAAAACGCATGTTTTGTATTCGATCCCACCAGGTCAATATCAGTCGGTCCAGTGCCGATTGAAAGGCAATTGCAAAACGCTCCTGCAAGGTTTTCTTGTGCTCGTAAATTACCTCGTAGACATCCGCATCCCTGCAGGCAGCCGAAATATAGTCGTCGCTGGTGCCCAGTTCATCGACCAGTTTTTTTTCCAGTGCGCGTTTGCCAAACCAGATTTCACCGGTTGACACTGACTCGATATCGACCTTTGGCCGGTTTTCCGAAACAAACATTTTGAAAAGTTCGTGGGTATCTTCAATTTCTTCCATGAACTTTTCTCGGCCTTTCTTGGTATTTTCAGCAAACATTGTCACTGTTCGCTTGTATTCACCCGCCGTGAACATTTCAAAATCCACATCGTGTTTTTTTAGGATCCGGTGAAAATTGGGCAGCTGCGCCACCACGCCGATTGAACCGACGATGGCAAAAGGTGCGGAAATAATCTTGTCGGCTATGCAGGCCATCATGTAGCCACCGCTTGCGGCGACCTTGTCGATACAGATTGTCAGCGGAATCCTGGCGTTACTGATGCGCTTGATCTGTGAAGCTGCAAGGCCATAGGCATGTACCATGCCACCGCTACTGGTCAGTCGTACCACGACTTCGTCTTCGGGTTTGGCCAGGGTTAGGATGGTGGTAATTTCTTCTTTCAGCGAATTTACAGCGGTCGCTTTCATATCGCCTTCAAAATTAAGTACATACACGCGTTTTTTATGTTCCCCTTCTTTCTCGTGTTGCACGCGTTCCTTCTTCAGGGCTTTATCCTGTTTCTTTTTTTCCTTATGTTCCTGTTTCAATATTTCCTTATCCAGGGCAACACTTTTAAGGGCTTCGGACATGGCATCGATGTCTTTATTCAGGTGCTTAACCTCTATATGCCCGGAAGCCATTTTCATCTTGCGACCACCAAAAGCGGCAGCACTGGCAATAATAACCACGACCGCTACAACAATGGTCACGGTTTTAGCCAGAAACACTCCATAGTCTGTTAAAAATTCCAATGTAGTCATCTCCTGTAAACGCGTTCCTGAAAAATCAAGACCGGTATGATAATTGAAAAACAGCTGGCGGGGTAATTTCTGTAGCTATTATCGACAGAATTAGTGCCTGTTTTTGCAATTCGAGGGCCAGTATATCTTGTAAAAATTAAACCTCCCGTTAAGCAGTATTCGCAATCTTGAACTATAACTACTTATACCTGCTCGATCATATCGACTGGATACAGGTCCTGATAATAAAGTGGAGAATTGGGAATGCGACTGTCCCCCGCCCTTTTTAGTATTTTTTTATTGACGCCGGCACAATTGTTAAACGCGGCGACAAATACCGAGTCCTACCAGGGCGATTGCCGGGTTATCGATGGCACCATCGTTTGTACTTCGCTGGTAGACCAATTATCAACCCTGGCACCGGAAGAAAAAGGACTGGCCTTATACCAGGTGACCGACCAGAAACACGGCCCGTTAATGGGTTATGGCAGCCCGGGTTACGGAGACAGCCAATCCAGGTTTACTGCCGTTGTAAAAAACAAGGATGGTTTTGAAAGTGTAAGGGAAGTTCACCTTAAATATTTTGAGAATACACCCGATGGCAATATGCGCCTGATCACTTTCGATAAGCCAAGGGATTTGAAACGCCATGCACTGCTGACCATTTCGCATAAACAGGGCCAGGACGAGCAATGGGTATTCGAACCCGATACAAAACAGGTAAAACGCATTTTATCCAACAATGCCTTTACCCCATTTTCCGGAACAGAGATCAACTTCGAAGATATCAGTTCGCAGGATGTCGATAAATACGACTATAAATTTTTAAAAAACGATACGCTGAATGATACTCCTCACTACGTTGTAAACCGTTTTCCCAAGGACAAGTATTCGGGTTACAGCCGCCTGGAAACCTGGATTTCCAGAGATACCTATTTAGTTACCAGGGTTGACTACTACGATAAACAGGAAAAATTGCTGAAAACGCTGAGCATGGACGACTACAAAAAGTACGAGGGAAAATACTGGCGGGCAAATTTTATGAGTATGAAAAACTACCAAACGGGAAGAACCACCGAATTGACCTGGTCCGAATACCGCTTTAATACCGGCCTGGAAGCCAATGATTTTTCACTCTCCAGCCTGCGCAACAGTAATTGAACGCCAGCGAACGAGCGTTGGCAATAATATTTCTACCAAAATGACCTGCAATGGTGACCGAGAAACAGTGTCTTTACAGCATTATATTTAATGGTGAATTGCTGGTCAAAACACGCCGAAAACACGCGCTTGAAATCATCAGTCGATTTACCAACATCCATCAAGATGAACTCCAGGATACCCTGTTTTCGATAAAACCCATCATCATTACCCAAACGGCAGATCATGCCCTTGCCCGGGAATACGTGCTCGCCTTCCGGGACGCCGGGCTGGATGTTCAACTGCAAGCTTTCCAGCCAGAGCACGATAATATTACCAATGTTGAATTATCCTTTGGTCATTATGCCCCGCTGGAACGTGCCGAGTCTTCACCCAATTATGTAGTCGATATTTCCAGCGAGGAAGACCCGCAGGACTCGCAAACGCCCGTTCAGCTGGCCAGGCCAAAATATACCGTCGTTTTCGAAGGTGCGCTCAACCGGGACTGCACCCGGCGACAGGCGGTCAATAACCTGCTGCACCTGTGCAAAACCACCGAGAATGAAGTCCTTGAGAACATATTTTCCGTGGTGCCGGTTATAATCTGCCGTTCGAATGACAGGCATCAGGCTGATAAATATATTTCGGCGTTTAGTGACGCTGGCCTGAAACTTGAAATGATCGAGGATTGTACCGACTGTGACGATATGGTGGTCAGTTCACTGAAGATACGTAATGACGCCCCGCAGGTCCCTGTCAGCAAGCCGGTGTCCAGGTTTACGTATGCATTGATGGCGATATCATTTACAGCTATCACGCTTTGGGTTTACGTCTATATCAGCTTTCCCGGGCTGTTTGTCGATAACCAGCCTGCCATTCTAAACATCGAGTTGGCCAACGTCGCAGAACCTGAAACGTCTTCTGAGCCTGAAGTTAAAACAGGGCCCGGGCCGGAACCTGCCCCGGCGCCAAAACCGGATAAAAAACCAAAACCTGAATTGATGCCCAAATCTAAACCAGGACCTGAAGCAGTTTCGGAAAAAACCATCAGTCCTGTTCAGCCACCGAAGATAATAAAACCCGAAAAACCGGCATCCCAGGCGGAAGTCGGCAAACCTTTAGCGCCTGTTGTTAATAATGATCTGCGCCAGGTAGAAGATGACTACTTCCTGGTACTGCTGAACTGGCTGGTGAACAGTACCCGGAGCCAGCATCTTAACCTGGAAGGTGAAATCAGGATAAGATTAACCATCACACGGGATGGCAAATTAACAGGATCTCAGGTCCTGTCGAGCAGTTCGGATCGGTTAACACGGATAACCCTGGATAGAGCACAGGCAGCCAGCCCTTACCCGGCAATCCCGGCAGAGATAGCGGGAGAGGCCTACAGTTTTGTCCTGCCCTTTAAATACGAACTGCAATAAAGTCGGACAAAATGCCGATCAGCCTGGTCCGGCTTAATTCTCCCTGGCGGTATTGAGCTTTTGAATACGCGGTTCGCTGATACTGACGAAATTGCCATTTTCATCGATTCCGATCGCCTGGGTAGACCCCAGATGTTCCCGGTTTTTTAAAACATGCCCTTTTCCGGATAACGCATCAAGGATATCCTGGTGAATGCTGGTTTCAACAAACAACAGGTCCGGTGACCACTGGTGGTGAATGCGGCTTGCAGCGACGGCTTCGTCCAGGGGCATACCCAAGTCCAGTGTGTTTACCAGGGCCTGGACGACCTGGGTAATAATGGTTGGCCCGCCCGCTGCCCCGAGAGTAAGCACGGGTTGCGCGTCCTTGAGCACGATAGTCGGGCTCATGCTCGATAATGGCCGTTTACCCGGGGCTATGCTGTTGGCTTCCTGGCCTATCAGGCCGAAGGCATTAGCCACTCCGGGCTGTATTGAAAAATCATCCATTTGATTATTCAGCAAAACCCCTGTACCCGGAACCACTACTTTTGAACCAAACGAGGTGTTCAGGGTGGTAGTGATAGCCACCCAGTTACCCTGCTTGTCTGCGGCGGCAACATGAGTCGTGTGCTTTTCGAACAGGTCAACATCATGGTTCGGGGGCATGCCGTGTTGCTTGACAGTCGTGACACGCACCGGGTCTATGGTTGCGACGAGTTTTTTTGCATAATCAGGGTCAATAATTCCACGCGGTACCCGGGAATAATCCGGATCACCAAGCCAGTAGGCACGATCGGCGAAGGCGCGTTTCATGATCTCGGCCAGCAGATGATAGCGCTCGCCGGTTGCCAGTGATTTTACCGGTAAGTAGCCAAGCATATTCAGGATCTGGGCAACATGAACGCCACCCGAACTGGGTGGTGGAAAGCCGATAATGCGGTAGCCGTTATAGTAGGTATCGACGGGTCGCCTGGATTTTATCTGGTAATTCCTGAAATCGTCCGCGGTGATAATGCCCCCGTTCTCATGCATCCATTTTGCCGTTAAGGCAGCAAAATCACCCCGGTAAAAATATTCGACTCCCTGTTTGGCAATCTTCAGATAGGTCAGCGCCAGATCCGGTTGAACAAGAATATCTCCCCGGCCAAGTGGCTCGCCCTCATCGTCGAGCAATAAAGAACTGGTAGCAGGGAATTGCCTGATTTTATCGGCAACACGCCCGATACGGTTTGCAAAAACACTATCGATCGGAAATCCCTTAATTGACAGGCTGGCACCCGGTTGCAGGGCATCTGAAAGCGACCTTTTGCCACCTTTTTGAATGAGATGCTGGTAGGCGGCCAATGAACCGGGAATCCCGACAGCCAGGGCTCCGGTCTGGCTTAACTCCGGGTCTGCCTTGCCGTTGCGCACGAACATATCCCTGGACGCGGCCCCCGGGGCCATTTCCCTGCCATCGATGGCTTCAACGCTGCCATCGGCCCAATGGACCAGGACAAATGCCCCGCCGCCAATCCCCGAGTTGTGGCTATCGACAACACCCAGGGTCAGAGCCGCGGTTACCGCAGCGTCGATGGCATTTCCGCCACTTTCAAATGCTTCCATGCCAGCCTGCGTGGCCAACGGGTTTACCGTAGCCACGGCGCCGATCTCGTTGGCATTAGCATAGGGAAGGTTTTTTCCTGCCGCACTGTCAGAATAGACAGGGTTGGCAATGAGGAAATAAAGAAGAAGGACAAAAAGATTGAATAGAGGTTGCATGGTCTGAAGTGTGAAGCGTCCGGATAGTTTTGGTTATGGACAGGTACGGAGACAGGCTGAAACTCCGACCCGGGTTAGAGTCGCATTTTAACCAGAATCATGTAAACAGGAAATAACAACGCCAGCCGGCTTCCTGTGCCCCGTTCGAAACAGCCTGGAAGAGCAGTTCGATATTATATAACCCGGTTACTGGCGTTTTTGAACGCGCCTATCAATGCTTCATAGCTGTGAACCGAAGGGAACTGGGGAAACTCGGAAACAACATTTTCAGGCGCATTAAACAGAATACCGGCATCGGCTTCGGCCAGCATGCTTGTGTCATTATAGGAATCACCCGCCGCAATTACCCTGTATTTCAAGCTATGAAAGGCCTTCACAGCGTGCCGTTTGGGATCGACCTGGCGCAAATGATATTCGGTAATCTTGCCTGACGTGTCGATTCCCAGGCGGTGGCACAGCAAGGTTGGAAAACCCAGTTGGCGCATCAGTGGCCGGGCAAACTCGTAGTATGTATCGGAAAGAATAACTACCTGGAAATGCTCCCTCAACCAGTCCAGGAACTCGCTGGCACCTTCCAGCGGCGACATATCGTCGATAACCGACTGTATGTCATTAATGCCGAGGTTATGCTGTTTAAGCAGGCCGAGACGTTGTGTCATTAAAACGTCGTAATCGGGGATGTCCCGGGTAGTTGCCCGTAACTCCTGGATGCCTGTTCTTTCGGCCAGACCTACCCAGATTTCAGGAATTAAAACCCCTTCAAGATCAAGGCATGCGATTTCCATGGTACGTCCTTTATTTGTTGCCTAACGATTAAAGCTGCGCACTCTAACCATTTATCGGGCGATATTCAACAGTGCTAACTGAAAAGGAGTATTGCTAATCGGGAAGCAATGGCCCGAAGAAAAAATCAGGGTTAATACAGAGGGAGTTCTATACCGCTAAAGAGTTCGTCTATTTCATTCTTGTTATGCAGACGCATACATTGTTCGATGACATCCCGGGTAAGATGCGGCGCAAACAGTTCGATAAAATCGTACATAAATTTGCGCATGAAGGTACCGCGACGAAAACCTATTTTGGTGGTGCTGGAATGAAACAAATGCTGGGCATTAATAGAAACCAGGTCGCTATCCATAGTTTCATCAAAAGCCATACTGGCGACAATACCAACACCCAAACCGAGGCGAACGTAAGTCTTGATTACGTCGGCGTCCGCTGCGGTGAACACGACTTTGGGTATCAGGTTTCTGCTGTTAAATGCCTCGTCGAGCTTGGAGCGACCGGTAAACCCGAAAACATAAGTGACGATGGGGTATTCGGCCAGTGCTTCCAGTGTCAGCGTGGACAGCTCGGTCAGGGGGTGCCCCTTGGGAACGACAATGCTCCGGTTCCAGCGATAACTGGGCATCATCACCAGGTTGTTGAACAATTCCAGAGCTTCCGTAGCGATAGCAAAATCTACTTCTCCCTCGGCGGCCATTTCAGAAATCTGGATAGGCGTGCCCTGGTTCATGTGCAAGGAAACATCCGGGTATAAACCAATAAACTTTTTGATGATCGGGGGCAGCATGTATCGTGCCTGGGTATGTGTCGTGGCTATAGAGAGACTGCCCTTCCTGGGATTGCAATGTTCCTGTGCCACGCTTTTGATGGCTGCAACCTGTTTCAGGACATCGCTGGTAAGCTTGAGAATATCTTCCCCTGCCGGGGTAATGCTGGTGAGATGCTTTCCGCTGCGGGCGAAAACTTCGACGCCCAGTTCATCTTCCAGCAGACGAATTTGTTTGCTGATGCCAGGTTGGGAAGTGTAAAGACTCTGTGCGGTTGCAGATACGTTCAAGTCATGGTGAGCCACTTCCCAAATATACCTTAACTGCTGGAGCTTCATTGCGGACTCCTGTTGCGAAGCACTTAGATGAATTAGGTATAACAATAAATGCAAATATTACGTATGACAATACACTTAAATATCCAATATTTCTATGCGTGTATTTAGGTTTCAACCCGAATTTTGACCAGCAGAATAAAAATAAAATAGTTGCAATTTGTAATTATTATTGCCGATAAGCAATTATCGAATTTATAAAGTTTGGATTGCGGGAATATCAAAGGATACCGAAACTTTCGAATATGTCGCGCTGAAAAACAAGTATAACAAGCACATCTTTAGTAAAATATATTATATATTACAATAATATAGGTCGTTTAATTAAAGCTATTAATAAAGATCAAGGTTTTTAGGATTCTGCAGTTTTACCATAGGGACTAAAAATACCGGGATCGGTGATCGACTCAAGACACTGGCTGCGACCGAGCCTAGCTTGGGTTCATCGGAAGGAAGTGAGCTGCTGCCAATGACGATCAGGTCGGCATTGCATCGCTTTGCCGTATCCATAATGACGTCGGCGGGTTTTCCCTGTAAAACCTGAATACCTTTACTGAGTTTCAGATCACAACGGCAATCGACAAATTCGTCTTCAAATGCGCTTTCTACCTGCTCCCGGATACGGTCCAGGACATCGTTAAACCCGCTGCTTCTTAAATTCTGTGCGTCACGGGCAGGCATATAGGTAGTAAGGATTGATTCGGCAAATACGCCCAGTGGTTCTATTGCGTGGACAGCGTGTACCCGGGCATTATGTTTGCTCGCCAGGGACATCACGTGTTGAAGCAAATAAGGTGCATAGAGGCCCAAATCAGTTGCGTAAAGTATATTTGTTACCATGTTAATTATAGCTGCAACCCTGTATTTTGATTATTACGCGTGCGGAATATGTCACTCCTGATAATCCCCGTGCTGAATCCAGAGACGCAAGAATTTATGACCTTTCGAACCACTTTTTTCGCCGCTTGCTTTTAAAGCATAGCAGCAGATTTTATTTGCGCCTGCTCTGGTGAAAATAAAATGTAAAATCCTTAAGGCAAGATATTATGTTTATGAAATCATTACAGAAAACCCTGATTATGCTCCTTATTCAATACCCGGGTGAGCGATATCGGGTTATTAATGATACGGGCATTAACAGATAGTAATACTTTAAAAACAATAGGTTACTTGTTAGCAATACCGCTGGGCACATGGCCCGTGGGTACGTGCTCTCTCGCTGCCTGGCAGTGACCGTCCTGGTCATCGAAGAAGATATCCGCCTCGAAGGCCCTGAGGAATTCCGATTTATTGAGCCCCCCGAGAAACACTGATTCGTCGATACGAATTTTCCAGTCCCTCAGGGTGCGAACCACACGTTCGTGGGTGGGCGCGGAACGCGCAGTAATGAGCGCCGTGCGAATCGGGCAGTTGCCCGGAGTAAATTCGGATTGAATTTCATGCATGGCTGCTAAAAAAGCCTTGAACGGTCCAACACTCAAGGGACGAGTGGCAGAAGCTTTTTCATTTTTTGTAAAAGCAGCCAGCCCTTCCTTTTTAAATATTTTTTCAGCTTCGTCCGAAAATAAAACAGCATCGCCATCAAAGGCAATCCGGAGCTGCCCGCTGGATGATTGCGTGGTTTTAGACGGCAGAATGGTTGCCGCGGCAATACCCGAATCAAGCGCCTGCCGCACATCCTCGGAATGTGTTGATAAAAACAGGTGGCACCCGAAAGACGAAACGTAACGGTAAGGGCTCTCACCCCCACAAAAGGCAGCACGGGTAATATCCAGGTTATAATGCTGTATCGAATTGAAGATACGCAAACCGGTATCGGCACTGTTGCGTGACAATAATATAACTTCCACCCGCGGGTCTTCGACCAGAAGTTTGTTGATCCGCAATAGCTTCTCGACCAGGGGGTATGCATCGCCTTTTTTCAGGGGTTCGTCCTCGTGAGCAATTTGAAACTCCGCGTACGCTTTTAATCCCTGGTTTTGATAGACTTCGTGACTCTCGGACAAATCAAACAATGCCCTCGATGAAATAGCAACGACGAGTTTATTTCCAAAATTGGTGCTCATGACTGCTCCATGGTCTTGCTGTAAAAGTCCTGATAGACGAGGAACTTACCTGGTGATATCTTAACCCTGCTGATCACGAGGCATAGTATACAGCTTCTGTGCCAGCAACGCTCTCAGGCTTGTTCAATAGGTGGTAATTTATTATGAAATGTATATTCCTCGATGGTTCTTCGCTTGAACCGGATGACCTGGACATTGCTCGACTTAAAGCCTCCTGCAGCGAATTCAAATTTTATAATGAAACATCCAAAACTGACCTGCCTGCGCGTGTTCAATCGGCAGACATTATCATCACCAACAAGTTTGTCATCGATGAGTCGGTCATTAATATGGCGCCACGGCTTAAGTGTATAGCCGTTTCGGCAACCGGAACCAACAACGTTGACCTCGAGGCCGCCCGGTCAAGGGGTATCGCGGTGACCAATGTTCAGGGTTATGGCTCAAACACGGTCGCGCAACACGCTATGACCCTGATCCTGGCGTTGAGCACCAACCTGATAAACTACGTTCAGGATGTACGATCCGGCGCATGGGCAAGGCACCACCTGTTTTGCCTTTTGAACCATCCCATTCAAGATCTGGCAGGAAAACACCTGGTCATTGTTGGCTCTGGTGAAATTGGGCAGGCACTGGCAAAAATCGCCGACGGTTTCGATATGAAAGTCTCATTTTCGGCCAGCTTGAGACCGGAGACAGCAGCCAAAGCCGGGGCTGGCTCACGCCTACCTCTGTCCCGGTTACTGCCTGATGCGGACGTAATTTCGCTTCACTGTCCCCTTACAGAACACACCAGAAACCTGATCGATGCAAAGGCATTGTCAACGATGAAACCATCGGCCCTGTTGATTAATACCGCCCGTGGTGGCCTGGTCGACGAACAGGCGTTGGTTGACGCCCTGAAAGATGGGCAAATAGGCGGCGCAGGATTTGACGTGCTTACCGCCGAACCACCCAAAAACGGGAATCCGCTGGTGGATAATATTTTACCCAACCTGATCGTTACGCCTCATTGCGCCTGGGGTAGCCGTGAAGCAAGGCAGCGGATGGTCGACGACATTGCGCTAAGTATAAACGCCTTTATCAAAGGCGAAAAACGAAGCCGCGTCGTCTAGCGAGTGCCACCAATAGCCACTGTGCCAGCACCACTATTCGATTTCAGCCGACTCGATTCAATTGTTTCCGACGACAGTATCCTGCTGTCGTCAAACCGTCGATTATCCAGCCAGATTAGCGCTGCCTGGGATCAACGCCAGGTTCATAAAGGGCATAAAAGCTGGCCGACCCTGCCCGTGTATTCGCTCGATGAATGGGTTAAGCATTGCTGGCTGAAACTGGTTCTGGTGCCGGGCAGCACAGCGCAGGGTTTGCATTGCCTGAGCAGCGATCAGGAGCTCATGCTTTGGCAGGAAATTATTGAAAATGATAAGGAAAACCTGCTGTTAAAACCCCGTGCGACGGCAAAGACACTACAGGCAACCTATCGTGTTTTGCAGTTATGGGATAGCTATGAACCGGTTGCGGCTGGCGCGAATTTATTGACCTGCTCAATGTTAACAGCGCCATCGGCCAGGAAGTTTTACGAGCATCCGGATTGTGCGCATTTTCTTCGCTGGGCCAAACAGTTTGAAGCTCTGTGCCTGGAGCGAAATTTCGTCAACCCAACGGGTACACTGAAACACCTGGTCTGCGCATTTGACAAACAACTCATTGCCAAAACCGGGCATATTGTCCTGGTCGGCTTCCAGCACCTGCCACCTTTGCAGGAACAGTTGATTGGTTCAGCTGCGAGTGATGTTGCCAACCTGGGTAATTCCATCGGTGATGAAATGCCCGGCGCGTCTGTGACGGTCAATATCTGTAACAGTGTCGATGAGGAGATAAGCGCGGCCGCTTTATGGGCCAGGGAAAAAATTGAGGAAAAACCAGGGCAACGAATAGGCATTATCGTACCCGAATTAAGCCATCGCCGCTCGCAGGTCGAACGCTTGTTCCTGGAAGTTTTTGAACCCCAGTACCCGCTTCCGGAAACGCCACAATACCAGCTGCCTTTTAATATTAGCGCCGCTATCCCGCTGGGTTCGAGACCGCTGATAGTGACCGCCCTGACCCTGCTGGAATTAAATCGACCAGAAATCGAGGTAGAGGACCTGTTCCTGTTGCTGGATTCTGCTTTTTTATTTTTCGGACCCGAATCTATTGAGGCCCTTTCCCGGTTACAGTTATCGATACGCAAGTACGCCTGGCCAAAACTATCCATCGAACAGATACAAACATTGCTGAAGCAATTGATTGCTAGACAGGGAGCAGACAGGTATATCAAGCTAGCCAATGCCATTGAGCAGTTTTCCGCCCTTTCCCGGGAAACGGCTGGTAAAACCCGGACCTTGTCCGCATGGCTTGAATTATTCAGTGCACAACTGGAAAGCTTCGGCTGGCCCGGCCAGCGTCGCTTGAACAGCATCGAGTTTCAGCAGGTGAAACGCTGGCAAAATGCCTTGCAAACATTTGCCGGGCTGCAACCGGTAACCGGAAATGTCACGCTTGCCCGGGCCTTGAGCCTGTTTCGCGCTCATATCAACAGCCTCGATTTCCAGGCCGAATCCGGTCCCACGCCGATACAAATACTGGGCATTCTTGAAGGCAGCAGTCTGAACTTTGATGCAATCCGAATAGTGGGCTTAAATGACCACAGCTGGCCCGAACCGGCCAGGCCCAACCCCTTTATCCCGATAAAACTGCAAATCGAAAAAAATATGCCGCATGCCAGCGCCGAACGGGAACTGGATTTTTCCAGGCGCTTGCTGGCCGGCTACCTGACCAGCGCACCGGAAACGCATATCAGTTACTCTTTGCTTGAACAGGATAGGCCATTACGCCCGAGCGCATTGATCGCTGAATGCATGCTGGATAGACAACCTATTGTTACCAAAAAGCCTCAACATACCTATTACGGGCTCGTTCATGCTTCGGCAATACTTGAATCCATTGCTGATAACGCCGGACCAGCGATCAATATCGATCTGGAACCGATCAGGGGTGGCTCGCAAATTCTTAAAAATCAGGCCGCCTGCCCGTTCAAGGCTTTCGCCCTGCATCGACTGAATGCAAGGGCGCTTGATGAATGTACGCATCACCTTTCTGCCCAACTCCGCGGAGTCGCTCTGCACCGCTGCCTTGAATCCGTTTGGCGCCAGTTAAAAGACTTCGATTCGCTACTGGCCCTGGAACCGGCCATGCTGGAGCAACTATTAGACCGTTCTGTTGAATACGCGTTAAAACCACTAGCCAGGGATAGAGCCGACCTGTTCCAACCCGGGTTTAAAATCCTGGAGGCCGATCGGTTAAAATCTATTCTCCGAAAATGGATGCAGCAGGAAAAATTACGTACACCGTTTAAAGTTGAAGCCATCGAGGCTGGCCTGGCTATTACAATTGCCGGGCTTCCGCTACAAATGCGAATTGACCGGATAGACCGGCTCAAAGACGGGTCACTGATGATTATCGATTACAAGTCGGCCCGTAGCAATGTGAATCAATGGTATGGCGAGCGGCCTGAAGATCCCCAACTGCCGGTTTATGCTATTTCATTTAGCGAAACCATCAAGGACTCGGGTGAAATCAGGGCCCTGGCATTTGCCCAGATAAACGTCGATATCCAGGCTTTCACAGGACTGTCGGCGTCGCAGGATGTTGCGCCGGGCGTTTTCAAGGCCGAGCATAACAGGAGCTGGCAAGGGCCGACAGATTGGCAGCAGATAGTGGGTGAATGGCACCAGTCGCTGGAAAACCTTGCTGATCAATTTTGCCGGGGTGTTGCCGATGTCAATCCTAAAAACGCATCCATCTGCCGCTTCTGCCACTTGCAACCCGTTTGCCGAATTTACGAGCAAAACCTGCGTGAGCGCAGCTATCCATGACCAGCATTGATAGTACCGATAGGCCATGCGTCGAACAGGCAATGATTCCCGATGCCCGGGAACGCGCGCTGGTACTCGATCCGCATCAATCATTTGCAGTTAGCGCACCCGCCGGTTCGGGTAAAACCGAATTGCTGACACAACGCGTACTCAGGTTGCTGGCACAGGTTAAAAAACCGGAAGAAATTTTAGCAATAACCTTTACGCGCAAGGCGGCAAGGGAAATGCAGGATCGAATAGTGCAGGCACTGTTCATGGCCAGAGATGAACCTGCACCGGTTGCAGCACACCGTAAAACGACCTGGACGCTGGCACGGAATGTACTGGCGCAAAATGACAGGCAATCCTGGTCGTTGCTGGAAAATACACACCGGCTAAACATTAAAACGATTGACAGCTTGTGCATGCAACTGGCCCAACGACTACCCCTGTTAACCGGTCTGGGCACCAATACGCTGGTTAGCGAGCAGCCCGAAAAACTTTATGAACAGGCTACAAGGCGCCTGTTGGAATACCTGGAGGCCGAGGGTCAGTTAAGCCGGGATATGCAACTCCTGCTTCGTCACCTGGATAATAATACCGCCAGGATCGAAACCTTATTGACAAAAATTTTGGCCAACCGTGACCAGTGGCTGCGGCATGTTGCCGTTAACCGGAATACATTATCGGGATTCAGGGATTACCTTGAGTCCTGCCTCGATACGTTAATAACCGAAACCCTGGAAAAGCTTCGCAACAGGTGCCAACCTTTCGAGCGCGAACTTGTTTCCTGCCTGGCATTCGCGTCATCGAACCTGCAAAAGGAGAAGCCAGCTTCATCGATTGCCCACTGTGTAAACCTGCCAGGATTGCCGGATAGTACGCCTGAACAATTGAACCTGTGGCTTGGTCTACCAGGGGGCCAAGGCTGATTGTACGGCGCTGATTGAGAGTTTATCGGGCACACCCGGGTTACTCGAGCTGCTGGTTGAATGCCGGTCATTACCATCCCCCGACTACAAGCAGGATCAATGGCGATTGCTGGGTGCGCTAACCCGCCTTTTACCCGGCCTGGTAGCTGAGTTGCTGGTTATTTTCAGCGAACAGGGCTGTGTCGATTACCCCCAGATTACCGGTTCTGCCGTTGCAGCACTGGGTTCGGAGGATTGTCCCAGCGACCTGGCCTTGATACTCGACCATAGCATTACGCACCTGTTAATCGACGAATTCCAGGATACATCCTCATCCCAGTTCGCCCTGCTGGAACGACTCACCGAAGGCTGGCAACCAGGCGATGGCCACAGCCTGTTTATTGTCGGCGATGGCATGCAATCCTGTTATGGTTTCCGGGACGCCAATGTCGGTCTCTTCCTGGCCGCAAGGGAACAGGGTATCGGCAACGCGAAGCTGGTTCCCGTCGACTTGAAGGTTAATTTTCGTTCTGATGCCGGGGTTGTTCACTGGGTAAACAGAACCTTTGAAAGCGCCTTTCCCAGGGACAATGATATTTCCAGGGGTGCCGTTAGTTATAGCCCGTCGATTGCCCATACCGGTTTACCCGATTTAAACGATGCCGTCAGGGTAAAGATTTGCCTTGATGACGGGCAACGCCAGCGGGAAGCTCTCGAGGTTGCCCGCATAGCCAGCGCTATACAAACGGATTATCCGGATGAAAATACCGCTATCCTGGTCAGGAATCGAACCCATTTGCGCGAAATAATACCCGCTCTTCAACACGCCGGTATCGGCTGGCAAGCGGTTGAAATCGACCCGTTGATACATCGTCCGGTGATCAGCGATCTTTTCGCATTAACCCGGGCGTTGCTTAATCCTGCAGACCGGGTTGCCTGGCTGGCCGTATTTAGGGCACCCTGGTGCGGGTTGAGCCTGGCGGATTTGCAGCATCTCGCCGGTAACAAACTCGATGCCGGCTCAGCCGGTCATTCGGCGTTGTGGTTGTCTGTAGCCGACCCCGGTCAATGGACACAAATGAGTCAACACGGAAAAACTGCCCTTAAGCGCTTGGTAAATGTGATCGGGCCCGCACTCAGGCATAAGCAGCGAAAACCCTTGAGACAATGGCTGGAAGGAACATGGCTGGCTTTGGGAGGACCGGCAACCACCGAGCCAAGCGAGTTTGCCCACGTTACCAGTTTTTTTGAATTGCTCGAAGCGCATGAATACGGTGGAATTATCAGGGATATGCCGGCATTTGGCGAAGCTGCCGAGCGCCTGTATGCAAAACCGGCAACCGACCCGAACATCAAGCTGCAAATAATGACTATTCACAGGGCCAAGGGGCTGGAATTTGATCATGTCATTATTCCGGGTCTTGATCGGTCCGGTGCATCCGATCCGCATGCGCTGCTTCTCTGGCATGAAC
>CAMYIF010000021.1:0-18384 GCA_947258415.1 uncultured Pseudomonadales bacterium
TCAGTGCAAGTAACCAGGATATGGCGACGGTTTATCGCCAGTTGACCCGTTTTGGTGTTGCTTTTGGTGTTATGTTCGTGTTTGCACAAATCGGCTCGTATCATTATCGACGCTGGTCACCCTGGTTGTTTGGCTTTGGAATTATTTTATTAATCGCGGTGCTGGTTTCTGGCGTAGGTGCGAAAGGCGCGCAACGCTGGCTGGAAATTCCCGGATTACCTCGTTTCCAGCCGTCAGAAATAATGAAGCTGGCCCTGCCGATGGCGCTAGCCTGTTTTTATGCCGATCATCGACTGCCGCCGCGCGCTTGGCATATAATTTACGGGTTGATAATTATTATTATTCCAACGCTACTGATCGCGGTTCAGCCCGACTTGGGAACTTCCCTGTTAATAGCCGCCTCGGGTTTTTTCGTGTTGTTATTTGCCGGAATAAGGTGGCGTTTGATACTCGGGTTTGGCACAATTCTGGCCGCCAGCGTGCCCCTATTGTGGACATTCCTGAAAGAATATCAAAAGCAACGCGTACTGACTTTTCTTGATCCGGAAAGAGATCCTCTCGGTGCCGGCTGGAATATTATTCAATCCAAGACTGCAATAGGTTCGGGTGGTCTTTATGGCAAGGGCTGGCTGGAAGGGACACAATCTCACCTTGATTTCTTGCCTGAGAGCCATACTGATTTTATCATTGCAGTTTTCGCCGAGGAATTCGGTTTTATCGGGGTTTTATTATTGTTGCTTCTTTACCTGCTGGTCGTTGCCCGGTCGCTGTATATTGCCACACAGGCAGACGATACCTACGGTCGATTGCTGGCCGGAAGCATTACCCTGACATTTTTCTTTTATATTTTTGTCAATATGGGAATGGTATCAGGTATATTGCCGGTAGTTGGCTTACCCCTGCCATTGATAAGCTATGGTGGTACGTCGATATTGACACTTTTTGCGGGTTTTGGGCTGCTGATGTCGATCCAGACGCACAAGAAGTTATTGCCCAGATGATCGAATCAAACTGAATATCAGCCAATCAATGTATTGGCATAGCGCATCGAAAAACAGGCCAGAAATTTAATGATGTTAAACTCAAAAACAAGCGTTCGCTTTTTAAGCTTTATCCTGATGCTTTCATTGCCGGGTGTAAGCCTGGGCAACTACAGTTCCTACGCCGAACACCCTCAGGCGCTAATATTTATTGACGAAATTGCAGCCAATGACGGTTTTGATAAACAGGACTTACTGGAACTGTTTTCGCAGGTAATATATAAAGAAAATACTATTAAATCGAAAACGTCCCCGGCTGAAGCCAAGCCATGGAAAGACTATCGACCTCTTTTGGTCACGCCACAACGGGTACAGCAGGGGTTAAAATTCTGGAAAAAAAACAGGGAGACATTATCGCGCGCCGAATCGGTTTATGGTGTGCCGGCAGAAATTATTGTTGCAATTATCGGTGTTGAAACCCGTTACGGCCGCATTACCGGCAGGCATCGGGTGATTGACTCCCTGGCAACCCTGGCTTTTGATTACCCAAAAAGTAGCAGTAAATATTTCAGGGGGGAGCTTCGTCACTTCCTGATTTTAGCCCGGGAGGAAGGCTTCCATCCGTTTGATTTGAAAGGTTCTTACGCCGGAGCCATGGGTTATGGTCAGTTTATGCCCAGCAGTTTCCGTAACTACGCGGTGGATTTTGATGACGATGGCCGTAGAGATATCTGGGAGAATCCTGTTGACGCGATTGGCAGCGTTGCCAATTATTTTAACCGGCATGGATGGAAGCAAGATGAACCGATTACCGTGCCCGCGGTGGTTAACGGTAACGGCTTCCGGGAATATCTCGTAGCCACCCGAAAAGACCTGAAACCCCGGCATAAGCTTGAAGAATTAATTGCCTCCGGTTTTATCCCCCGCGAAACATTTGATCCCGGTCAATTGGCGACAGCCATGTTACTGGATGGAATGCACGGTGAGGAATTCTGGGTGGGGCTAAATAATTTTTATGTAATTACTCGTTATAATCATAGTGCGCTTTATGCAATGGCAGTGTTTCAGCTTAGTCAGGAACTGGCGAAAAAACATTATGATAAATAAATACTCCTGTTTTTCACTGCATTCAATGTGTCGCAGAATTATTGTCCTGGTGCCGGTATTGTTTTTCATTGGCTGTTCTGTTACCTCGCCGCCGTCACGATACCAGCAACATCAGGATTCAGCGCCAATTTACCGGATGGATCCAGCTTCGATTCAGGATGCAACTCCCAAAGTTGAACCACCCAGCAGGCAAGGTAACAAGAGCCCCTATGAAGTAAGGGGTATAACCTATCAGTTGCTGCCCGACAGTCAGGGTTATTCGGCTACCGGTATGGCCTCCTGGTACGGGTCAAAATTCCACGGTCATACTACGTCCAACGGTGAAATATACAACATGTTTGCCATGTCGGCGGCGCATAAAACATTACCTATTCCCACATATTTACGTGTGACAAATATTGAAAATGGCCGCAAGGTCATTGTCCGTGTCAATGACAGGGGGCCTTTTCATGGTAACCGGATTATCGATCTATCTTACGCAGCGGCCATGAAGCTGGGATTTGCAAACCAGGGTGTTGCAGCTGTTAATATCGAAGCTATCGATCCAGCAGCCTGGAATAATCGGCATAATCAAACGGTCCCGGTCACGAGACAAATACCGGAGGTTGGTACGCAAGGTATTTTCATTCAGGTAGCCGCCTTTTCCCAGCTGGAATCTGCCCAGCAGCTCAGGCGGCAGTTGCTTTTACAGACCGATCAATCGGTGGTCATATTGCGTGATAATCAAATCTCGCCGAATTTGCACAAGGTTCAAATCGGCCCCGTAGATAACCTTGAGTTAGCTCAGCAAATCAGGCAAAGCCTCCATGCAAACGGTCATGACATGCCGATGATAATTGGTTTGCCAAAAATCTAGTCGGCTTTGCACTGTACCCCCGCAATGGACATGTTAAAATGCGCCGGCATTAACAACCCTTTACTCAACCCGACTTTCAATGATGATGATGCTTAGAAGAAATTTATTTGTATTGGTTTTTAGTCTTTTTGCCTGCCAGCAGGTTGTTGCAGTGAACCCATTGATTCCCGCGCCGCCAAAAATATCGGCCGCGTCATACTTGCTGATCGATGCACACAGTGGAGAAGTCCTGGTCGAGCATAATCCGGACCAACCATTACCCCCGGCAAGCCTGACTAAAATGATGACCAGCTATATCGCTACCCACGAGCTGGATAAAGGCAATATCAAGCTTGAAGACCAGGTTAGAGTCAGTATCAAGGCCTGGAAAACCCCGGGTTCCAGGATGTTTATTCGTGAAGATACTTTTGTCAGCCTGGAAGACCTGTTGCGCGGGATTATCATCCAGTCTGGAAACGACGCCAGTGTCGCGATTGCCGAATATATTGCAGGCAGCGAAGACGCCTTTGCCGGCCTGATGAACCAGCATGCTACTCGCCTTGGTATGAAAAACTCGCATTTTATCAATGCCACCGGGTTACCCGGAAAAGATCATTATATGTCGGCATCGGACCTGGCCATTCTGGCTCGCTCCATTATTGTCGACCATCCTGACTATTATCCAATTTATGCTGAAAAATCATTTACCTACAATAAAATAAGGCAGCCAAACCGGAATAAACTGTTGTCCCGTGATAACAGTGTTGACGGGTTAAAGACAGGCCACACCGAAGCAGCGGGTTACTGCCTTGTGGCTTCTGCCGAGCGTGATGGCATGCGTTTGATCGCCGTGGTTATGTCGACCAGTAGTGAGGAAGCGCGCGCCACCGAAACCCAGAAACTGCTAACCTATGGATTCCGGTTTTACGAAACCCACAAACTATACAAGGCTAACCAGCAATTAAATGAAGCCAGGGTTTGGGGCGGCGAATCCGATGTTCTCGACCTGGGTGTATTGAAAGACCTCTACATAACCATACCGCGCGGTCAGCACAGCGCCCTGTCGGCATCGCTCGATATTGACAAACATATATTGGCACCTGTCCAGCAAACATCTCCATTTGGCATGGTTAGCGTCAAGCTTAATGACCAGGTTATCGCACAAGAACCTTTAGTCGCCTTGCAATCGGTTGATCAAGCAGGTTTCTTCAAGAGACTGTGGGACCAGGTTGTGCTGTTCTTCCTCAGTCTGATTAGCTAGATCGTGTTACCCGTTATGGAAAAAGAACCGCCTGCAATAGAGTTTCCCTGCGACTATCCTATCAAGGTAATGGGGCCCACAACGCACGATTATAAACAATGTATAATCGAGATTATCGAGACCCACGCTCCGGGTATTGATTATTCCCGGGTAACGATAAAGCAAAGTCGAAACGGGAAATACAGTTCGGTGACGGTGTTTATCACCGCTACGGGTAAAGAACAATTAGAACAAATTTTTGAGTCACTCAAGGCCAGCGGCCGCATTTCCCTGGTTCTGTAAGTTAACACTGACAAGCGGCAGAGAACTCCATTTCATGAATACCCTCATGGTCCGTTATCTCGGCGAGCAACCATACGTTGATGTCTGGCAAGACATGAAGGCGTTCACAGACAGCCGGGATTCCAGCGACCCCGATGAATTCTGGGTAGTTCAGCACCCGGCGGTTTTCACCCAGGGTCAGGCTGGTAAAGACGAGCATGTGCTGGCACCGGGAAACATTCCCGTGGTTCGATCAGATCGGGGAGGCCAGGTAACCTATCATGGTCCGGGCCAGTGTGTAATTTATTGTCTTATTGACATTCGCAGGCGTAAACTGGGTGTCCGTCGTATGATCGATGCCATGGAAAACGGCGTGATTTCCTTTCTCGAAACCTTCGACGTTCGGGCTAAATCGCGGCCCGATGCACCGGGAGTTTATGTCGAGGGGGCAAAGATTGCTTCGCTGGGACTGCGTGTGCGTAACGGTTGCACTTACCATGGTGTAAGTTTTAACCTGGCTATGGATCTCGAGCCATTCTCCCGGATAAATGTTTGTGGTTATGAAAACCTGGCCGTAACCCAGCTCAAGAATTATGTAGAAAATCTTGACGAAAATCAGGCAATCGAACGTTTAATAGATCATCTTATGGAAAAACTCGGGTATACTAGCCGGAAAAGAAAAAACACTTCCTATTGAGGTTATCATGGAAAAACAGGCTAACCCTGCCAGCCGGCGGCAAAAAGTGCCCCGGGTTGAACAGGGTGTAAAGTTACGAGGCGCCGAAAAGGTTGCGCGTATTCCAATAAAAGTCGAACCAACCCTGGTTGCACCTCGTAAACCGGACTGGATTCGTGTTCGGATGCCTGCTTCACCCGAAATATCTCATATCAAGAGCATATTGCGAAAAAACAAACTGGCGTCTGTTTGCGAGGAGGCCTCCTGTCCGAACCTTGGAGAGTGTTTCAGTAACGGTACGGCGACTTTTATGATCATGGGCGAAATTTGCACCCGGCGTTGTCCGTTCTGTGACGTTGCCCATGGCCGACCCAATCCGCTCGATGAGGGTGAACCCGCGCATCTGGCCGGCGCCATCGCTGAAATGAAGTTGCGTTATGTGGTAATAACTTCGGTTGATCGCGATGATTTGCGTGACGGTGGTGCTGATCACTTTGCGCAATGTATCCGGGAAACGCGCAAGGCCAGCCCGAAAATAAAAGTTGAAGTGCTGGTGCCGGATTTTCGCGGTCGCATGGATATTGCCCTGGATATTATCGCCAATGAACCTCCGGACGTGTTCAACCATAACCTTGAATCCGTACCTCGTTTGTACAAGAAAATTCGACCTGGATCGGATTATGAGTGGTCATTGTCATTGTTGAAAAAATATAAAGCACTAGTGCCCGAGGTATTGACGAAATCCGGCATCATGGTAGGCCTCGGAGAAACCCGGGAAGAAATCTTCCAGGTTATGGAGGATTTGCGTGCTCATGATGTGGACATGATCACCATTGGCCAGTATTTACAGCCAAGCCTGGATCATTTGCCGGTGGACAGGTTTGTTCACCCGGATGAATTTGCCGAATACGCAGAACACGCGAAAAATATGGGATTTTCAAGCGTTGCAAGCGGTCCGCTGGTCAGGTCTTCCTATCATGCTGACAGGCAGGCAAAAGGCGAAATGGTTATTTGAAAACACGAACACTGATGTATAGTTACATTGTTCGGACAATTTTTTTGGGTTAGAAATCAGGTATAATCGCTGAAAATTTTCAGCTTATTATTTATCGTTTATTTAGAAAAGAAGAGGGAAAAATTATGTTAAAAAAATTCACAATTGCACTGGGAATTATGCTGGCAGCACAATTCAGTGCTCAATCGGCTATGGCAGAAAATGAAGGCGTTAATATGTTTTTTGCGCCAGGTTTTTTCTGGTTTGACGATAATGATATTGACGATACGGAAACCATTAATGCGGGTATCGGTTACAGATTCAACAAACATTGGGGTGTTGAAGTCGCTTACATAGATCTAAGAGACACGCGCACAAGCATAAGTTTTCCTAATGGTAAACTTGAAGGTGAAGGTTATCACGTAGACGCGCTCTATTTCTTCAATGAAAGCAATGGCTTTTTACCTTATATTGCACTGGGTGCCGGCGAAGTTGATTTTGATGTGACCGGTCCGAGTGTATCCCTGTCAGGTGACGAGACATTTACAAACCTGGGCGCCGGGGTGAAAAAATACATCACTCCACACCTGGCGTTACGCGGTGATGTGCGTGCCGTTAAATTTAATGACGAGTCGGATATTAATGCACATGTCATGTTTGGTATTGATTACTTCTTTGGTGATCGTGGTGCCAAACCGGTTGCTGTTGCAGCCGCACCCATGGATTCAGATGGCGATGGTGTTGCCGATGCAAATGATTCTTGCCCGAATACACCTGCCGGTGTAGCCGTGGATTCAAAAGGCTGCCCTGTTGATAGCGATGGCGACGGTGTTCCGGATTACAAGGATCAATGCCCGAATACGCCTGCCGGTGCACGTGTTGACAAGAAAGGCTGTCAGTACGTTATCACCGAAACAGCAACAGTTGAGCTTGAAGTGTTATTCGACCTGAACAAGGCAGAGGTAAAACCAGAGTTCTTCCCCGAAATCAAACGGGTAGCTGAATTCATGACCTTGTTCCCGAAAACTTCTGCAAGAATCGAAGGTCACACCGACTCAATGGGCGAAGCCGATTACAACAAGGGCTTATCCCAGCGTCGTGCAGAAGCAGTACGTGATGTACTGATCAACGAGCACAAAATTGACGCCAGCCGCCTGGAAGCTATTGGTTACGGTGAGGACAAACCTCGTGCCTCTAACGACACCAGAGAAGGTCGTATGAGTAACCGCCGCGTTGTCTCCATCATCGCAACAGAGGTTGAGAAGAAGCTGCAATAAAAATCTACGGATTTTGCAACTAAAAAAGCCAGGCATTTGCCTGGCTTTTTTATATTTGGGGAAATGGTATTACCTGATTGCGTGGATTGCTGGCGGTTTACCCGACAGGATCATGATCACCGATTCGAGTTTATCCCAGGGGTTACCCGGTGAAATACCTTTTATCGATTGATCAATATCGGCGCACCACCGCATTAACTCGTTGAGCGTATTTACCGACAGACGCGCAAGCGCCGAACCGATGAATCGTTGGCGATTTTTCCATACCCTCTGAGCCTGCATTGCCTGTTGGCTGGAAGCGCCTCTTTCAATATCGTTTGCCATTCGCGAAAGTTGGCGTATTTCCCGGCTTAGAGCCCAGGTTATGGTCAGGGGTTCGACACCTTCACCCTTTAGCCTGGAAAGGATTTTTATACTCTTGCTGGCATTACCTTTAAGCGCCGTATCGACCAGGTTAAATACATTAAAGTGCGAACTGTCTGAAACGGCACTACGAATAGTGTCCATGGTTATTTGTGTGTCGTTAACCAGGAGTTTCAGTTTTTCAATTTCCTGGGCGGCGGCGAGCAGGTTACCGTCAACTAGCGTGGCCAGCATTTTTACCGCATCATTGTCTGCGTGCAGTCCTGCCTTTTGAAGTCGCTGGTGTATCCAGCGGGGTAATTGTTCCGGGCTTATTGGCCAGATATTTATGACAGTTCCGGATTTTCCGAGGGATTTGAACCACTTGCTGTTTTGTGTGTTTTTGTCGAGTTTGGGAGTAATAACCAGGAGCAGATTATTCTCCGAGCACGATTCCAGGTAACGCTGAATCGCCTTTGAGCCCATATCACCAGGCTTGCCATTCAACAGGCGTAACTCGATAAGTTGTTGGTCTGAAAATAATGAAAGGCTATTGCCGGAAACCAGCAGTTCATCCCAGTTAAATTGTGGCTCGACCGTGAGCACAACGCGTTCGCTGTAGCCTCTGCTTTTAGCGGCTTTACGAATTTGTTGGCAAGCTTCCTGAACCTGAAGGTGCTCGTCTCCGGTAACGACATAGACCGGCTCTAAACCCCTGTCCAGGTGCGCGCAAAGCTGTTCAGGTTTTACATTCATTCGAAACCTGGAAACTAGTTGTTTTGTATTGACCGGTATCGACGCACGATTTGCTGAACCAGGTCGCGTTGAAGTTCATCAATCAGCAGTTTTTCTTCTTCAAAGGCACTGGTGACGCGATCCTCGTCAAAAAAATAGGTTCTTTGTCGGCTGACCGTGGCCGAGGAAAGCACTTCCTGTCCAGTTTGATCGTTTACCGAGAAGGTAATTTGAGAAGTAAGCGCATATTCGGCAATTTTACCTCGACTACTGGTGCTGACACCGCGCCGCTCGTGACTGACATCGGTCACATTCAACCGGTAGGCGGGTGAATCAGTATCCTCGATTACCGTGGCGCCTGCCGAGATAAGCGCACGCTCCAGGGCGATATGCAGCTTCTTCTCTTTTTTCGGTGTTACCAGGCGAACCGATTTCAGATTATCCGGCAGGGTTGCCTGGGTGCCGCGTAAATGCCAGCCGCAAGAGGTTAATACAAGCACGGCGCTTATCATCAGGATATAAAATTTTAACCTTTGCTTGACGGACATAATTAAACTCACACGACAATATTGATCAATTTTTCGGGAACGAAAATAATCTTTTTTATAGACTTATTTTCAATAAAACGATGCACATTTTCGTTTTCCATTGCCAGGGCTTCAATGATTTTCTGATCCGCCTGCGCATCCACTTCGAGCTTTGCGCGTAGTTTACCATTTACCTGAACCACCATGTTGATGTAGGAGCGAGACAAAGACGCCTCATCGTGCATCGGCCAGGGCGCATCAATAACCGCATTCTGGAATCCAAACGTTTTCCACAATGTATGGCAAATATGGGGTACGACGGGTGCCAGCAATTGAGTGGCAACAGTTAACGCTTCGCGTTCTACGGCCAAGCCGGCAGGTGTAGAACGATCAACCTTTTTGTTGACTTCGTTGAGCAGTTCCATCACCGCGGCAATGGCAGTATTGAATGTTTGCCTGCGTCCAAAATCGTCACTGACCTTGATAATGGTTTCGTGTGTTTTACGTCGAATATCCTTTTGTGCTTCAGGCAGACTGTCCAGTTGGAGTTCACCGGGCTCACCTGCAAGAGAATGAGCATGAACGGTTTTCCAGAGTTTACGCAGGAACCGGTAAGCGCCCTCGACGCCAGTATCAGACCATTCAAGCGTTTGTTCTGGCGGTGCGGCAAACATGGTGAACAGCCTCACTGTATCGGCACCGTACTGATTAATCAGTTCCTGGGGATCAACCGTGTTGCCTTTTGATTTTGACATTTTTACGCCATCCTTGAGCACCATGCCCTGGCATAACAGTCGCTTGAAAGGCTCGTTGGAATTCAGCAGGCCCTCATCACGCATCAGTTTATGAAAGAATCGCGCGTACAGCAGATGGAGAATGGCGTGTTCGATGCCACCGACGTATTGGTCGACGGGTAACCAGTAATTTGCGGCACGGCTGTCGAGCATACCCTGGTCGAAATTCGGGCAGCAAAAACGCGCGTAATACCAGGATGATTCCATGAAGGTGTCAAAAGTATCCGTTTCATGTTCTGCGGGCTGACCACCCAGACTGGTTTTTCGCCATTCCGGATCGGCCTTGATCGGGGATTGTACCCCGTCCATTACCACGTCTTCCGGTAATACCACGGGTAACCGGTCGTCAGGTACCGGGATCTCGGTTCCATCACCCAGGTAAAGCATGGGGATGGGGGAACCCCAGTAGCGCTGGCGCGAAACGCCCCAGTCCCTGAGTCGGTAATTGATTTTAATCTCGCCGCAACCCATTTCAATGAGCTTATTGGCGATGGCCTCGAACCCTTCTTCCGGGCTTGCACCATCAAACTCACCCGAGTTAATCATCTTTACTTCATCTTCAGACTTGGAGGCATACCAGTCTTTCCATACCTTTGAGTCAAATTCAAAGTACTCTTCGGCAACACCAATGCCTTTTCCCTCGTCTTCGCTTTGCAGTGAGCCCCGGATGCTTTCGAACACTTGCTTGATTGGCAGGCCTATTTTATTGGCAAATTCGAAATCCCGTTCATCATGGGCCGGTACCGCCATCACTGCGCCAGTGCCATATTCCATCAGCACATAGTTGGCGATCCAGATCGGCACGGCTTCACCGGTTATCGGGTGGATGGCATTGAGGCCGGTGAAAACACCTTTCTTTTCCAAAATGGCCAGGTCAGCTTCTGCTACCGACTGCACCTTGCATTCCTCATTAAAGGCGGCGATTTCAGGGTTATTTTCAGCCAGGGCCAGGGCAATGGGGTGACCCGCTGCAATACTGGCATAGGTGATGCCCATCAGGGTGTCAGGACGGGTGGTATAGACGGCAAAGCTGTCAATATTTTCGATTGGCTGTTCCAGTTTGAAGCTGAACTCGACACCGCGGCTCTTGCCGATCCAGTTTCGCTGCATGATGCGCACCTGTTCCGGCCATTCATCCAGTTCATCGAGGTCCTCTAGCAACTCTTCAGCGTAGTCGGTAATCTTGATAAACCACTGGGGAATTTCCTTTTTTTCTACTTTGGAATCACAGCGCCAGCAACACCCATCTATCACTTGCTCGTTTGCCAGTACGGTCTGGTCATTGGGGCACCAGTTAACGGCAGAGACTTTTTTGTAGGCCAGGCCTTTTTCGTACAGGCGTGTGAAAAACCATTGCTCCCAGCGATAGTATTCGGGTTTACAGGTGGCCAGTTCGCGGCTCCAGTCGTAACCAAAGCCCAGTTCCTTGAGCTGGTCCCGCATGTAATCAATGTTGGAGTCGGTCCATTTTGCCGGTGCCGTCTGGTGTTTGATCGCGGCATTCTCAGCCGGTAAACCAAACGCGTCCCAGCCCATCGGCTGAAGGACATTTTTACCCAGCATGCGCTGGTAACGACTGATGACATCGGCAATAGTGTAGTTACGGACGTGACCCATGTGCAGCTTGCCACTGGGGTAGGGAAACATGGCCAGGCAATAAAACTTATCCTTGTCAGGCTGCTCGGAAACATTAAAGCTTTTTTTGTCCTGCCAAAAGGCTTGCGCGACCTGCTCGATCTTATGGGGGTGGTATTGCTCTTCCATTTTGTAAAACTGTACCATAAAAACCAAAGCGCGTAGGATACTATATAGCTATAGTGAGATGAACAGTGGGGGATGCAATAACATGACTGAGCGGCAAATAAGCCCGAATTCTGGCTCAAAAAAACAACTTGACCAGGCAGAGACAACCTACGAGAGCCTTTTGAATCGTATCAAAGAGGGGCTGGAACGTGTCGAGGAACAAACATGGGAGGGCATAAAGTACGATCTTGAGCAAGCCGTCGAGCTGGAGGCTGCCGCTGAGGAATTGACAAAGGAAGAAATTGCCCTGTTAGCGGCCTACCTGAAGAAGGATTTAAAGAGCCTGACCCACTATATGGAAGAAACGGGTAAGGGTGTGGCCGATTGGCTGAAATTTGACACAAAACTGGTCGAGAACAGGTTGCTGGATTTGCTGCTTTCGGTTGCCGATAAAACCAATATCCAGCAGCGTGAGCTGGAACGCAGGCTCAAGAGTGGCCCGGAAGAATATGTGACCGGAGAGCGGGTAATACCGGGTACATTTGCCTGTATCAACTGTGGTGATATAACCGTCTTTTCCAGGCCCCGGACACTTAAATCCTGCAGGGAATGCAAGGGTGATACCTTCAGACGAATAACCAGTAGCGACCTGGGCGACGATTGAACCGGTTTCTGCAAACTGATGGTTATTAATTCTCCGGATAAGGAACTGCATGCTGACGCGTTATTTGCTTAAGACCCTTGCGCTGCCCCCGGCCATCAATATTCTGGTCATTTTATTTGCCCTGTTTTTCCTGGGTCGTTGGCGTCGCCTGAGAATGCTGACTATCATCCTGTCCCTGGTCAGCCTTGCGTTGTTGAGCACACCCTTTGTGACCAAGTTGCTTGGTTCCCAAATCGAGAAATACCCTCCCTTGTCCGCCCACGAGATCAATCCGAAAGATTACCAGGCCATTATCATACTGGGCGCCGGTCGCGAGCGTGACGCGCTGGAATACGAGGGTGAAGATTCGCCTACTTCCCTTGAACTCGAAAGGCTCCGTTATGGTGCATACCTGCACCGTAAGACCGGGCTGCCGATATTAACTACAGGCGGCGACGTGAGTGAGCAGGGCAGGATTTCAGAAGCCGAATTCATGGCCAGGGTATTGCGGGAAGAATTTTTTGTCACGGTAAAATGGAAAGAGGGAAAAAGCCGGACAACCTGGGAAAATGCGGAAAACACCATGGTCATTGCCAGGCAGAACGGCATAAATAAAGCCTTACTCGTCACTCATGCCTGGCATATGCCACGCGCCATGTACAGTTTTCAGCGGGCCGGTATGAATGTAACCGCCGCACCCACACGCTTTGAGTCGTATGATCTTGGTAAAAACAGCCTGCTCGATTTTCTGCCCCAGGCGGGTGCGCTTCGTGACAGTTCGCTTCTGATACATGAATTTCTCGGTATGGGTTGGTACTGGTGGGTCGATACTATCAATTAATTGGCTGCTTCCCGGTAGTAAGTTAATTATCCTGACCAAATGCTCGGTCCAATCCCGGATTTACGCAAGCCTGCCCGGGTGCCCCTCAATCAAAAATTAAATATGACCAACAGTTTGGAGCGGTTTCTCACTGCTGCTACAATGCGCCGCGATGATCAGCTTAAACCAGGTACAGCTGCAACGCGGCGGTAAAACCCTCCTTAACAATGCCGGTATGCTAATCCATGCAGGCCAGCGTGTGGGTGTTATTGGCGCCAACGGGTGTGGAAAATCCAGTATCTTCGAGCTTTTACTCGATCGCCTGGCTCCGGATGCCGGCGAGGTGTATCTACCCAAACAATTACGCGTTGCCCATATGGCTCAGGAAGTCGCTCACAGTGAGCAGACAGCCCTCGATTATGTGCTGGATGGTGACGATCAACTACGCGCTACCGAACAGGCCATTCGAGACGCCGAGCAAAAACGCGAGAATATGGCGCTGGCCGCAGCTTATGCGCAACTGGATGCAATAGACGGCCACAGCGCTCCCAGCCGGGCGCAACAATTGCTGCACGGCCTTGGTTTTACCAGCGCTGATGAGCAGTCCGGGGTGACATCATTCTCGGGTGGTTGGCGGATTCGCCTGAGCCTCGCCAGGGCGCTCATGTGTCCGTCGGACGTATTGTTACTGGACGAGCCGACCAACCACCTTGACCTGGACGCAACCATCTGGCTTGAACGCTGGCTATTGCGTTACCAGGGAACACTTTTACTGATCTCGCACGACCGCGATTTCCTGGATTCAGTTTGCACCAGCATTGCGCACGTTGAGCGACACGAGATTCACACATATCGCGGTAATTATTCCGCCTACGAGCATCAACGCGCCGAACGGCTGGCCCAACAGCAGGCCCTGTATGAAAAACAGCAGGCACAACGCGAGCAAATGCAAAAATTCGTTAACCGTTTTCGCGCCAAGGCGACCAAGGCGCGGCAGGCACAAAGCCGGTTGAAAGCCCTGTCAAAAATGGAAGATATTGCCCCGGCACATATTGATTCGCCCTTTAACTTTCATTTCATTACGGCGCGCAAAGAGTCTGCCCAACTTGTTAATTTCAAGGCAGCATCCATGGGTTATCCTGGCACCGTAGTTTTAAACAAGGTTAACCTTGGCATCCTTGCGGGAAGCCGTATCGGCCTGCTGGGTCCAAACGGGGCCGGTAAATCGACATTGATCAAATCAATTGTTGGCGAGCTGCCTTTAGTATCCGGTGAAAAAACTGAAGGAGCTAACCTGAAGGTGGGTTATTTTGCGCAGCACCAGCTGGAAGCGCTGGATCTGCACGCCAGCCCGCTGCTGCACCTTCAGCGCTTAAGTCCGGAGGCATCCGAGCAATCCATCAGGAACTTTTTGGGCGGTTTCAATTTTAATGGTGACATGGCAACCGGGCCAATCGGTCATTTTTCCGGCGGCGAAAAAGCCCGGCTTGCGCTGGCAATTGTGGTCTGGAAAAAACCAAATTTGCTGGTAATGGATGAGCCGACCAACCACTTGGACCTGGAGATGCGATACGCGTTAACGGTCGCGTTACAGGGTTTTACCGGTGCCCTGATACTTGTGTCGCACGATCGGCACCTGATACGTAATACCGTGGATCAGTTTCTGCTGGTCGCCCACCATAAAGTTGACACCTTTGACGGTGACCTGAACGATTACCAGCAATGGTTGGCTAATAACCTGCGTGACAAAACCACCGGTAAACCTGGGGAGAAAGCCGCCCGACAGGGAGATCGTATCGATAAAAAAGAACTGCGTAAACTGGCAGCCGACAGGCGTGCACAAATAAGGCCGTTGAAACAAAAGATTGCAAAGGCCGAGAAAAGCCTTGCTAAGGTTCAGTTGGCGCTAGATGAAATTGAGACAAGATTACTTGATGCGTCAATTTACGATGAAGACAACAAGGTAGCCTTGAGCCTGTTAATCCAGGAACAAGGACAACTTAAAAGCCAGGCGCAATTACTGGAGCAATCCTGGCTGGAAATGAGCGAGCAACTGGAGTCGCACGAACTTCAATAATCCCCTGATCCCTGGCCTTGTCTTTCTTGCCGCTGGGAGATCGTACCCAAAATTTAAGGTATTAAAATTTAATGGCTTTTGGTATCCGCCGCTATTTTATCCATTATCGCAAACAAGACGCCTGATATAACAAAGGCCATATGCACACTTATTTTCATCACCAGTGCATCGAAGGATGCTTCGTTTAATTCATCGGGAATTTTCATGAATGTCTTGAGCAAGTCGATCGCGGAAATGGCAACAATTGCACCGATTACCTTGAGTTTCAGCCCTGAAAAATCGACCCTGCCCATCCAGTCGGGCCGGTCTTCATGCTCGGTAATATGAATTTTTGAAACAAAAATCTCGTAACCGCTGAAAATAATCATCAGCAGCAGGCTGCCAACCAGGGACATATCTACCAGTGCCAATATACCGACTACGATTTCACTTTCCGGAGCGGTGAAGACTATTGCGATCAGGTGAATAAATTCCTGAATAAACTTGATGAAAAGCAGGAGAATACTCAAAACAAGCCCAAAGTAGAAAGGCGCTAGTAACCAGCGGCTCCTGAAAATGGTTGTCTCCAGATTGCGTTCGATAGCTTTTAACATATTACCTCTTTATACATTTAAGATTGCGGCGGTGCTGCCGTGTAGCGATTCTTTGTGAAAGGAAAAGTGCTGTCTTTAAAAAGTTATAATTTTTCACGTCGTCCTGATAAAACTGTGGCCATTCAATTTTAAAGCGGCACATTTTAATAGTGCGGGGGGATTTCATCAACAGGTTTAGCGGTGTTGTTGGCATCTGATAACTCGTCGAGGCGCTCAATCAAAACCTTACAGGTAGCTTGCAGTTGTTCGATTTGTTTCTGCTGGCGGCAGACAACCTCATTGAGCGACTGGATAGTGTCTTCCTGGTAAGCGATTTTTGTTTCAATCCTGATTATGCGTTCATCGTCGGTCATGATTGTGTGCCTGTATTGCGGTAGTTTGATCCCGGTGTTCCGGTTTGTTTGTTGTTATCCACGGTTTGAGAGGGTCATGCGGCCTGCTTTTGGCTGCGCCCCGGGATAAGAAAGGTAATAATTAACAGGGCGGAGCAAGTCAGCAGGGTCCACAGCGAACCCCATTTCATAAAGGGTGTTTGGCCGGTGGTTATTTTGATATCACCGGTAAGGCTGGTGCTTTCAAACTGGCTGGCATCGGCGATTATTTTGCCACGATAATCAACAATGGCGGTAATGCCGGTATTGGTTCCCCTGACCAGGTATCGGCCGTTTTCCAGTGCGCGCATGCGCGCCATTTGCATATGCTGCCTGGGTCCAATGGATTTGCCAAACCAGCTGTCGTCGCTGATGGTCAGCAATATATCGCTTCCCTTGCCCAGATTGCGGACAAAATCCGGGTAGACAATTTCGTAACAAACGTAAGCTGCGATACTTACCTGTTTCCCCTTGATTGTCAGTTCAAGCGCCATCTGTTTTTTCGAGCCTGGACGAAAATCCGACATCGGCAGGTCAAAGAACGAAATCAAGCCCCTTAACTGATCCTCGAGGGGAACGTATTCACCGAAGGGTACCAGCTTTTGCTTATGATAAAACTGATCTTCTGGAGTCTGGTCCAGGGCGATGACACTGTTATGCATAACCCCGCCCGGGTAGGCGTCATTGATTTCCCAGTAAGGTATACCGGATAGAATGGTTGTCCCTTTTTCAGCCGCAACCGTCCGGATAGCCTGAAGGTAGCCTTTTGCCTGGTGGTAGAAAAGCGGGATACCGTTTTCCGGCCAGATAATTATATCGCTATCCAGGTGTTTTTTTGTTTCGCGGTACATCAGGCGCAGGGTTTCGCTGCGCTGTTCCGGTCGCCACTTGACGCTCTGGCTGATATTTGGCTGGAGCAGGGTTACCTTGATGGCCTCGCCATTATCGTTGACCCATTGCTTGTTTATCAGGCCGTAGCCGATTGCCCAGGGTAGCAGCAGGATGGCGGTGCAAACCGGTACCATGGTTAACGCGTGATTTCTTTTGTTGTCAAAGGCCAACTGGTAGAGTGCCGCGGCGGCTAGGCTGATGACCAGGCTCAATCCATAGACACCGGTAACCGGAGCCAGGTTGCCCAGCCAGGTATCTGTGTGTGCATAACCAATAAATAACCAGGGAAAGCCGGTAAAAACCCAACTGCGAAGCCACTCAAAAATGACCCACAATGCCGGGAAGCCCAGTAATACTCCAAGACGTTTATGGGAAAATAAACGGACATAGCAGTATGCAAAGGTCGAGCAGAAAAGTAACGCCAGGCCCAGGGTAAATAAAAGCGTGAGGAATACTGCCAATGGAATTGGCGCATGCCCGAACTGGTGGATGCTGACATAAACCCACGAAGTCCCCGCGCCAAACATCCCCATGCCGAATAGCCAACCGGTAAACCACGCGTATTTGGGAGTGGAGTGTTGTAGGCAATGCAGGAGCAGAAAAAGCGAAACGATGCCGGCGGGCCAAAAATTGAAGGGGGCCAGTGACAACGAAACCAGGGTGCCCGCCAATAATGACAACACGGCTGTTTTCTTGCCGGAAAGGCTAAAAATTTCAGCAGGTGTCATCGAGAGGGTTAAATTTCGAGGTGTGAAACCTGAAGGGAGCGAATTCGGCGCCGATCAGCAGTCAGGATCTTGAACAATAAATTGGCTATTTCGATTTCTTCGTTACGTTTTGGCAAACGGCCCAGGTGCTGCATGACGATGCCGCCGATGGTATCAAATTCATCATCATCGAATTTGACATTGAACTGCGCGTTGAACTCTTCTATCGGGGTTAACGCGTTGACAATAAATGTGCCATCTTCAGTCTTACGGATAAACGCATCTTCCTGGTCGATATCGTGTTCGTCTTCGATTTCACCGACAATTTCCTCGAGAACGTCCTCGATGGTTATCAACCCGGAAATGCCACCGTATTCGTCGATTATAACCGCTATATGATACCGGTTGGTTCGGAATTCATTCAGTAGAGAACTCAGGCGTTTACTTTCCGGAATAACATTGACCGGGCGGAGAATATCTTTCAGGCGAAATTTTTTCTGGTTGCTGTTTAATACCATGGGTAGCAGGTCCTTGGCCAATAACATACCGATGATTTCATCAGAGTTATCGCCAATTACCGGGAACCTTGAATGACCGGATGCAATAATTTTAGGTAAAAATTCTTCGGGGGATTGTGATTCCTGAACGGTGACTATTTGCGAACGCGGTACCATGACTTCACGCACTTTCATATCGGCAATCTGGATGGCGCCCTCGATAATGCTTAGGGAAACACCGTCAAGTAACCTG
>CAMYIF010000021.1:18439-26090 GCA_947258415.1 uncultured Pseudomonadales bacterium
GTTGTTATGGGCGTCGCGAAGCAGGGCAATGACGTCGTCCTTGTTCTTGGGTTCTGTGCTAAATGCATGACTTATTTTTTCCATCCAGGTCATGGATTTTTTCGGGCGTTGGTTTGCTTCAGCGTTCATGGTGTGATTGTTATCTGGCTCGTATACGGGTTAGGAAAATTTAGTCGGGCCAGCAGGCTGATTTCCAGGTCTTCCATTTCCCTGGCTTCAAGATCATCCTGGTGATCGTAGCCCAGCAAGTGCAAGGTCCCGTGAACAATCATATGCGCCCAATGAGCCTTTAATGGTTTGTGCTGTTGTTTTGCCTCGTGCTCAATAACATCCGAACAGGCAACAATATCGCCCAATATTGTCTGATTCCCTGGTTCTGTGAAACCCGGCGGTAAATCAAATGGGAAGGATAATATGTTGGTCGGCCCGTCTTTTTTCCTGTAGGTAGTATTCAACTGGCTGATTTCATTGCGATCGACAATACGCAAACCAAGCTCGGTTATTCCATCATGTTCGGATTGTAATGACAGTGTCGTTAAAACCCACGACTCAATTTCCTCATCGTCGGGGATGTTCGCAGCATTACAAGCGTTCTCAATAGATAGAATCAGGTCCATGACATCTTATTACTGGTTATTCCGAGTTTTATCAGTCTGCTCGCCGCTGGAATTAAAACCATCGTAGGCTTCGACGATCTGTTGCACCAGTGAATGGCGAACAACGTCCTGGGGTTTGAAGTAGGTGAAGCCTATATTGTTGATACCTTTTAATACTTGCATGGCATGGCGCAGGCCGGATTTCTTGCCATTGGGTAAATCAATCTGGGTAATGTCCCCTGTGACAACCGCGCAGGAACCAAAGCCTATCCGCGTCAGGAACATTTTCATTTGCTCCTGTGTCGTATTCTGGCTTTCGTCCAAAATAATAAAAGAATCATTCAATGTGCGGCCACGCATATAGGCCAGCGGAGCAACTTCAATAGTATTGCGTTCGATCAATTTGCTGACTTTTTCAAAGCCGAGCATTTCGTAAAGGGCATCGTAGAGGGGGCGTAAATAAGGGTCGACTTTTTGGGCCATGTCTCCGGGCAGGAATCCCAGTTTTTCGCCGGCTTCAACCGCGGGCCGGACCAGAACGATACGATGAACCTTGCTTTTTTCCAAGGCTTCAACTGCGCAGGCGACGGCCAGGTATGTCTTGCCGGTTCCGGCCGGGCCAATACCAAAATTAAGGTCCTGGAGGCGAATACTGTCGACATAGTTACGCTGGTTGGCGCCACGTGGCTGGATGGTTATCCGCTTTAACTGGATTAATCCTGGCTTGTCGGGTTCGTCGGAAGCCATATCTTCGTTACCCGCATCCTGGATGGCAAGATGAACTTCGTTGGGGGTTATGGGCGTATTGTTTTGGGTCGTTTGATATAGTTTTTCAAGGATTGAATTGGCCGTTTCTACACATTGTGCTTCACCCATGAGCTGGAATTTGTTGCCGCGGTTATTAATTGCAATGCCAAGCCGGCGCTCGATTAATCTCAGGTGCTCATCCAGTTGGCCGCAAAGGCTGGCCAATCGACGGTTGTCTTCAGGGTGTAGCGACAGGTTTTGAGTGACTGTTTGTAAATTGGTGTTCAAGTGTTTTTTAAATGCCTCATACAGTGTTATTAACTTCAGTATAGTGATTTAGAGTGTGAAGTGAAGCAAATGTTGGCCGGTGATAGGGCAAAATAGGGGAAATATCACGCAGATATTCGAAAAAGCGCTAATAACATACTCCCGGGGTGGTCATTTCACCCCTGAGCGAATGTGGCAGTGCTTCGGTGATACGAACATCTACGAATTGTCCGATCATATCTACCTGGTCAGCGGGAAATATGACCACACGGTTATTTTCGGTGCGACCCTGTAATTTACCCGGGTCTTTTTTGGAAAGACCATTGACCAGGATGCGCTGCTCTGTACCGACCATCGCCTCGCTTATGGCCATCGATTGCTGGTTAATGCGATCCTGAAGTATGTGCAGGCGTTGCTTCTTGACGGATTCGGGTGTGCTGTCTTCCATTTCCGCGGCAGGTGTACCCGGGCGCGCACTGTAAATAAAACTGAATGATACGTCAAAGCCAATATCGGCGATCAATTGCAGGGTGTCGAGAAAATCTTCTTCGGTTTCGCCGGGGAAGCCGACTATAAAATCGGATGAAAAGCTGATGTCGGGTCGGATTTTTCGAATCCGTTCCAGCTTTTCCCTGTATTCATCCACCTGGTGACCGCGTTTCATCGCCGCAAGAACCCGGTTTGAGCCACTTTGGACGGGCAAGTGCAGGTGGCTGACCAGTTCGGGAACATTGCGATACACCTCGATAAGGCTGTCAGTAAACTCAACCGGGTGCGAGGTGGTAAAACGTATCCTGTCGATACCATCGATGGCCGCGACGTAGGTAATCAGTTCGGCCAGGTCGACGCTGCCACCATCGTGGGAAGTACCGCGATAGGCATTCACATTCTGGCCCAGCAGGTTAACCTCGCGTACGCCCTGGGTGGCAAGGTGGGCAACTTCGGAAATGACATCATCGAAAGGCCTGCTGACTTCTTCGCCACGGGTATAGGGGACGACACAAAAGGTGCAATATTTGCTGCAGCCTTCCATCACGGATACAAAAGCACTGGCGCCTTCCACCCTTGGATCCGGCAAACGATCAAACTTCTCTATTTCGGGGAAAGAAATGTCCACCACCGGGATATGATTTTTCCGGGTGGCGTCAATCATTTCCGGCACGCGATGCAGGGTTTGCGGACCGAAGACCATGTCGACATAAGGCGCGCGATCCCGAATAGCCTTTCCTTCCTGGCTGGCAACGCAACCGCCAACACCGATTATCAGGTCGGGATTGGATTGTTTCAGTTTTCTCCAGCGGCCGAGTTGGTGGAAAACCTTCTCCTGGGCTTTTTCGCGAATCGAGCAGGTGTTCAGCAAAATTACGTCGGCGTCTTCTTCGCGCGAAGTGATTTCCAGGTCGTGACTGACACTCAGCAAGTCCGCCATGCGTGATGAATCGTATTCATTCATCTGGCAACCGTGGGTTTTGATAAAAAGTTTTTTTGCCATTCGATGTTACTTGAGGTTTAACTGGAAATTTCAAGTGCCAATAGAGCTTGAAAAAGGGCTCGGATTATACCCCGATTTTTTGCCAATGCACAGTCAAAGCAGGCGATATATATTTTCAAGGGCCAATCCTGCGGGTTTAATGGTTTGGGTAATTATCGTGGGCTTTCATTATCGAAAAAAAAGAAAATTTCCGGATTTCCAGCCTAACGATTATCTGAAATATCAGGCGTAAATTGACTGGCAGTAGAAAGGAATTATGCTATCCTTGCGCCCCGGTTTTAATCAGGTTGAGTAGTTGGTAAATAATGGCAAAACGACAAGTTTACAAGGTGGTATTCCTAAACCAGGACAAGGTCTTCGAGGTGTACGCGCGGCAAATATATCAAAGTGACCTGTACGGATTTATTGAAATTGAAGAAATTGTCTTTGGCGAGCGCAGCCAGCTTGTTCTTGACCCGAACGAAGAAAAACTTAAAGCCGAGTTTGAATCTGTGATTCGTAGCTACGTTCCGATTCATTCGGTTATTCGAATCGATGAAGTCGAAAAGGAAGGCACAGCAAAAATTTCAGAAGCGGGAAGCAAGAAGGTCACGCGAATGAATTTGCATTCGATTAAACCCAAGGATGCCTGACGCCTGCTCGCCCTGTTATTACAGAAATTTCCTTGTTCGCAAAGAACCTATTCCTGCCAAAAAATCCGTTTAATCCATGCTTGCAGTTTAATTGTTCCAACCGGGCTGATGCTGCAGGCATCCGGGCAGGTTCTGAACCAAAAAGCTGGTATTTTTCAATGTTCCTGTGCTAAGTTCTGCAGCGTCGGTTACATGGTTTGATAACGGCTATTACTTTTTCACCATAGCTGAGAACCTTTACCCAGGTGTGTAGTATTAAGTATCAGGTGGTACTGCTTGAACTCAGCACTTTCAGAATCTGCCAGCCTCTGGCCAATTTTTAACTACTTCCTCATCGTCATGGGGTTGGTGGGATTCATGCTTTTGGGTTCCCATTTTCTCGGTGGACGCAGGCGAAGTCGGGCAACAGACGAGCCCTTCGAATCCGGCATTATTTCTACTGGCAGTACACGCCTTCATATCACTGTTCCTTTTTATCTGGTCGCCATTTTATTTGTTATTTTCGACCTGGAAGCTGTTTACCTTTTTTCATGGGCAATTGCCTTGCGGGAGTCAGGCTGGCCCGGTTTTATCGAGGTTCTGGTCTTTATTGGCATTCTGATTGCCGCTCTGGTATACCTCTTGCGGACGGGTGCGCTCAACTGGAAAAAGGACCAGATCAGGTCACCGGGAAGGACCGGGACAAGAGAGCAGTAATATTTAATAGGGAATACAGATGCGGTGGAGCTTGACTAAAGCTGATGCGGGACCGGGACAGGGACTGCAACAGCAGGTATTTGACGATGCCATAAGGCGTAACCTCGTCATGGCCAGGCTTGACGACCTTGTAAACTGGGGTCGCAAGAATTCAGTATGGCCTTTTAACTTCGGACTTTCCTGTTGCTACGTTGAAATGGCTACGGCTTTTACCAGCCGTCATGATATTGCCCGTTTTGGTGCAGAAGTGATTCGGGCAACACCCCGGCAGGCCGACCTGATGGTTATATCCGGAACAGTTTTCCGTAAGATGGCACCTGTGATCCAGCGTCTATACGAGCAGTTGCTCGAACCGCGTTGGGTTATTTCAATGGGATCGTGCGCCAATTCAGGCGGCATGTACGACATTTACAGTGTTGTCCAGGGTGCGGACAAATTTTTACCCGTCGATGTCTACGTGCCCGGGTGTCCGCCAAGACCCGAAGCCCTTTTGCAAGGCTTGACCTTGTTGCAGGAATCTATCGGCAGGGAAAAAAGGCCACTCAGCTGGTTCGTCGGCCCGCAGGGCGTCGAGAAAATGCCCATGCCCAGTCAGCGTGATCTTCACACCGAAGAAAGGCAGGCTGTCAAAATTCTGCGTTCTCCCGATGACGTATAAGTACAGGTAAGGCACGAGAATGGCCAAAGTTGCTGACCAGGCGCGTTTGACGGATATCACTTACAGGTTAAGGGGGCATTTTAACGATGCAATCCTTGCCGAGCAGCATTGCAGTGACGAGATCCCGACCCTGTGGGTTGCCCGCGACAATATCTGCAAGGTTTTATCCTACCTGAAAAACGATGTATCCGAGCGGTACCTGATGCTTTACGACCTGACCGCTATCGATGAGCGAGCCCGGATTCACCGTGTAAATCAGCCTGCGAGTGATTTCACCGTGGTTTATCACCTGTCGTCATTTACCCATAATTCTGATATTCGTATAAAGGTCCCTTTACAGGAGAGCGACCCGACCATTCCTACCATGGTCGGTCTATGGCCCAACGCAAACTGGTACGAACGCGAGGTATGGGATCTTTTCGGTATCACCTTTGATGGACACCCCGGCCTGTTCCGGATAATGACGCTGCCAACCTGGGAAGGTCATCCGTTGAGGAAAGATCACCCGGCACGGGCGACAGAAATGGAGCCTTATTACGCGGATGCTGATCGGACGGACAGGGAACAGGAAGCGTTGCGCTTCAAACCCGAAGACTGGGGTATGCAATACGCCAGCGAAGATAGCGAGTACATGTTCCTCAACCTGGGCCCGAATCACCCCAGCGTGCATGGTGTCTTTCGCATTGCACTCCAGCTCGACGGTGAAAAAATTGTCGATGCCGTACCCGATATCGGTTATCACCACCGGGGCGCTGAAAAGATGGGCGAACGCCAATCCTGGCATACCTATATACCCTACACGGACAGGGTTGATTACCTGGGCGGCGTTAATAACAACTTCCCCTATGTGATGGCTATTGAAAAAATGGCCGGCATCGAAGTTCCCGATCGCACCAAGGTAATCCGGGTAATGCTGGCCGAGTTATACCGCATTGCCAGTCACCTGGTCTTCTATGGCACCTATTCGCAGGATATAGGCCAGTTGTCGCCTATTTTCTATATGTTTATCGACAGGGAAAAATGTTTTTCGATCATTGAAGCCATTACCGGTGCGCGCATGCACGCCGGCTGGTTCCGGATTGGCGGTGTTGCCCAGGACCTGCCGAACGGCTGGCAAAAAATGGTCCGCGAGTTCCTGGATTATATGCCGGCACGACTCAAAGAATACGACAAGATGGTGATGCAGAACAGCATCCTTAAAAGACGCACGTTTGGCATAGGCGATTACAATTCAGAAGAAGCCATCGACTGGGGGATTACCGGCCCGAATCTGCGTGCTACGGGTTTCGAATGGGATTATCGAAAGAAAAGACCCTATTCCGGGTACGAAAACTTTGATTTTGAGGTGCCCACCGGTAATAACGGTGATTGTTATGACCGTTGCCTGGTGCGGGTGGAAGAGATCCGCCAGAGCCTGCGTATCATCGAGCAATGCCTGAATAATATGCCGGAGGGCCACTACAAGGCAGATCATCCGCTGACCACGCCGCCGCGAAAGGAAAATACATTGCAGGATATCGAAACCCTGATCCAGCATTTCCTGAATGTCAGTTGGGGGCCGGTAATCCCACCCAGCGAGGTGAGCGTTGCCGTTGAGGCTACCAAGGGTATTAACAGTTATTACCTTGTAAGTGATGGCAGCACTATGTCCTACCGCACCCGTATCCGAACACCGTCGTTCCCGCACCTGCAAATGATACCGCTGATGTGCAGGGGACTTTACGTTTCGGATTTAATCGCGATAATTGCCAGTATTGATTTTGTCATGGCGGATGTGGATCGTTGAAAAAAAACCTGTGTCAACTATGAATCAAATAGCCGCGCTAAGCGCCGAAGAGATCGAAGAAATAAACGAAGAAGCCTCGCATTACGAGCAACGACGGGCGGCTTCGATCGAGGCATTGAAAATAATCCAGAAACATCGTGGCTGGGTATCCGACCAGAGCCTGAAAGAGGCCGCTGCGTTGCTGGAAATGTCCGCGGCCGAGCTGGAAGGTGTCGCCACGTTCTATAACCTGATTTTCAGGCAACCGGTTGGCCGTAGAGTCATTATGCTGTGTGACAGTGTCAGTTGCTGGATAATGGGTTGTGATCGTTTGCGCGACAAGCTGGTGCAGGCGCTTGATATTGATTACGGGCAAACCACCAGCGATGGAGAATTTACCCTGTTGCCGGCTCCCTGCCAGGGTGCCTGCGACCGGGCACCCGTGATGCTGGTCAACGGTCAGCTCGAAACACACCTGGACGAGGATAAAATTGACCGGATTATAGCCAGTACAGCCGATGCCAACAAGTGAGAACCCATGCAAAAGCCTCTGACCAAAAATATCGGACCCGGTAAAACACCGCTGGACCTGGACGCATACCAGGCCAATGGCGGCTATCGTGGTGCCCGCAAGGCGTTGCTTGAAATGTCACCGGCCGAGATTCTGCAGGTCATCAAGGACTCCAATCTGCGCGGCCGAGGCGGTGCGGGCTTCCCGACCGGGATGAAGTGGAGTTTTGTGCCCATGGGTGACGATGTACGCCGGCCAAAATACCTGGTTGCCAATGCCGATGAAAT
>CAMYIF010000022.1 GCA_947258415.1 uncultured Pseudomonadales bacterium
GCCGCCGCCGTTAACTATAACCCAATCCACCTCGTCCAGCCTTTCTGAGGGTTCGCGCAATGGGCCGGCTGGAAGACACCAGCCATTACCGAGACCGCGTCTACCATCTACTACGGCCAATTCCAGATCCCGCCCGAGGGCATAATGCTGCAACCCATCATCGCTTATAATCACGTCGACATCAAAGTGTTCAAGCAGATACTCAGAGGCAGCGACACGGTCAGGGTCTATTACCACGGGACATTTTGTACGCATTGCCAGTAATAAGGGTTCATCACCGGATTCCGAAGCGTCAGATTCAACGGTAACGCTTAACGGGTAACCTGGTGCGTTTCCACCGTATCCACGGCTGACGATGCCTGGAGAAAAACCGGCATCCGATAATGCCTCACACAAGGCGACGACCAGTGGTGTTTTACCTGCACCGCCTACGCTGATATTTCCAACAATCAGGACCGGGACCGGTGCATGCCAGACTCTTTTCTTCCCGGACGCGTATGCACGACGACGCCGAGCCGCTAAAAATTGAAACAGATAGGACAGGGGTTTCAGGATTATCAGCCACGGGCTTTTCTGGTACCAGGCTTCGACAAGGAAATTCATCGTGAACAATGCGCTACTGCGATTCAGCGCGTCGACGGGTGGTAATACTTAACCGGGTAAAACCGAGTTTACCCGCCGCTTCCATTGCGGTGATTACTGCCTGGTGGGGGGCAACAGCATCAGCAGAAATTATTACTGGAAGGTCATTTTCACCGGCGGCCATTTCTTTTATTGCCCGTCGTAACGTATCCGGTTGGTTATTAGCCAGCGACTTGTTATTAACCGCGTATTCGCCCTGGGCGCTAATTACAATTTCAATCTGTTTTATTTCCGCCGCCACTGTCTCACCGTCGGCTTCTGGCAGATTCAAACTAATGTGGGATTCTTTTTGAAAGGTAGTCGAGACCATAAAGAAGATAAGCAATAAAAATACGACATCGATCAGGGGTGTCAGGTTAACATGAACTTCTTCGCCTCGTTGGCGACGGAATTGCATCCGCTTATGCCTCTACTCTACTGGCATCGTCATTTTTCCCCCGATCGCCGTGGAACACGTCAACCAGTTTAACGGCTTCCTGTTCCATCTCTACGACCAGCTCATCAATTCTGCGTAAAAACAACCGATGAAATATCAGTGTCGGAATTGCCACACTCAGACCCGCTGCCGTAGTAATCAGTGCCTCGGATATGCCGCCGGCCAGCACACTGGCATTACCCGTACCCTGTACCATGATCGCAGTAAATACCTTGATCATTCCGATAACCGTTCCCAGCAGGCCCAGCAAGGGTGTAACAACGGCAATGGTACCCAGCGTACTCAGGTACCTTTCCATGTCATGGATGACATGACTGGCAGCCTCCTGGATACTTTCTTTCATTATATCGCGGCCATATTTTGAATTGGTTAAACCAGCCGCCAGAATTTGGCCCAACGGGGCACTTGCGCGCAGGTCTTTCATGCGTGCAACGGTCAGTTGATTACTTCTAATCCAGGTCCAGACCTCAGACAACAGGGTTTTGGGCGCAATTTTACGTGGCCGCAAAGTCCAGAATCGTTCAAATATAATGGCCAGTGCCACTACTGAACAAAGCAAGATTGGCAGCATCAGCCAGCCGCCCGATTTTATCATCTCCAGCACGTGTTAAACCTCTAAATAATCAATGACATAGTTATGAAATTTTTAAATATAACTCTAGCATATATTCCAGTTATTTCAGTACCAATAACGATTAAATGTACGGCGGTGCTGCTTAACTATCGGTTGCGCATTTTCTTTATCAAAAGTAATGGTTATCGCGCCGCTGCTGACCGTGTTCAGCAAACTTGTGCCAAGTCTCTGATAACGCTCGACTACTTTGGCGTGCGGGTGGCCAAACCGATTTTGGTAACCCGTAGTGAATACCGCGTAATCAGGTGAAACCCGATCCAGGAATTTTTCTGTTGACGATGTCAAACTGCCATGATGCGGAACAATCATAACCACCGAATCGAGTTTCTCGGGAAATTGTGCGATCAATGATGCCTCCGCTTCTCTCTCAATATCGCCGGTCAATAACACCGATCGTCGACCCGAACTGATTTTCAATACGCACGACTGGTTATTTTCATTAGACCAGGCGCCTGTTTCGGCTTTCATTAACTGGAATTGAACCCCGTCCCAGGCCCATGAAAATCCCGAATGACACAATTGATGGGTTATTCCATCCCGGAATTCCATTGGTGTGCCGGTTATCACTTTTTCGACGTGGAGTTTTTCCAGCAGTACCGGTAATGCACCGGCATGGTCGTTATCCGAATGGCTGATAACAAGGCGATTGGCCCGTTCAATGCCGACGGTTTTTAAATAAGGCAGGATAACCGCATCGGCCATGTTAAAAGACCGGCTATATTTCGCGCCGACATCATATATCAGGCTGTGGTTTTTGGTTTCAATCACAGCCGATAACCCCTGCCCTACATCCAGCACCGTTAACGAAAACTCGCCCGTTGTTGTGATTTTATGGTTGGCTATAAACAGTGGAAGCAGGCATAGCCCACCCAGCCAGCGGGCAGGCAAACCTCTCGGTGACAGTAAAATTAATATTCCCAGTACAGCTAAAGTAATGGGCAGGCTTCCCGGATTTAAAATCCTGGTAGCGTGTGGATGATTAGTCAGAATTTTCAATATGACAAGCAAGTATTCAAGAATGAAACCGAAAATTGAAAACAGGGTGCCGGCAAGGCTGGGAACAATATTAAACAAGAGCGCCGCCAGCAAGCTGAGGGGCACCAGGATAAAACCGACAATCGGCACAGCCAGCGTATTGGCAACAGGCGATACCAGGGAAAACTGCTGGAAGCTAACCAGTAATACCGGGATCAGGGCAATAAAGACAATCCACTGCGGCCTTATCCAGCGCCACCCGATGCTGTCTATCCGGGTACGTCCCTGGTAGGCATAGATCAACGCGGCGACCGCCAGAAATGATAACCAAAAGCCCCTGGTCTCGGCTGCAAGGGGGTCATTAAGCAATACCAGGAGTAAGGCAAAACAGTATGCGCGCCATATTTCAACCTCTCGTTTGACCAGTTGTCCCGACAGCAGTGCCACTATCATAATCAGAGCGCGCTGCGTCGGTAGTGAAAACCCGGCCAACAATGCATAAAAAGTTGCAGCGGAAATAGCGATACACGCGGCCGTTTGTTGTACCGTCCAAACCGGCGCCCTTATCATTGTCAGTCGCCCCAGCCATAGGCCAACCGCATAAACAAGCCCGGCGATGAAGCCAATGTGCAGACCACTGATGACAAACAGGTGATTGGTTCCGCTTGCCGAGAACAGTTGCCATTGAGCGGGCGTTATTTCGCTTTTTTCTCCTAAAGTAAGCGCCAAAAAAAGATCTCGATGTGGCTCGGTCGCCAGCTTTTCGTTTAATCTTTTGATAATGAAATATCGCCAGCGGTCCAGATAGTGCCCGATTTGCGGGTAGGCATTTTTTATCGGTTCCGAGGTTTGCGCCGATCGAACATAACCGGTTGCACCGATTCCCTGCCGAAACAACCAGGTTTCATAATTAAAACCACCGGGATTGGCAAAACCATGTGGTTTCTTTAATCTGACTTTAAAACGCCAATACTCACCCGGAACGACCGGGTGCTCAAGCTGGTACCAGTTAATGCGAATCTTTTTGAGCAAGCGGTTTAAATCTTTCCCGGTCTCGTCGTTGACCTGGTCTACCAAAAAGTCGAAGCGCCGGGAATGTTCGTAGTGTTTCGGGATGCCGGTAACCCTGCCAGTAACCCACAAATCCTTGCCCTCATCTTCAACCAGTAATTGTGATTGCAACATGAACCAGCCGTATGCAAGCCCCCATAATAAACCCATGGAGAACGCACCGAGCAGGCGAATCGACCTGAATCTGAAAGATAGGGTGAAAATGGATAAAAGCAGTACTAGCGGGACGAAGCCAGGCAGTTCGGGAAAATAGCCCGCCGCCATGATGCCGAGGCAACAACACAAGATCCATCTTTTCATCGTTTTCTCGATCCTTGAGAAAATGTAAATCTGAACGACTAAATTGAAATTAAATATGACCAATAAAGGTTATGGTGCAATACTTAATTAATATAATTTATTTTTTCCGATTAACTCCGCGCCAGTTTAGCATAGACGGCTCCTCGCGGTGCAGGAAGAGTTTTCACCTGGTCTTGATGGCTAATAGGTTACAACAGGGAACCCTAGTTCCGGTATACTAAAAAGAATAATACTGACGCACCTTTAACCTTTGAAATACGCGAAAATCGATGCCACGCAAATTTTTTAAGCGCATACTTCCCAGTGCAGCGACGATCAAGGAAAATCGCTACCTGAAGGTATTGGGCACCGCAATACATAACCCCGACCTGTGGCATTTAAACAAGCATTCGGTTGCCGGCGCTTTTTTTATTGGAATTTTCTGCGCCTTCCTGCCCATCCCTTTCCAGACTGTGCTGGCAGGTTTCCTGGCTATTTTCTTCAAACGTAATTTACCGCTTTCTATCGGGCTTGTGTTTATCACCAACCCGGTAACCATGCCTGCCATCTTTTATTTTAATTACCTGGTAGGCAGTCTGTTTTTTTCGGACTCGGTACCGATCAACTATTCAATGATTGACGATATCTGGGTTTTCCTAACAGAGAACTTCAAACGGGTCGGGCGACCATTGATCGTGGGTTCCATTCTTTGTGGCTTTTTTGCCGGTATGGCCAGTTACCTGATCATCCATACAATCTGGATATGGCAGGTCAAAAGCAACTGGACAAAACGCCGGCAGGAACGTAACGGTAAAACCTGATTCAGTCATTGTTACATTGCTTAACGCTGCAACCTCATGGCACCCGGCTAGCCTGGATCTCTTTCATCTGTCTTACTGACGGGATTGAGGCGACCATCTACCAATTCGTAAATTCGATCCATTTTATGGGCCAGTTCGTGATCGTGGGTGACAATCACAAAACTTATCGATAGCTGTTCATTTAACGCCAGCATCAACTGGTGAATCGATTCGGCCGCCTGCCGGTCAAGATTACCCGTCGGTTCGTCGAGCAAGACACAGTCCGGGTGCGTTGCCAGGGCCCTTGCGATAGCGACGCGCTGACGCTCGCCACCAGACAATTCGGATGGTTTGTGATCGGTACGCTGATCCAGTCCGACCTGAGCCAGTAATTCCATGCCTCGCAACCTTGCAGCGTCAATGTCGTCATTGCGAATTAGCAACGGCATGCATACATTTTCCAGGGCGGTGAATTCGGGAAGCAGATGATGGAACTGGTAAACAAAACCAAGGCTTTTATTACGTAATTCACCCTGTTTCCGTTCGGATAATCGGGCCAGGTTGGAACCGGATAACAACACCTCTCCGGCATCGGGTTTATCAAGCCCGCCCAGCATATTAAGGAGTGTGGATTTACCCGAACCGGAAGCACCAATAATGGCTACACGCTCGCCCCGCGACACGCACATATTGACACCCTTTAGCACATCTAACTCCTGAGGACCCTGGCGATAACTTTTGTGTAAATCCCTGCATACCAGAACGCCTTGCTCACTCATAGCGCAGGGCCTCTGCCGGTTGCACCCTGGCGGCCCGTATGGACGGATAGATGGTAGCCAGGAAGCTCAAAAGGAGGGCCGAAGCACTAACGATAATCACATCTTCCAGGCGCAGTTGAGAAGGGATATAACTGATAAAATACACCTCGGCACTGAGTATCTGGACACCCATGAATGACTCCATCCAGGCGATCACATCGCTGACCGTGAGCGCCGCAATAATTCCCAGAACCATTCCGATCAGGGCCCCGACAACACCAATAATCGATCCCTGTATCATAAAAGCAAACATGATTGTTCGCGGGCTGGCACCCATGGTCCGTAATATTGCAATATCGGCGCGCTTGTCGGTGACTACCATCACCAGGGTCGAAATAATATTAAAGGCAGCAACGGCAACGATCATCAGTAACAGTAATCCGATCATGGTTTTTTCCAGCTGGATCGCCTGGAATAAATTTCCTTGTGTACGGGTCCAGTCGCTTGCCCAGTATTGTCCCGGTAAAGCCGAAGCAATCCGCCATGCCGTTTCCGACGCCTCGAACAAATTATCCAGCTTTAAACGAACCCCGTGAACCGCATCGTTTAAACGGTATAGTTTTGCACCATCCTCGATATGAATCATTGCCAGCGAGCTGTCAATCTGGGCACCAACCTTGAAAACGCCGACGACAGTAAAGCGTTTCAACCTTGGCAATACACCGGCCGGTGATGCGCTTGCTTCGGGTAAAACCAGTGTTACTTTATCACCGATATTAACCCGTAAACTTCTCGCTAACAGCTCTCCCAGAACGATGCTAAAATCGCCCGGTCGCAAATCAACCAGGTCACCAAAAAGCATATGTTGATTGATAATGGAGACTTTCATTTCCTCGGCTGGCAGCACCCCGTTCACCAGGGCACCATGAACATTGCCTTCGTGGGTGAGCATGACCTGTCCCTGGATAAAAGGTGCCGTAGCTACCACCGCCGGATCTGCAAGCGCCCTGTCTGCTACAGCCTGCCAGTTTTGCATACCGCCATGTGCATTAATGGTTGCATGAGGCACCATACCCAGAATACGCTCGCGTAGTTCACGATCGAAACCGTTCATGACCGATAAAACCAGAATCAATACGGCGACACCAAGGATCATGCCCAGCATGGAAATCAGGGAAATAAAGGATATGAAATGATTGCGGCGCTTGGCACGCGTGTAACGCAAACCGATGAACAGGGATAGGGGTTTAAACATGGGCGAATTAAATCATACCTTAAACAATTGCCATAGAGCGGAAAGAATGAATCTACCTGCTATAATTAAACAGGCGATTAACCAGATTGGCGGATTCTAACCTAATGACCAAAGGTGTACAGGAAAACAGGGCTTTTTTTCGGATTCAGGACCGGGTAATTCTTGAATTCGAGGAAATCAACGAAGCAACCATGCTGGATGATTCAATCGATTCGCCATTCCAGGTCGCTCCTTCTTTTTATCTTCTCAACGAATTGCACAGAATTGATACCGAGAACAGTGTTCTCTTGCATACCATTACCGACAAAAATCGCGAAATAGGCTCTTACCTGAAAGCTATCAACCAGAAAGTTGAATTAATCGCCAGGGCATTTGCAGAGAATGACGATCCGGAAACGGCAACACCACCTCAGCAGGTGACTATGAGTGAAGGTGGCTTATCCTTCAATCATAAAACGTCCATGAGCCTGGGTACCTGCCTGGCACTCAAGCTTGTTTTATTGCCCAGTTATATCGGGCTTCTACTCTACGGCCGCGTCGTTAACTGCAACGAACACATTAAGGGTGATTACCTGATCAATATCGTTTTTGAAAATCTCCACCAAAATGAACGCCAGCTGCTGGCACGCCATGTCCTCCAGCTTCAGGCCAAAGCGCGCAGAGAAGGAATGGACGAAAGTGAAAACATTACCCCACTGACCCAACTGTAAAATCCAAGAGGTTTAACATGAATAGATTTGCATTTTTGCTAGTCGCGATTTTCTGTATAAGTGCCGCAGCCCAGGCCGAAACAATTCAGATCAGTGTCTCCAAACAGGCTCCCCATAAACAGGTAATAGATCGCCCCGCCAACGGCATGAACAAAAACGATGTAGAGCGAATTTATGGTCCTCCCCGGGAAATAACCGAAACTATCGGAAACCCACCCATCAGTATGTGGATTTACAAGGATTTCAGTGTCTATTTTGAATACGATCTGGTTCTCCATACCGTTCTGCAACCGGACAACAACGCCAATTAGTCATACCGGCGGCAAAGTTGTCTCGACTGGCGCTTTGCCGTATCACACCCCGAATTATTTTCCATGCTCCAACATAATCATCATTCAGCATGATTATTTCTCAATGATTCCTGTAATTTGATAAAATAAAACCCGACAAAATTCAGGGCGGACCGGCAGCATTTCTGTCATGGACCGCATGATCTAATCGCATTGAAGGATGCTATCCTTCAACAGGGTACTCTCATGGAAAATCGAATTAACATTAGCGGTCTCCAGATTGCTAAATCACTCTATAAACTGGTCACTGATGAAATAATCCCAGGCACTGGGGTAGATCCCGACGCGTTCTGGCAAGGTTACGCAGATATTCTGAAGGACCTTGCACCCAAAAACAGGGCCTTGCTAAAAAAACGTGATGACCTCCAGGAAAAACTGGACGCCTGGCACAAGAAAAATCCGGGAGCAAGTTTTGACTTCCAGGCCTATAAATCCTTCCTGGTCGATATTGGTTACCTTGTACCCGAAGGCAGCGCATTTAAAATCACTACTGAAAATGTCGATACTGAAATTTCAAACCAGGCCGGCCCGCAACTGGTGGTACCTGTCATGAATGCCCGTTTTGCCCTGAATGCTTCGAACGCTCGCTGGGGCAGCCTGTACGACGCCTTGTATGGCACAGACGCTATCGATTCGGCTAATGGTGCGGAAATTACCGCAGGATACAACCCGTTACGTGGCGCACGCGTGGTTGAATTTGTCCGCGCCTTCCTGGACCAGTCCGTACCATTGGCCTCCGGAAGCCACAAGGATTCCACTTCCTACAAGGTTACAGACGAGCAGTTGAAAATCAAGTTGGGCGATGGTACCGAAACCACCCTTGCCCAGCCGGAAAAATTTGTTGGTTATACCGGTTCCGAATCCAGCCCGTCGTCTATCCTGTTAAGCAACAATAATCTGCATCTTGACATCCAAATAGATACCAACAGTTTCGTCGGCAAACAGGATACGGCCGGTATAAAAGACGTGATCCTGGAAGCGGCCATTACCACCATACAGGATTGTGAAGATTCTGTTGCCGCGGTCGATGCCGAAGATAAAAGCATTGTTTATCGAAACTGGCTGGGCCTGATGAAAGGAAACCTGAGCGAAACGATCAGCAAAGACGGGAAATCCTTTGAACGCCGATTGAACGCAGACCGAAGCTATACGGCGGCCAATGGTACAAGCTTAACGCTTCCCGGGCGCAGCCTGTTATTCGTGCGCAACGTCGGCCACCTGATGACCAATAACGCCATACTGGATGACCAGGGCAACGAAACGCCAGAAGGTATTATGGATGCGCTTATAACATCGCTGGCAGCCATGCACGACCTGAAGGCTAACAGCAAGTTTCAAAACTCACGAACCGGCAGTATTTATATCGTGAAGCCCAAGATGCACGGTCCAGATGAAGCAGCTTTCACCTGTGAATTGTTCGGCCGGGTTGAAGACTTGCTTGGACTGGCCCGCAACACCTTGAAAGTCGGCATCATGGACGAAGAGCGGCGCACCACCGTTAACCTGATGGAGTGCATCCGGGCAGCCAGGGAACGTGTGGTTTTCATTAATACCGGTTTTCTTGACCGAACCGGTGACGAGATACACACCAGCATGGAAGCCGGGCCCTTCAAACGCAAGGCCGGTATTAAACAGGCCAGGTGGATCAGTGCCTACGAAGACTGGAATGTCGATATTGGCCTGGCCGCAGGCCTGCCAGGAAAAGCCCAAATCGGGAAAGGTATGTGGGCCATGCCCGACCTGATGGCGGAGATGATCAAAACCAAGATTGAACACCCGCTGTCGGGCGCCAATACCGCCTGGGTACCCTCACCTACTGCAGCAGTACTGCACGTCATGCATTACCATCAGGTCAACGTCAGCCAGCGCCAGCAAAAATTGGCCAACCGCGAACGTGCCAGCCTGGACGATATCCTGACAATACCCTTGCATCCTGATCCCTCACAGCTGACCGATGAAGATATCCAGAGAGAACTGGATAATAACGCACAGGGAATCCTGGGATACGTTGTTCGCTGGATCGATAGCGGCGTGGGTTGCTCCAAAGTGCCCGATATCAACAATATCGGCCTGATGGAAGATCGTGCAACCTTGAGGATTTCCAGCCAGCACATAGCCAACTGGTTACGCCATGGAATTTGCACCAAAGAACAGGTAACCGAAACGCTTAAACGCATGGCAGTTATCGTCGATAAACAAAATGCCGGTGATCCCGGGTACCGGAATATGGCGCCAAACTACACGGACAGTATTGCCTTCCAGGCAGCCTCGGACCTGGTATTTAAAGGTTGCCAGCAGCCAAACGGTTATACAGAACCGCTGCTGCACGCCCGGCGTCTTGAAGTGAAAGCGAAACGCCGAAAAGCCTGATTCCGGTTCAATCCGGCTGCAGCGTTGCCCTTTATTTATGTACCAGGCTATAAGCCCGGTTTTTCAGTTCGGGCATTGGTTTGGCTATTTCGTGCCACATGGGTACCAGTGCCGTGTATTCGTCCAAACGCAGGGAATACTCTAGCCGATATTGCTCGTTTCAAGGTTACGTAATATCTGCTCCTGTGGTTTTTGCAACCTCAGTTATATTTTAGATGCACAGACAAGAACAGGGTCGGCCAAAGCCTCGTACTGCAATTCAAGCGCCATCATCAACAACCTGACAGGCGGCATCGGGAAATATAATGCGTTTGGGTGCTTGCCGACGGGCAAGACGACAATTGTCCATTAAATCCATTTTTACTCAACCTTTGTTGTTATTGTTCCAGGCTATCCAGCCATTAATGTCGCCATACCATTCAATCGATGTCATCAGGACCGGGAATGGGCAAAGACCACGCCACTAAATAGTCGAGTGACAAAACGGCTCATCAGCACTGGCATCGCGCGATCGGCATTATGCGAAGTACAGCGCAATTGTACTTTGAACATAAACCTGTAACCGGGACCCTGATTTAAATGATATTGTAATATATATAACTATATTGTAATGTATATTACATGTCTAACAAGTGGTTGGTTTTAATTATCAGTCTCCCCGGGCGGAATACGGCACCGCGAATGCGGATCTGGCGGTCGTTAAAGGCCAGCGGCGCAGCCATTTTGCGCGACGGTGTATATTTATTGCCTGATACTGACAGGCATCATTTATTACTCGAAGAGCAAGCCGGTCAGGTAAAGCAGTTCGACGGGAACGCACACTTGTTGACGGTTTCATCCGGTGAACGGCAGTCGGATCAGTTCAGGCGTTTGTTCGATCGCTCATTGGTATACAGGCAGTGGAATGAGCAGGCCAGTTCACTGAAGGAACGCCTGAAATCACTCGATGAATCAAAAGCACGCAGGGAAGAATCCCAGCTCAGACGAGAACTGGAATCGATTATCAGTACCGACTTTTTTACCCATCCCGAGCAGGATGCATCATCGATAGCGTTAGAGGAAATTAGCGCCGACATTAACCGTTGCTTTTCACCCGATGAGCCTGTTTCGACCCCGGGAATAATAAAAGTTTTAAACAAAAACGACTTTTGCTCAAAGCTATGGGCAACGCGTCAGAACCTGTGGGTTGACCGGGTCGCTTCTGCCTGGCTGATTAAACGACACATCGACCAGGATGCTGAATTTGTGTGGCTAAAAAAACCCGGGGATTGCCCGCCCGATGCTCTGGGCTTCGATTTCGATGGCGCCACATTCAGCCACCTGGGCCACCGGGTTACCTTTGAAGTATTGATGGCGAGTTTTGCCCTGGAAAAGAATCCAGCGCTGTCGAAAATGGGTGTCCTTGTGCACTACCTGGACGTCGGCGGCGTATCTGTCCCCGAAGCGCAGGGTTTCATTACCCTGCTGGCGGGCACCAAACAGCAGGCGAAAAACGATGACGATTTTGCTCAACAGGCTTTCGTATTACTCGACACACTGTATACGGCTTATGGTCATTCCTCCGGGGATAAATGATGTTGAACACCGAACAGGACGCAGAATTGCAGGCAACAAACGAAGTAGCGGAACAAAGCGTTCCGTTCATGCAGGCATTGAAATTCTGGTTTAAGCTGGGATTCATCAGCTTTGGCGGGCCCGCCGGGCAAATCAGCGTCATGCACCAGGAGCTGGTAGAACGCCGTCACTGGTTATCGGAAAACCGGTTCCTGCATGCCCTTAATTACTGCATGTTGCTACCCGGACCCGAAGCACAGCAACTGGCAACCTACACCGGCTGGCTGTTTCATGGCATCAAGGGCGGAATTATTGCGGGTACCCTGTTCGTGTTACCCTCGTTCTTTATTCTAACCTCGCTTGCCTGGGTATACCTGTTTTATGGTGATGTACCTATGGTGCAGGCCATCCTTTACGGCATTAAACCCGCTGTTACCGCCATCGTTTTATTTTCCGCATACCGGATTGGTTCGCGGACCCTGAAAACCAACCTGCACTGGGTAATAGCCGTAGCCGCTTTTTTAGCCATTGCAGTTTTCAAGGTGCCCTTCCCCTACATCGTTATAATAGCCGGTGTTGTTGGCCTGCTGTCGGGATACTGGCGCCCTGGTCTTTTTAACGACGGCGTGCAACACGGTTCAATCGCACCTGCCACCGGGGGCAAGTTCATCATCGATGACAATTCCCCGCCTCCTCAACATGCCCGGTTCAACTGGAAACGCATCCTGTTAATTTTGCTCATCGGGATCGGTATCTGGCTGGGAGGCATGGCCTCGCTGGCTTACTATTATGGTTTTGAATCAACGCTGACACAGATGGGCCTGTTTTTCAGCAAGGCTGCCATGGTTACTATCGGCGGTGCATACGCAGTCTTACCCTACGTTTACCAGGGTGGTGTGGAAACCTACGGATGGGTCACACCGACACAAATGATAGACGGCCTGGCCCTGGGTGAAACCACGCCCGGACCGCTGATAATGGTAGTGACTTTTGTCGGTTTTGTCGGTGGCTGGACGAAACAGGTTTTCGGTCCTGATGCGCTGGTAATGGCCGGATTTGCTGCCGCGGCAATAACAACCCTGTACACCTTCCTGCCCTCCTTCCTGTTTATCCTTGTCGGCGCGCCACTGGTCGAAGCGACCCGTGATAATTTGAAATTTACCGCACCCTTGAGTGGCATAACTGCGGCCGTTGTCGGTGTCATCCTCAACCTTGCCATGTTTTTTGCCTATCACGTACTCTGGCCTGACGGGTTTGATCACCCGTTTGAATGGGCCTCGCTGGTCATAGGCATCCTCGCCTTCATTGGCCTGATCCGGTTAAAAATCGGCATCATTCAAATTATTGGCCTGTCCGCCTTAGCAGGCCTGGGTATTCAACTGCTCGTTTAAACAAGGAGCCTTTCGATGAACACTACCGCTTTATTCAAGCCCTGCGTTCCGGGAACCCATACGGTAAAACCCATCCGGTTCAAGGCACAAAAACTGATCGGTTTATCGGGCCGATTGCTCGAAAGCCATTACGAGAATAATTATGGCGGAGCCGTGCGCCGCCTGAACGCCATTGAAAAACAGCTAGCAAAAATTGACTGGCAACAGGAACAGGCATTTGTAATTAACGGCCTGAAGCGCGAAGAACTGGTTGCGGCAAATTCCATAATCCTGCACGAGGTATATTTTAACGGCCTTGGCGAAGAAGGCGGCGCTCCCCTGTCCGACCAGGATACCGAACTCAGGCAGGCCATAACCACAAGCTTTGGCAGCATGGAACAATGGCAACATGAATTTACCGCAATCGCCAGGGCACTGGCGGGCGGCTCAGGCTGGGTTATATTGGCATGGTCAGTGCGCCACAATCGGCTGGTTAACCAATGGGCCAATGAGCACAGCCAATGTCTTGCCGGCGCTATACCTGTAATGGCCCTGGACATGTTTGAGCACGCCTACCATATCGATTATGGCTCGAACGCCAAAGCCTATATAGACGCTTTCATGCAAAACATTCACTGGAGCAGAGTCAGTGCGCGATTTCGACAGGCACTAAATGCATGCGTTGAACAAGGCAGTGATCAGGCAGTGATACACCAGGTGAGCGTTCGTGATCTAAATGATGTCCTTGTGTCGGGTAAGCAATTACCTTTACCTTACGTACTCGATGTCAGGCAACCGGAAGACAGGAAGCGCTCGGGTGTGCGCATCCTGGAAACTCCCTGGAAAAACCCCGACAGTGTCGGCCAGTGGGCCAGTGAAATGCCTGGAGACGTGCCCATAGTTGTCTATTGCATGTACGGTTTATGGGTCAGCCAGCAAACCGCAGAACAACTAAGAGAACTCGGTTACGACGCCCGTTCACTGGCTGGCGGTATTGTTGCCTGGCGAGCCATGGGATACCGTTCCACCGAGATATGAAACGATAAATGGAATATGTATCAAGGCAACAATAAAATTAATTCTATACATTATCTTTAGGCTATAATGTATTGAATATTAAACTATTTATATGTTGTAAGTTAATTTAATACTAGTGTCGCAATCAACGGCATGACCAGGAACGCAATGAGCGTCTGGAAAGTGATAATTGACGCCATGGTCTCGGTATCGCCGCCTAATTGCCGGGCAAGGATATAACCCGACGGCGCGGTGGGTACCATAAACGCGACATACAACACGCCGGCGGCAATACCGGTGAGGCCGGTGATATAAATCAATAACGCTGCCATCAGCGGTTTTAAAACAAACTGGGCCGTCGAGGAAATGCTAATAGACCTGGCGTGCCCCCGAACCAATTCCGGTTTTAACGCGGCGCCGACGGCCAGCAGCCCGAAAGGTAATGCCGCCCGGCCGAGGATCTCAAGGAAATCTCCGGCAACACCCGATACACCTATACCGCTCAGGCTGAGAAACCAGCCAATGGCACAACCAATAATCAATGGGTTTGCCGCAACCCCCCGGATAAAAGGTGTTACTCCTTTAAAGCTATCCTTTCCCCAGATCACGAAAACAGAAATACATAACAGGTTAATCAGGACAATCATGAAACCGGCAACGACTGACGCAGAAGCCAGACCCTGTGCACCAAACAATCCCTGGGAAACGGCCAGCGCTATATAGGTGTTGTAACGAACAGCACCCTGGAAAATCGAAGTGAATGTTGCATTGCCTGAAGTTAATCGGGTTCGTTGCAGCAGGATAAGCACGGCCGCGGAAACCAGCAACACACCTGTGACTACAATCAGCATGGAGTCCCAGGGTACTCCGGCAAGACTTTGCTTGCCCAGGGTACGAATAAGCAGTGCCGGTAATAGAACGAAATAAGTCAGCTTTTCCATTCCTGCCCAGGTTTCGTCCGACAGGAATTGTGCCCGCTTCAGGCCATAGCCAACCAGAATTAACGCCATGATAGGAATAAGAGCAGCGGTAAAGGCACTCAAAGGGATTTATCTCCGGTTTATTATTATGAATACCAGCCCGATAAAATCGGGCCAACAACTCCTGACTCAATCCGAACAAGTCTGGTAATTTACAGATTTATTCTAACCCTTACTACCTGTACATTGGGCCAGTTTGGCAAATTAACGGAAGAATAAAGCCGGAATTAACGAATCGTTTATCCTGATTGAAAATATTGTTGTCAATGCAACTCGCCGGATTACACCTGTCAACGCTCAACGTCCCGCCCTGTTTTATCTGGATAAGCCCTGATCAATAAAAACACCATCCAGGCAAACACGATCAACAATCCCCCGGCTTCACGGGCTAATTCTATATCCAGGGTTTTCATGCCAACAGTTGAGATGATGTCCATGAAGTTCACCGGCCCGGTTATGCGTGTTAAGCTGAAAACACTCCATGCCAGTGAAATAATGGCTACAAGTATGGTCAACGGCCAGTGTAACATTTGCAAGATGGCAAATAAGGTGACGAAGGCGGCCGACAGGTAAATCATAATCCAGGCCAGCGGATCGGGGTCGTTGAATTGAACCGCGGCGCTGAGTAAAAAGACGCCCAGCATCAGGTAGTGTAAGCCAATCATGCTAGTCACGAAATCCTGTCACGGGCATCTCATCAAACTCAACTTGATACCCGTTAGTTCAGGCTCTTGGTTACAACTTCGAAAACGTCGTTGGACAGGTCCCGACGGGATTTAATTCGCTCCAGCTGTACCTGCATTTTCTGGCCACATTCGGGAATGTATCTGCGCCATGTCGTTAATGGTGTTACCAGACGCGCCGCTATTTGCGGGTTTATTTTGTCGAGCTCGATAATTTTATCCGCCAGAAACGCATAACCGGCACCGTCTTTACGATGAAAATTAATGGCATTTTGATTACAGAATACGCCCACCAGCGAACGTACTTTATTGGGATTTTTAAGATCGAAGGCAGGGTGCTGTAAAAGTGATTTAACCTGGGCAAAACTTTCAGGTCGCGGATTGGAAGCCTGCACTGAAAACCATTGATCAACCACCAGCGGATCATGCTGCCATCTCTGGTAAAAATCGGCCAGCACCCTGTCCTTCTCGGCGAGAAATTCCGAATGCACAATTGCAGCGAGTGCAGCACTGGTATCGGTCATATTGCTACCCTGCTGAAACTGGGAAAGGCTGATCTCCAGGATCTTACTGTCATCGAGCAGCATAAGGTAATGCAGGCAGGTATTTTTTAAACTGCGTCGGGCAACGGCGTCGGCATTAAAAGCATAGGCACCATCGAACCGGTTATCCCGGTAGCAGTCGAATAACTCTTGCTTCAACTCGGTGGCAACCTGTTTACGCACAAAATTCCGCGCCGCGTGTATAGCTTCGACGTCTATCTGTTCGGCCAGCTCGCTTAAATAAGCTTCCGATGGCATCACCAGCATGCGCGCCAGCATGGCCTTGTCCAGATCGGGAAGTTCGAGTAAATATCGATAGGCGTCAATAAGCCTGTGATCGACCGACATAGACTGCCCGTTCCGGTAGGCCGTTGCGTTTTCCTGAATGATATTGATTGCCAGTGTCTGGCCCGCGTTCCAGCGATTAAAACCATCCTGGTCATGGCGCGTTAAAAACACCAGTTCGTCGGCCGTATAGGGGTAATGTAATTTCACCGGTGCTGAAAATCCGCGCAGCAACGAAGGCACGGGTTTGCCGGTTATTTCTTCGAAGACAAAGGATTGTTTTGCCTGTTTCAAGTCCAGCACCTCATTGACCAACTCTCGACCTTCGCTGTCGATCAGGCCAACAGCAAGCGGGATATGCAGTGGCAACTTGTTGGATTGTCCCGGTGTATCGGGCGTATGTTGCTCAACGTCAAGAAAATACTGTCCTGAAGATTTATCGTACCGATCCGTGATCGTCAGGACGGGTGTGCCGGCCTGGCTGTACCAGCGCCTGAACAGGGTTAAATCCACACCGCTGGCCTCTTCCATGGCGGCGACAAAATCGTCTGTGGTCACCGCCTGTCCATCGTGGCGCTGGAAATAAAGGTCCGAACCTTTTCTAAAGCCTTCCTTTCCCAGCAGTGTATGAATCATGCGGACGACTTCCGCGCCTTTTTCATAGATGGTAACCGTGTAGAAGTTGGAGATCTCCAGATAGGCAGCGGGTCGAACAGGGTGCGCCATCGGCCCGTCATCCTGCGCAAACTGAACAGTGCGCAACAGGCTGACATCGTCAATGCGCTTTACCGCACGCGAACCCATATCGGCGGAAAATTCCTGGTCCCGAAATACGGTAAAGCCTTCCTTTAGGCTCAACTGGAACCAGTCGCGGCAGGTAACCCTGTTACCCGACCAGTTGTGGAAATACTCGTGTGCGACTACAGCTTCAATACGCTGGTAAGCAAAATCGGTCGCCGTTTCCGGTTTTGCCAGCACGCAGGATGAATTGAAGATATTCAGGCCCTTGTTTTCCATCGCGCCCATATTGAAATCATTGACGGCAACGATCATGAATTTGTCGAGGTCGTACTCCCGGCCATATACATACTCGTCCCACTTCATGGCTTTTTTCAGGGACGCCATGGCGTGGTCGCACTTGTCGTAATTTTCCTTTTCAACAAAGATCTGTAACTGGATCGGTCGTCCGGACAAGGTGGTAAAACTGTCTTCCTGGCAGACCAGATCACCGGCTACCAGCGCGAACAGGTAAGCCGGCTTCTTAAAAGGATCGTGCCAGGTAACCCAGTGGCGTTGTCCATTCTCACCACGTTGAACATCGTTACCATTGCTAAGCAATACCGGATATTCCTGCTTGTCCGCTGAAATCGTGGTGGTGAAAACCGACATAACATCGGGTCGATCAAGGTAATAGGTGATCTTGCGAAATCCTTCAGCCTCGATTCGGTATTCCTCTGGCTGTAAATTTTTGCCATCGAGCGCGATGCGTTTTAACTCCAGGTCGACACCGTGCAATTCAAGGGGCACTGGCTTTGAAGCCCTGGCATGCTCATTTTGAGCATCAGG
>CAMYIF010000023.1 GCA_947258415.1 uncultured Pseudomonadales bacterium
CCTGGAACCCGATAGCCAGGTTGAGCTTTCACCGAATACAAATAGCATTAACCAGTCACCTTCAAAGAACCGCTTAACCCGGCCTTTAACCAGCCTGGCTGTAGCCGCCTCGGTGGCTTTCCTGGTTGTCTTTGGGGTTACCCAATTTGAGCAAAACAATAATAATGCGCCCGCACCCGTCAGCGTGGCGGAACAGAAACGAATAATCCCGTCCCCGAATAATGTTATCGCAGCCGGTACAAACGGCAATCGGCCGGAGCCACAGGAAATTACTCCTGGTGACCTCGAACACCTGTCCGACGCGCACAAACGTTTGCGTGTATTGATCAACAGGCATACACAACAGGCCGACATCTCCCTTGGACAAGGCGTTATTCCATCGGCCCAGCTGGTCACTTCTGAAGAGCCAAGGGGTTACTGATAGTGCGTAATTCGACTTCCAAACTTTCCACTTGGGGTCTTTTAATGCTCACCTTCGCTCTAGCCATCTCCGTTTCCCATGTTCAAGCCAATGTTGATAAACAGGCTGCTGCCTGGTTCATGCGCATGTCCGAAGCTTTTCAAAGCCAGAATTACGACGGTATTTTTGTATATTCGCATGGTAACAACATGGAAACCATGCGCATTGTTCATCGCAACCTGAATGGTCACGAAAAGGAACGCATTGTTCGAATGGACGGTTCCAGGCACGAACTCATTAGAGACGGTGACCAGGTAATCTGTGTTCATTCGGCAGACTGGGAAGGCGACATTAACCACAGGATTCCGGCGGGACCTTTTGCAAAGTCATTTGTTCGCGATGTTACCAGCCTGGGTGAGAGCTATGATTTAACCATGGCGGAGGAGGATCGGGTAGCCGGACGTGATGCGATTTCTCTGGTCATAAGTCCCAAGGACAATTATCGATATGGCTACCGGGTCTGGCTTGATAAAGAAACCGGTTTGTTACTCAAGACGGTGCTTCTATACAGGGGTAAAGTACTGGAACGTTTCCAGTTTACTCGGCTGAATATTGCAGAGGCGATCCCCGATGATGCTCTGGCAATCGGAATTGAGGGTGAATTACAGGTACATTACCCGATGCTCACCCAACCACCGGAAGTGGTTGAACCGAAGCAATCAGCCTGGAAACTGGCCTGGACACCAGCCGGATTTGTGATGCGCATGGAGGGTATCCGGCGTGATTTCGGCGGCGATTCGCAGGCCAGCACGTTAACCTATACCGACGGCCTTGCTGCATTCTCTGTGTTCATTGAAAAAATAGGCAACCAGAAATTTGAAAGCATGGTAGCCCAACAGGGTGCAACTGTGGCAGTATCTGCAAAAACACCTGATAATCATTATGTCACGGTCGTTGGCGAAGTACCCCTGCCAACAGCGAAAAGACTGTTGGAATCCGTGGTTTTGAATAGCGAATCAAAGTAGTTAAACATGATCGAAGAAAGTGGCCGTGTTGTCGCGGTAAAGCAAAATAATATCTGGGTTGAGACCCTGCGGGCTAGTGCATGTGGTGCCTGCTCCGCCAAAACCGGTTGTGGCCAGGGCTTCCTGGCGAAGGCATTGTCCGGCAAAACAAATTATATCTGCATCCATTCAGATATGACTGTCGCGGTCAATGACCAGGTGATCATCGGATTACCCGAACATGCATTGGTCAAATCCTCATTCCTGGCATACGGCCTTCCATTGTTGAGTTTTATTGTAATGGTTGTTATTGCCGATACGCTGCTTGGGCTGGATGAGCCCGGCACCATTTTATCAGGCCTGTCTGGCCTGGCCGGTGGTTTTTTTCTGACCCGTATGATCACGCGATTCTCGAAAAGCCATGCTGGCTGCCAACCGGTTATCCTGAAGAAACTGCCGGGTGAGGCGGCCTGTATGAGCCAGGCTACCACGACCTCAAATGCTATAGAGATTTAACTGTTTCCAGAACCGCCTGTGCGTGCCCCTTGACTTTAACTTTGCGCCACTCGTGACGTAAAATGCCTTTTTTATCAATTAGGAAGGTGCTGCGCTCGATACCCATGTATTTACGGCCGAACATGTTTTTTTCCTTAATCACATCAAACAGGTTGCATAGCGATTCTTCAGGATCAGAAATAAGATCGAAAGGGAAGCATTGCTTGGCCTTGAAATTTTCATGTGATTTGAGGCTGTCCCTGGAAACACCGACAACATAAGTATCCAGCTTTCGAAATTCATCGTAAAGGTCCCGAAATTCCTGGCCTTCAGTGGTGCAGCCTGGTGTGCTGTCTTTTGGGTAAAAGTAGATGACAATATTACTGCCTTTAAGCGCTGAAAGTGAGATATCCAGGCCGTTGGTGGCCTTGGCCTTAAAGTGTTTGACGGGTTTACCCAAAGCAGGTGTAGACATGGTTTTTTCCTTTTTGACTATCGGTAAATAATGTGTAAATTATAACTGGCTCGGCTTGTGATTGAGAGTCCTCACTATTACTATAACCAACTTACTTTGAAACTTGGAGTTTTTGCATGATTACTGGCAGTCTCGTCGCGATCGTGACGCCTATGTTACATGATGGGTCCTTGGACTGGGCTGCTCTGGAAAGGCTGATTGATTTTCACATTGCCGAGGGTACGCACGCTATCGTTGCCGTTGGCACCAGCGGTGAATCCCCGACATTGTCCGTAGACGAGCACGTTGAAGTGATAAGAAAAACAGTCAATCGGGTTGCAGGGCGTATCCCGGTTATCGCCGGAACCGGAGCAAATTCTACAAGGGAAGCCATACAATTGACCCGGCTGGCCAAAGATAGCGGTGCCGATGCAGCCCTGCTGGTCACGCCTTATTATAATAAGCCGACGCAGGAAGGCCTTTATCAGCATTTCTGCAAAATTGCCGATAGTGTCGATATCCCGCAAATACTTTATAACGTTCCCGGTCGAACCTGTTGTGACCTGTTGCCCGATACGGTTGATCGTTTGGCTTCTCATGGCAATATCGTGGGCTTAAAAGAAGCAACGGGAGACCTCGAACGCGGCCGCGAGGTTATCGAGCGATGTGCAGACAGAATTGCAATTTATTCGGGTGATGATGCAACCGCTATGGAACTTATTTTAATGGGTGGCAAGGGCGATATTTCGGTGACCGCCAACATTGCCCCGGGGAAGATGGCGCAGATGTGTTCGGCTGCATTGATCGGAGACCGGGAAACAGCTGGTCGCCTGAATATTGAGCTTGAAGACCTGCATGAAAATTTATTCCTGGAAGCCAATCCGATCCCCGTCAAATGGGCGCTGAATCAAATGGGATTGATTGCCCCGGGGATTCGTTTGCCTTTAACCCACTTGAGTGAAAAGCATCATGAGCGAGTTTACCAGGCCATGGTGCGCGCAGGAGCAGTCTGACTGTAATGCCAGGGTTTGATATATGTCTCAAGTGGATTGCCCTGTTGGCAATGTCTGGTGTTTTGACCGGTTGTGGATTCTTCATTGGCAAAGACGGGTTAATTCACGATAGCCAGCACGATTATCGACAGGCAAAAACAATACCTGTGATTAACGTTCCCGAACAATACGGCCAGTTATCAAACCAGGAACTCTACCCGATTCCTGGCCTTAGCCCTTCGCTTAAGTTACCGGGGGAATTCAAGGCCCCGCCACCCGAGATTTTTATCAATAGTTCCAAGAGTGAGGTCAGGCTGTACAAGGACGGTAACAAGTACTGGCTGTCAACCAGCCTGCCTCCCGCCGATGCCTGGTCCAGGATGCGTAATTTCTGGGAGTTGCACGATATCGAGCTTGACTATCAAAGGCCGGAAAAGGGTATTTTTGAGAGCCAGTGGCTTTCCAGGAAAAATAACACGAATAACATGCTTGAAAAATTTCGGTTACGCGTCGAACACGGGATGCTTCGAAACTCATCCGAAGTGTATTTAATGCGCGTTGAATACCCGGCCAGTGAGACAATGCCAACCAGTGAATCGATCGACTGGACGCAGACAACGGATGGTGATCCGTTGGTTGAGTCTGTGATTCAGGAAATGGGCAGGTTTATTATCCAGACCGAATACGATGCCGCATCGGCATCATTACTGGCACAACGATTTACAGGAAAACCAAAATCCTCGCTGGAAACAGATGCCGATGGCAATAATTACCTTAAATTGACAGTTGACCGGGGTCGCGCCTGGATTGTAGTGGGCAAGGCTATAGAGGATGCAAGGCTGGAAAAGGCAATCGAAGACGAGGAAAGAGGCATATATCTGGTCAATTTTTACCCGAAATCAAAACCTTCATTCGGTAGCCGATTGTCAATTTTCTCGCGCTCATCGAAAAACATTGAAGCCGAAAGTGGCCCTGATGGTGATTTAAAACTGGGTAAGGTGCGCAGTAAAAAAGGAAGCGCGTACCGAATGGCGTTGAAATTATCGGTTGAATCCGAGCAGATAATTGTCCGTGTGTTACGCGATGAAGCTTCTACCGGTCAAACCATTGGCAACGCACTGATCGAGAAAATCAGGGAGAACCTGATTTAGTGAGATTTGCGTCATTGGGAAGTGGTAGCCGTGGTAATGCCACTCTCATTGAGTACGCAGATACTTGCCTGTTGCTCGATTGCGGATTTACCGTCAGGGAAACCGAACTCAGGCTACAGAAATTCAACAAATCCGCTTCAGAACTTGGCGCGATACTGGTTACCCATGAGCACAGTGATCATGTCAAAGGCGTGGGTCCATTAGCGCGTAAATACAAGATCCCGGTCTATATGACGGAAGGTACCTGGCATACCGGCCGTTTTGGTAAATTGCCGAACCTGAACCTGATAAATAGTCATGAAAGTTTCCAGGTCGATGAGATCCTGATTCTGCCTGTTCCGGTACCGCATGACGCCCGGGAACCGTGCCAATATATTTTTGAGAATGGCAAAAAAAGATTGGGCGTTTTAACCGACCTGGGCAGCATTACACCCTTTATTCGTCAGCAGTACTCTGGCCTTGATGCATTGCTTCTGGAGTGCAACCATGATCCGGAGCTACTCGCGCAGGGCCCTTATCCGCATCGTTTAAAGCAGCGGATTCTGGGTAAATACGGTCATCTGAGTAACTCCCAGGCGGTGCAATTACTCCTGGATATTGACACCAACAAGCTTCAGCACCTGATCGTTTCCCATATAAGCCAGCAGAATAATACCGTCGAACACGTGTCAGCGGAAATTTCCCGTGCTATACCCGATGGAATAAGCGGATTAATACTGGCCAATCAGGATAGTGGTTTTGACTGGTGCGAGATCGCCTGAACTTGCCGGCTTCGGGGTTGGCGCATGTACCGGTCACTCAAAACGGCTCGAAGGCAATAACAGGCTTCGTTGGGCTTTAGCCAAAAGGCGCTTTTTGTCATGACCGGGAAGCTGTATCTCGCGCTGGACCAGGGTGGTCAAAGTAGTCGGTCGCTGATCATTGATGACCAGGGCCGGGTTTTATCGCAGGCGTCCGTACCCGTAAGTACCATGAATCCTAAACCCGGGTGGGTTGAACAGGACCCCGGGCAATTGGTTGATTCGCTCCTGCAATCGGCGACAAGGGCACTGGCCGGGCTATCCATCCAGGAAAGGTCAAATATCCGCAGCGCAGCACTGGTTACCCAGCGTTCAAGCCTGGTTTGTTGGCAGCGTTATACGGGTGAGGCTTTGTACCCGGTCATCAGCTGGCAGGACAGGCGTGCAGACAAATGGCTGGCTAATCTTCCCATTTCCGGGGACTGGCTGCAAAAGCGAACCGGTTTGCGCCTGAGTCCACACTACGGGGCCAGCAAAATACGTTGGTGTCTCGATCAGGTTGAAGCTGTTCAATCCTCACTGGCCAAAGGCGAGTTGTGCATTGGCCCGCTGTCCAGTTTCCTGACGGCCCGCCTGACCCGGGAGCGGACAATCTGTGCCGACCCGGCAAATGCTTCCCGTACCCTGCTGTATAACATAGAAAGGCATTGCTGGGATGAACAGCTTCTGGCCTGCTTTGCCATTCCCGAGGCTGTCTTGCCGACGTTAGTGCCGACGACATACGAATTCGGCAGCCTTGAAATTGATGAACTGTGCATACCACTCAGGCTGGTTAACGGTGACCAGTCGGCCGCCCTGTTTTCATTGGGTCAACTCGAGTCTGAAAGCGCTTACGTGAATGTCGGTACCGGGGCCTTTGTATCCATGCAGGCAAATCCCATGCTGTATGACCCGCCTGAGTTGTTAAAGAGTATTGTGTATCGCCAGGATGCCAAAAACGGGCAAGCCCGGTTCGTTATTGAAGGCACGGTTAATGGTGCCGGTAGTGCCCTTGTGTGGGCGCGTGAACAATTGGATTTGGGTGAAGGCGAAGATATTGACCTGTCGGTCGACCAACCCTGTGCCCCACCTTTGTTTATAAATGCGATAGGCGGCCTGGGCTCGCCTTTTTGGCAGCCGGGGCTGGAACCCCGTTTTATCGGTAGCGGAACGCCAAAGATGAAGCTAACATCTGTGCTTGAAAGCATTGCGTTTCTTTTGACCGTCAACATTCAATGCCTGCAGCGTGCCGGTTATCAACCCAATAAGCTGATCGTCTCCGGTGGGTTGGCCAATATCCGGGGCTTTTGCCAAATTCTGGCGGATGTCAGTCAAATAGATGTCTGGCGACCGCTGCAGTTGGAAGCCACAGCGCTTGGCGCAGTTTACTTACTGGCCAATCAGCCTGGTAAATGGCAACCGGTTGATGGCGAGTGGTTTCATGTCAGGCACCCGGAGTCGAAGCTGCTGGGGGATCGATATACACGATGGCACAAGGCGCTTGTTGACTGCCTGGATCACTGAGCACGTAATTTCAGCGAGCGGGTATCGGCCCTGATCTGCCGTCGGCCAATTACCTTGTGCACATGTTTCATTACTTTTGACGCTGTAGCCCGGTAACCGGTCAGCTTGCCGCCGTAAATACCGATATACATAGGCGTGCTGGAATTACTGCAGACAAACCGGGTTTCTCTGGAGCGTTGAAAGGATGACTTTTCAGAATGTGGTAATACGCGAAGGCCGGCAAAGCGTTCCACGATATTTACCCTCAAACCCGGGAAGTAGTGCGACAGGGTATCCGTCAGGTAATCTTCTTCTTCCTGCAAGGGAACAGCGTCCCCGGGTTGGCCCTCATAGAGTGTTTCTGTCGTGCCAACCAGGGTATTACCATACCAGGGCATCAGGAATACCGCGCGCTGGTCTTTGGGGGCCTCCAGGTAAAAACAGTTTTCGCTAATTAGCCCGGAAATAACAATATGTGTACCCTGTACCAGGTCAATGTCAATGGATGGCGGTGTTGGTGTAATCAGCCTGACAATATCATTTATCCAGGGGCCACCGGCGTTAACTAAAATTCGGCATTCGGTTTCAAATTCGGAGTTATCCTGCTGAAACCTGATTTTATAGGTGTTGGTTAGTTGCTCTGCGGCGATAAAACTGGCGGGACAAAGTGTCTCGGCACCCAGTAACTGTGCAGACTCAACTACGGCTTTTGTGAGTAAGCGGTCATCTGTCTGGGCATCCTGGTAGGCATAAACAGCCACCAGGTTTTCTTTCTCCAGGCCCTTTAACTGGTCCCATTCTGATTCGGGCAGTTTTGAAAAGCGGTTCTTCTTGACGCCAGCGAGCAGGGCATAAAGCGATAAACCCAACCGGATTTTCCAGCTTTTAAGCTTTGAGTGCTTGTAAACAGGAATAAGGAATTGGTTACGGGTTACCAGCTCGGGGGCATTGACCAGAAGGCGTTCCCTTTCCCGAAGACATTCCCATACAAGGCCAATTTGTCCGTTTTGCAGGTAACGCAGGCCGCCATGGATAAGTTTGCTGGATTTTTGTGATGTCCCGGCGGCCCAGTCGGTTTGTTCCAGCAACAGTACTTTGAAACCGTCAGCCGAGGCTGCCTGGGCAATGCCGGCGCCGTGAATGCCGCCACCGATAATGGCAACGTCATATTCCTTTTCCAGCACCTAGATGGCCCCTTGTGGTTCAAGACTGGATTTCAGGCCAACATAGTCAAAAGTCTCTATGTAGTTGACGCCCTGGCGGTTAAGCCTGAGTGCCACTTCTGCCTGGTCTATTTCATAAAACACCCATTCGGGTATTTCGGATTTGTAATCGATACTGACCGATGGTTTTGAATCGTAATCGCAGAAAATAAATTCGGGTGCCAATGCCTTTATATCTGGCTGGAATGCGTCATTGCCGTGGGCCAGCACCAGTCCGGTTAATCGCCAGCCTGCTGATCTGGCATATTGCATGAATGGAAGCGAAAAACTCATTAAAATACACCGGTTCCTGATCGGTTGAAGCACTTCGCTGACACGATGGTAAACCAGGTCTATCCCGTGAAAATCAATGGTGCAGCGTTTGACTTCTACAAACGCGCTCACGTCAGGGTATGCTTTTAACAGGTTAACCAGACCTTCGAGCGGTAAAATTTTCTGGTCGATATAGGTATCTGAAAATCTTCGGGGTTCAAACAAGGGTATCGAACTCAACTGTTCCGAGGTGTAATTGTGAATGGCACCGGATACATCACTTAAACGCTCCATGGTCCGATCGTGGTACAACACGGGTGTCTGGTCGGCACTGAGTTGTACATCGGTTTCGATAAAAAACGCGCCCGCCCTAATCGCCTCGGTCATGCTAATTAGCGTGTTTTCCGGAAACAGTTTTTGGTAACCGCGATGGGCAACCAGTTTGATTTGTTCCATTTTCCTGTGAGTGCTGTCTTGCTTGCTGCCAGTTACCACTTACCAGTTATCCGGGTGCATTATCCTGACACTTGATTTCGTGAACGGTAGTATGCTGCATTACGATTGTCTCTGCCAGTCAGAAAGTCTAATATTCCTGCAAGGGAATTAATATACCTGCAGGTATATTACGAATAACTTTACCGGGATTAAAAGGCTGGTGTTACCCCATACCCGCTTTCTTTTAATCCAGGAACCAACACAAGAGAGTTAATATGCCGGAAAAATCTATTAAATCAAGGGCTGCAATTGCCTGGAAGCCAGGACAGCCCTTGACCATCGAAGAGGTCGATGTTTTGTTGCCCAGGGTGGGCGAAGTGCTGGTCAGGATACTGGCCTCCGGTGTTTGTCACACAGATGCATTTACCCTGTCCGGTGATGACCCTGAAGGTAATTTTCCCTGCATTTTAGGGCACGAGGGCGGCGGCATTGTCGAACAGGTCGGTGAAGGCGTGAGCAGCGTGAAAGTTGGCGATCACGTAATCCCTCTCTATACGCCGGAATGCGGAGAATGCAAGTTTTGCCTGTCTGGAAAAACCAACCTCTGCCAAAAAATCAGGGAAACCCAGGGAAGAGGCCTGATGCCCGATGGAACTACCCGTTTCTACAAGGATGGTCAGCCCATTTTTCATTATATGGGCTGTTCGACATTCTCTGAGTATACCGTTTTACCCGAGATATCACTGGCCCGGGTGAATCATGATGCACCCCTCGAAGAGGTCTGCCTGCTTGGTTGTGGTGTGACCACCGGTATGGGTGCGGTAATGAATACCGCGAAAGTCGAAAAAGGTGCCAGTGTTGCTGTTTTTGGCCTGGGTGGCGTGGGTTTGTCAGCAATTATCGGCGCAACCATGGCAAAAGCTTCCCGTATTATTGCCATCGATATCAACGAAGGCAAGTTCGAACTGGCTCGGAAACTGGGCGCCACCGACTGTATAAACCCAGACGATTATGATCAGCCTGTCCAGGATGTCATCGTTGATTTGACCGATGGTGGCGTCGATTATTCTTTTGAGTGTATCGGCAATGTCAAGGTAATGCGTTCTGCGCTGGAATGTTGTCACAAGGGTTGGGGCGAATCGGTGATTATTGGCGTCGCTGGTGCCGGGCAAGAGATATCTACACGCCCGTTCCAGTTGGTGACGGGGCGAGTCTGGCGAGGCTCGGCATTTGGCGGAGTAAAGGGCCGCACCGAGTTGCCCGGATTGGTTGAGCGTTACCTGAAGGGTGAATTTAAACTGGACGATTTCATTACTCATACCATGAGTCTGGAAGATATCAATCATGCTTTCGAGCTTTTGCACCGGGGTGAAAGTATTCGAACTGTCATTCATTTTGATAAATAGGCTGTGTTTGTCGCCTTTGTGGCGCAACTGTCTTCAGGATATTAAATGTCGCTGAAAAAGCTGGCTGCGAATAAAAGTTTTGGCGGATGGCACGAGCAGTATAGCCACACCTCCGAGTCGCTGGACTGCAACATGCGTTTTGCAGTTTACCTGCCACCGCAAGTGGCCGCAGGGCAAAAAGTCCCTGTCCTCTACTGGCTGTCCGGCCTGACCTGTACTGAACAGAATTTTATGCAAAAGGCCGGTGCCCAACGCAGTGCGGCGGAACTGGGAATAGCCATTATTGCGCCCGATACCAGCCCGCGTGGCGAGAGTGTTGCGGACGATGATAGCTATGACCTGGGCCAGGGCGCCGGTTTTTACGTTAACGCGACCCGGTCGCCCTGGAGTCGCCACTACCGTATGTACGATTACGTGGTCAATGAACTACCCGGGATAATCGAGGCCGAATTCCCGGTAACTTGCCGGCGTTCAATTGCCGGGCACTCCATGGGCGGGCACGGTGCGCTGACAGTAGCGATGATAAACCCCGAACGATATTGCTCGGTTTCGGCGTTCAGCCCGGTGTGTAACCCGGTTAATTGTCCCTGGGGTCAAAAGGCCTTCACTGCCTATCTGGGTGAAGACAGACAGGCGTGGCGAAAACATGACGCCAGCGAGTTAATGAAAAAAGCCGAACAATTTGTCCCGGCGATAGTCGACCAGGGAGAATCGGACGAATTCCTGGCCGAACAATTGAAACCCGAAACCCTGGAAGCCGCGGCGAGAGCCAGTAGTTACCCGCTGGAGTTGCGACGCCATGAAGGTTATGACCATAGCTATTATTTTATCGCGAGTTTTATTGATTCGCATTTGCGCTTTCATGCGAACCATTTGATGAATTAGCCATTTTTAAAACCACCGGGATACCCGGAAGTTTTTGCCGCAGGATTTATTTAAAGCCGGGTCTCGGCCTGCCGAGTGACAAAAATAACCGGTTCTTGATTGCTTGCCCGGAATTGTTGAGAATAGAGCCATGTACCCACTTGATTATATCGATCCTGTATTCAGACCACCCAGCGAAGCCCGCTCGCTTATCCTGCAAGTCACCAATGGTTGCTCGTGGAATAAATGTACATTCTGCGAAATGTACACGCAGGAGCAGAAACGTTTCCGCCCCAAGGCGCAGGAAAAAATTGAACAAGAGCTGGATGCTATCGCCCGTTCAGGCGTTCCGGTAAGGCGTATTTTCCTGGCCGACGGTGATGCCATGACATTATCCTACCGTCGCCTGAAGGCTATCATGAGCGCGATAAAGAATGTTTTCCCGGATATCGACCGGGTTGCCTCCTATTGTTTGCCGCGTAATCTTAAAAACAAGACGGTCGCAGAACTTGCAGACTTACGGGAAATGGGCTTGAGCCTAATGTACGTCGGCTGCGAAACGGGCGATGACCTGTTACTGCAAAAAATAGAAAAAGGGGAAACCTTCGCGTCTTCCCTGAATTCGTTACAAAAAATAAAGCAGGCCGGGATGAAAAGCTCCGTGATGATTTTAAATGGCATCGGCGGGGTGAAATACAGTCAACAGCACGCGATTAATTCTGCCCGGTTAATGAACGAAGCCCAACCCGAATACCTGTCAACGCTTGTTCTCTCCTTTCCGGAGGGTATGAAAAGATACCAGGCGGGCTTTAATGGCGAGTTTATTCCCCTCGACCAGCAACACCTTTTCAGGGAAATGCAATCACTGCTGACCCACCTGGAACTGGAAAAAACCATCTTTCGTAGCGATCATGCCTCGAACTACCTGATTCTGAAGGGCACATTGAACCAGGATAAGGAAGCGCTGCTGGAAACGGTCAACAAGGCTATTTGTAACCCGAGTGCAATCCCGTTGAGGCAGGAATGGCAGCGTGGATTATAGCCGTACTATCTTGCGAAAGGTCAATTGATTGCAAGCAAATTTATATCCGGTAGGCATCCAGCACACCCCCAGTGACCCGCCTGCCCAGCATGCTGATTTCACCCCGGTATCGCTGTTCACCCGTCGAGGTAAATTCGAAATTAAATCGCCTGGATAACTGAAGCCTGCCCTTATCGTTTCGATTATACCAAAGACGCGATAACACCATGCTTTCATCGAGCAGCTGAAGTTCTTTTTCCTGGCAGTATGACTTGGCGGCTTCAAGTGCAACTTGCTTTATTCCCTGGGAACTCCACCAATAATAGATCAGCGCAGATAATAGACTGAAAAGCAAAATGTCAGACAGTTCGACCATAACGCGCCAGATTGATTTAAATCACCTTGATTGGAAACGATTTACAATAGTATGCAACTGATTGTAGATGCTTTTTTATGGTAAAAGACAGCAGAACTGACTGTCGGCAGCGGTTTTGGGCTGCCTGAATGTGTCAGTTATTTTTACAAATTGAGTCATTTAATGCGCAGTTTACAATTAATTTTTATAATAAAACTGTAAGATATTGTAAATAAAGCCTTTTTACAGGAAAGGCATAGTTATTGCAGTTCCCTTGTTGGCATGCTGGAACGAACCGAATATGACGAGAGAGCTTAAAAGATAACACCCTATGGAAATACCCGGATACCAGAATATTGAACCTTTTCGCGAAGACGAAGAGGGCGACAATTACCTGGCCACACAGAAAAGTTCTGGGCGGCGAGTCGTCGTAAAGTTCCTGTCGAAGAATCTTTTGCCCGATCCTACCTCACTGGGATCTTATATCGAGGAGGGGCAAACCGTTAGCGCCATTTCCCATCCGAATATCGCCAGAGTGCACGAAGTGGGCGGCGATGGTGACAATGTTTACGTGGTCAGGGAATATGTGCCGGGTACCAGCCTTGGTGCCAAGTACAAGGAAATGTGTTTGCTGGACAAGATCTATGTTATCAAGCAAATTGCGAAAACGCTTGATTACCTGCACTCCAGGGGTTGTGGGCACTTTAACCTGAAATTGTCCAATATCATTATCTCCGAGCACGATAGCCGTGTCATTCTGGTCGGGTATGAGTTGCCTCCAAACCAGAACAGGGCAAGCCAAAATTTATCAACCCGTTCGGCAACCTATTTGAGCCCGGAACAAATACAGGGTAAACCGCTGGATATTCGTTCAGACCTTTACAGTCTCGGGGTGATATTTTATACCTTGCTAGCCGGTGTAGCGCCTTACAAGGCCCCGACACCAGAGGAAACTGCCTGCAAACACCTTAATGAAACCATTCCACGCTTGAAAAAGTCATTGTCGATGTTTCAGAATATCGTCGATACCGCCTTGGCTAAACCACCCGAAGAGCGCTTTCAATCAGGCGCGGAATTGACGCTGGTCCTCGATATGCTCGACGATGAGGAGATTATCAAGGCGGGCATTTCTAATGATGGTCACTTGAAACAGGCACAAGGCTCTGTGGAAAATGACAAGAAAGATAATGTCGTTATTCTGCCCACATCCCTGTCATTACAGGCAGCACAATCTGACCGGTTAAACGTTGATCCAAAAAAACCAAATCCTTCCGCTACAAAAAGCAATGGTCAGACAAACGCGGATTTGCTCGAAAAATTGAACCACAGACATGCACTACAAAGTAATAATCGCCCAAACAATAAAGTTCAAAAAAAACAACCACGTAAAGAGCGCCGAAAAAAACCGGTTGAACTGGATAACCCGCCCAATGATGTTGATTTAGTCAGACCTGCGGATGCAACGGTTTCACCGAAAAACACGGCCCGGCAAAATAGTAAACAGGATGCTTCCTCCGAAAAGGCATTACACAAACCGCCAGGCATCAAGCCATGGCGCGCGCAAGCTGAGCAAATCGTTAGCACTGCGACTGAGCGGGGGAAGTCCAAACTAAAATCGATATTTTATTGGCTGCGCCGATTCTTCTTCATAATGGTCCTGTTGGTGGGGGGACTTTATCTTGGGCATGAAAAATTGCCGGATACACTTTTGATTAAGCCACTTGCTTATGAATTAGCTATCGCCCGGGACAAATTATCCGGGCTATTGATATCATCCTACCGATATTTTAAAGAGCGACTAATGGAGACGGCTGGCTCATCTGAAAAACGGATGATTTCTCACCAACCTGACAAGGTCGGGGGGCCGGCAATAAAATCTGCTCCCTGGCCCGATACCTCGTTATCAGCCGTAAACCGATCTTTGCTGACAGCCGCCACGGAGCAGGGCTTGCCTGTAACCGGCCCGGCCAATAATAACCTGCCGTTTACAAATTCGTTTGCAGAAAGGCCGATCACCCAACCTCGAATCCCGCCCGGGAAAGTCGATATTGATTGGCTTTTACAGCAGGCAGCAATGAAATACTCGGCTGGAAAATTGCTTCGACCCGCCGATGATAATGCCGTCATCTTTTACCGTCAGGTGCTGGTATTGGATGCAGGAAATTCAATCGCCGCCGATGGCCTGAGTGATATCAAGGTAAAAATTATCGAGCAGGTCACTTCCATGCTGGACAATGGGCAGCTTATTTTGGCAGATGCGCTGTTAACACGGATGAATATATTCTTCGAACCCGAACTATCCTACGAAATGCTCAATAAGCGCCTCTATCATTTGCAAATGCAAAAAACATCTTCTTGATAAATGTCTTTCAGCTGCTATTCGTTGTTCCTTAACCATGCAAAGAGTTGTTCACTCTTCGTGCAAATCGGTGATTCTCCAAAACAACATAAAATTACGATTAATTTTTTTTAGATTGACATTTTTAGATTAAATAATTATAAATACGCGCCCGTTTAAAGGCGATTTTAGAGACCAAAATTTCATTAGTTGTCTATGTTGTTGATTTCTATGTTATTGGTGTTATTAATCGCCCATGGCAATTTTGCAATTAATGCGACCCGAACAGGCGGCCTTGAAATAAACGGATTTAAACACGCGCATTTCACTGGCTAGTAGCTATACTTTTCAATGCTATTCGTTTGGCCCCGCCTGGAAGTCATGGCCGAATATGCCTGGCAGGTGAAACAACTTATTTATCAGGAATAGAGGAATATTATGTTTGAAAAGCAAAAAAGCAGTAAACAAAATGAAGCACCGCAGGACAATACAGTAGCCGTACAGAGTCCGGTCAGCTATGGTTCGTCCACTGTCTCCAACCCGAGGGTTACTTCAATGATCGGCTCCAGTATTGTCATCAAGGGCGATATTTCCGGTGATGAGAACCTGATCATTGACGGCAAGGTAGAAGGTAAAATTGACCTGAATACAAAGGAAGTAACGGTTGGGAATTCTGGGCGCGTAAATGCCAATATTTCTGCCAAAGTAATCAAGATAGACGGCGAAGTTAAAGGCGATATAGCCGGTAATGAAAAAGTTGTTGTTTCCAAGACAGGGCGCGTCAAAGGTAATATCGTCGCTCCGCGGGTCACGCTGGAAGATGGCGCCAAGTTCAAAGGCAGCATTGATATGAATCCGGGTGAAAAAGCCAGCGAATCTTCGGTTACTTCGATAAGCGCACCTACAAAAGCGCAAGCCACCAGCGAGAAACCCAAGGATGGAGCGGTAACTACGGGTGCTGTCAAACGCAGTTAAACTTCTTCGACAGGCAAAATGCCACCATTGGGTTTCGAGTTAAAGTGCCAGTAATGAATTACCTTTGGTGAATGAAAAAGAATTAAAGTTGCAAAGTAAATTATTTTCATCGTTATTCGAAGGGGTGGACGCAAGTCGCCCCTTAATTGTTCTGGATATAGGCTCAGCCGTTCCGGAAACAGTTAATTTCTTTAGCGACTTCAGGTGTCGCCTGCATTTTGCTGATTTATATTCAGCGCCTATCGTGCAGCATCAGAAAAACCCCGCCACCGATGCTGTGCTGGATAAACAATTTAAACGTTTGCTTGATTTTCCACCGGGCACGAAATTTGATATCTGCATGTTCTGGGACATCCTGAATTTCCTTGATGTACCGGCGTTCAGGGCATTCAACAAGGCGCTATCGCCTTATGTCGATAAAAACACTCGCGCACACGGCTTTGGTGTACTCAACAAGCAAAAATCACTGGAGCAGCAGGACTACGGGATTCAGCAGGGCGGAAACTTGTGTGTAAAACAGCACAGGGGAAAAGAATTGAAACCTTACCCCCATCAACCCGCCGATGTGAACCTCTTGCTGAAGTGCTTCAAGATCAACAAAAGGCTTTTATTACCAGACGGAAGGCTGGAAATGTTACTGGATGGCCAGAACGCCTAACGAAAACAACTTCCTAATCTGGGTATTCTTCGTAGGTTGGCAGGTCGTCCTGACAGGACCAATCTGCCTTTGATGTGTAGAAAATACGCCCCTGTGGTTCTATCTCAATCGGTGAATCCAGCGTTCCGGCCGGTATTATAACAAACCCATGATCGGGGAAATGCCTGGGCAGGATTGAGCCACACTGGCCACAAAAAACATTCTTGAAGCGTTCTGCCTCGGGCACCTTGTAGCTTTTTATCATAGATCCGCCCCGGGTCCACTTGATATTTTCCGCATTGATTCGAATATTGCTGGCGTGCCCGGTACCTGTGCTTTTCCTGCACCGCTGGCAATGGCAATGAAAAAATGCCTTTGCTTCACCTTCAACTTCGTAGCTTATTTGGCCACACAAACAACTTCCCTTGAATGCCGACATATTGTTTCTCCCGTAAGGTTTTGTTGGTAAGCCTGAATATCCTGCACTTTTTTATTCCTGCGTTTATACATAGCCTTGGTAAAGGCTAACAGGTCAATCGAACAGGGTGTCTACCAACCGAAATCAGGATTTATTGCTGTTTTTGCTGTCAGAAATTCTATCATGTAGTAATTATCAGGGTATATGCCCTAATATCTGGCCAAGTGGCAAGTATCGCCATTATGGGCAATCAATAAAATGTACAGGGGTTATTTATCGTAGTTAGAGAAATTCAGTTAACCGACAATTTATTCTCGCGTACAGGCTATACTCTTTATTAAACCTGCTGTCACAATAGGCTGGCATGAATACCATTCTACGAAAGGAAGAGATATTGAATATAATTAGCCTTAAAAGGTTATAAAAATGACAGCTTTAGTCCTTTCAGGCGGTGGGGCGCGTGCTTCCTATCAGGTAGGGGTGGTCCGCGGTGTACAGGAAATATGTAAATTCAAACGTAATCCGTTCAAGATAATTTGCGGCACCTCGGCAGGCGCCATTAATGCCGCATTTCTCGCAGGATATGCCCACGATTTGAATACCGGTATCCACCGGTTACAAAACGTCTGGAGCTGCCTGGAACCCAGTGACGTATATAAAACCAGTTGGTTTAGCGTTATATGGAACACATTGCGGCTTGGTCAATCCGCGGCTGTGTCTACCAAGGAACCGGTGGCCTTGCTGGATAATTGCCCCCTGCGTCTTTTGTTAACCGAATGGCTGGATTTTGATGCTATTTATCGAAATCTTGATAACGGCATCCTGAATAACCTTGCCGTAACCGCGATGGACTACTCGACAGGGGTATCGGTGTCCTTTTACCATGGCAAGAAAGTGGCACCCTGGAAAAGGGCGCATCGAAAAGGGAAATACGCCCAGATTACGCTGGATCATATTATGGCATCTGCCGCGATCCCCATCCTGTTTCCACCGCAACGACTAAACGGGAATTATTTTGGCGATGGCGCGCTCAGGCAGCTACACCCTTTGAGCTCGTCAGTACGTTTGGGTGCGACCCGGCTTTTTGTTGTCGGGGTGAGCGCGAATGATACAGTCCAGGAAGAGACCCACGAGATCGAACCGCCCACGATTGCGCAGATGGCCGGGCATTTACTGAATCGCGAATTTATCGATAATCTGGAAGCCGATATCGAACTGGCAACCAAACTTAACATGCTGATCGAGGATTACCATTGTGAAAGCACGGTGCGCACATCACTGGAAAAAATTGATATTGAAGTAATTGCACCGTCGGTTGAAATTGATGAGCTGGCCTTGAAATATATCCATCGTCAACCGCGGAGTGTACGCACGTTTTTTCGCTTGCTCGGTGCTCGAGGGCATGGGGCAGGCGCCAGTTTTGCCAGTTATTTGATGTTTGACGGAGACTTTTGCCGGGAATTAATGGATACGGGTTACCGGGATGCGTGGGATAATGCGCAAAAGATAAAAAACTTTTTTGAAAAAAAATCAACCGACGCTTTATTTTTTTCTTGACCCCATGTGCAGCTGGTGCTGGGCTTACCGGCCGGTCTGGACGCGGCTCAGGCAACATTTACCCGAAACGGTAAAAGTCGTGAATGTTCTCGGTGGACTGGCGGCCGATACCGACCAGCCCATGCCAGCGGAAACCAGGGAAGCTATTCAGGGTCACTGGCGTAATATACATAACCTGTTTGGAACCGAGTTTAATTTTGACTTCTGGAGAAAAAACCAACCTCGCCGTTCGACTTACAAAGCCTGCCGCGCGGTTATTGCAGCAGGCAACCAGGGACGAGAGGAAGATATGATTGAGGCGGTTCAGCATGGCTATTATTTGCGCGCAATGAACCCATCTGATACTGATGTGCTCGTCCAGTTTGCCAGCGAGTTGCAATTGAATACAGCGAAATTTGAACGTGACCTTGAATCCGGCGATACCCATCAGAAATTGGGCGAACAAATACAATTTGCCCGGCGCTCACCGATTTCAGGCTTTCCCTCGCTGGCTCTTCAGGTCGAGGGTGAAAGCGGTTTGCGGCCTGTCGACAAGGATTACAGGGATTACCGCGTTTCGCTCGATCACATTGATCAATTATTGAATCGGTCTTCCGGATAAGAAACAGGGTAGCGCATGGTGCGGGTAGAACACGAACAGGAAAAAAACCGCTTTATTATTAACCTGGGCGATAATCTGGCGGTGCTGGACTATGACTTGGCAGGCAAAAAAATCAATTTTACTCGCACCTATGTACCACATGCTTCACGGGGTAAGGGGTATGCTGAATTACTGGTAAAAACTGGAATGAACTGGGCGCGAGAGCAATCATTTGAAATCAGGGCAAGTTGCTGGTTTGCGCGCAAGTACCTTGAGTAATGCATCGTTGCAACAAGGTTCAGGTGTCGGTTAATTATTCGATACAGGATTATCCAGGCAGGATGTGATTTTGACTGGGATTAATGCGGGAATCAGGATTTGATTAATTTTATTTCCGTTCGGGGGAGCTGGATAAAAAGGACACCTTCTGCCAGTTGTTTTTGCTGTCCCCGGGTAAGCGCCGGCAGTTACCAGTTACAGGTTTCCTCGGGGAGTTGTTTCTTCAACTCATCGCCTTCATCGGAGCGTAAAATTTCGTAACAATTACCTTCCAGGTCCTGATAAAAATGACGACCGCTGATAATTTGTTCCGGGTGAGGTTCATATACGCGGGTGCTGTAGATTATCTGGCGCCTCACCACTGGTTCATGATAGCTGGAGCGGTGCACGACACGGTAAGCAGGGCGGTGCGAATAGTGATGATTATGGTAACTGTGTGCGATAATCGAACCCAGTATAAGCCCGCCAGCCAGGTAAGCAGCGTTATGCGAATTATGGCCCCTGTGGTGTTTACGATGGCCACCGTGTCCATAATAACCCTGATGTTTTTTGTGGCCGTAGTAACCCGGGTGTTTGTAGTGATTACCGTAAGCCATCACCGAATTGGTGCCAAAGACCATCAGCCCGGACACCAGAGCGACCAATAGTTTTTTCATTTTAACCTCCAGCACGCCACCCTGATTTTGTTTTACAGGTCATATTCTGCAACAGGGAAGCTGAATAGAACCTGAATATGAGCAAACAATATTATTATATCCTATTGCTCGCATACTGGTCATTTTCGTGAAATTACTGGCGATTCCTGTCAGGATTCGGCCGGTTCTGGTTGGATTTGCCTGAGTAATATAAACTTTGGCAGAATGAAATAAGCAATCGTCAGGATATTTAACCCGTTGGCGGCTGCTTTTATAATGTTAGTTAATGGTTTGGCTGCATCTGTAATCGGATACAGCAGAATTGCGCCCAAATGCATGCGTACGAAGGAAGGCATTATGAAACATAAAAGTAACGATGGAAATGACCCGGTGAGTCTGGAAGATGCAATCCTGGGGGAAACGCAAACGCCGTTTAAAATATCTACACCGGCAGAAGTCCAGCTTGCCGCCCTGTTGCTGGCCCGTCAAAGCCGGCGCTGCTTAAAAATTTTTTCACATGATCTTGAAGAGATGATTTATAACAACGAGGCGTTCGTTAAATCCGTCGTTAAAATTGTCAAGTGGCACCGGAGTACCTTTGTGCAAATTCTGGTGCAGGACCCTGTTCCGGCACTGAAATGTGGACACCTGTTAATCGAGGAATCGCAACGATTGTCCAGCCAAATTCAAATCCGTCGTACCGACAAGGATTTTCGTGATAAGACCAAGTGTTATTTGCTGGCCGACGATGTTGGCCTTTTAGTCCGCAATCACTGGAATAGTTATGAGGGTACAGTCAAATTCCATGCAGGCGGTGATGCAATCAAGTACCACCGTCTTTTTTCCAACGCCTGGGAAACGGGCGTGCCTGAAGTTGAATTCAGGCGTCTTGGCCTGTAACGAGTAGATCAATGTTTTATATTTTGCTTTTCGTTGCCGTGGTTTTATTGATATATGCACCGAGCCTTTGGGTGAAGTGGGTATTGAAACGTCACAGCAAAGACCTGAAAAATATTCCTGGTACAGGGGGTGAATTTGCCCGGCATCTGATCAGTCGGTTCGAACTGGAAGGTGTTGAAGTCAGGGAAACCGCACCGAATGAGGATTATTACAGTCCTGACGAAAACGTGGTCGGGCTCAGCCCGCGTGTTTTTCACGGTAAATCATTAACAGCAGTAACGGTTGCCGCCCACGAAGTGGGTCATGCCATCCAGTTTAACCGCAAGGAACCGGTCACCAGGTTGCGTGCCCGTTACCTGGGTAAGGCGCATACCTTTCAGCGTTTGGGCACGGTTATTTTAATGGCATCCCCCATTATCTTTGCCTTGCTTCATGTTCCACACGCGATGATATTTACCGCTCTGCTGGGTGTGGCAACCATGTTGGCTTCTGTTGCCACCTACGCGGCTATCCTGCCTGAAGAATGGGATGCCAGCTTTAACAAGGCAATGCCCATACTGATCGAGGGAGAATACGTCGAGGAGCATCAGCTTCCGGCCGCCAGGCAAATATTGAAAGCCTGCGCGCTAACGTATGTAGCGGCCGCGCTTGCGGATATTTTAAGCCTATGGCGCTGGATTGCTATTCTTCGCAGGTAATCACGCGATTGATTACTTTTGTGCCGCAAAAAGTACAAATTTCCTGTCACTGGCAATAATACTGACTCGTTTAAAATATTTCTTCAATTCAAGATGATAGCCAAGGTGGCGATTACCGATGATATACAGCGTACCGCTTGGACGTAGTACGCGCGCACTGTCTCGGAACATCTCCCGGGCTATTTGAATACCCACGGCCTGTTGCTGGTGAAAGGGCGGGTTGCAGAGCACGGCGTCGCTGCTGTCTTTTTCATAACCTTTTAAGCAATGATTCACAGAGTAATGGACGTTTTGTTGCGAGATGTCACCGCCACAGCTTGTTGATTCGCCGGTCAATAATAGGGCCACCGATTGTTTGGCTGAATGAATAGCATGGTACGACTCGTCGACGAATGTGACTCGTACGCCCGGTTGCCTTTTTAGTGCCATCAGACCAAGCACACCGTTACCGCAACCCAAATCGATAATCTTCCTGCAAGCGGCAAGATCGGGGAAATTATCCAGGAAAAAACGACTGCCGATATCGAGTTTCCTGCTGGAAAAAACATTGGGTGCGCTGGTGAGTGTTATATCGAACTCGGGCAGTTGCAGGGTTTCATTCAACGCGTACAAGGGATTATTTGACCCTGTTTTGGCAGAGGTTTGCCCGACAATCAGTCGCGCTTTCTTGCGCGCGCGAGAAGTCGTTGCCCCGTCGAGGTAACGTTCTGCCAGCGTATAAAATGCCTTGCCCAGGTATTTGTCCATTGCGCCGATGATAACCGGCGTTCGTGCTGGCAGGTATTTGTTAAGCATTCGCAGTTGCCATTCAAAATAGCGGGCCGCCTTGGGTAACTTGATAATGGCAATTTCGGAATGGGGCAGGGGCGACAGGCTATCGAGCTGCTTGACCGGAAGATCGTTGAGCCGGTTACGCTGCAGGTTTTCCACAAATGCCTGTTGGCTGACAAACGAATCGTTGACCAGGGTCGGCTGCCGTTTGTGCAGGCAAACACCGAGTGCGCCGAAGCTGTCATTTAATACTAATGGATGCTGGACATCAGGGAAATGTTCCTGAAAATATGACAGGCAGTACTCATCGGCGGCATCCCAGGCCCTCCATGTGAAAGTCGGGTCGTGCGGGATGCGTTCCAGGTTGAAGTTTCCAAACGATGAAGAAAAAACAGGTGTTGGCATCTGGTTGATAATATCAAGGTGGCATGGATGGGGCTAAAACAGGACTTTAGCCAGCCCGAGTATACTGGTCAACAAAAGCACACACCCCAGGATTTGATAAAAAAAGGAGGCATCGGTCTTTTGCAGGTATTCGTGAAAAAACAAGCCAAGGACGGTGCCGATAGCCGCGCAAGGTAGCAGCCAAAGGTGGTGGATCAATTGCAGGTCAACCCCGGCATAGATAAACCCGGCCATCTTGATAGCCACGAGAATGTACCACAACATAAACAGCGTATTGCGCAGCTGGTGCCTGGCCACATGGGTGGAAAAGACGGCAATAATCAACGGCCCGCCAATCAGCGAAGTGCCGCTGATATAGCCGCCCAGCATCAGGAAAAGCACGTCCAGGTATTTGTTTTTGCTGGTAAAGGGCCGCTTGATGATATACGACACCGAATAGACGGCGACAATGATAAAAACGATGCCAGTCAGTATTGGGCCCGGTAACGTGATCAGCCCAAATATACCGATGATTTTCGGCACAATCATAATGCCGAGGGCGTGTTTTAAATAGGGCCAGTCGACGCTAAAGCGAGGCAGTTTTTTATCTTCTTCGCGGGCCCGCCTGCGCTTTAATTCCTCCTTGATAAAAGCGATCGATACGAAAAACAGCAAGTGCGCGGAAATAATGGGCAAGAAAAGCAGCGGGTCGTCGACAATCAGGAGCAGAAAAGGCAGGGATAAAACCGCACCCCCGAAACCAAGCCCTGATCGTACAAAACCGGTCCACACAAAAATAAGCCCGATGAGTGCGTATTGATACCAGAGAAGGTCGTACATCCGGGCTTAGCTTCCTGTCAATAAATACAAGCTGTTTATGAGTTGGTTGTTGGCTGTATTAAAGCCGGTTATGATCGGTTGATAGTACGCGGTGAGACACCAGAGTTCGAGCAAAATAGACTAAAAAGGGATGGCCTGGTTTGATATTAATAAATCGGGCAAGCCCGGTCCCGGTAATGAACCACGAGACAATTAAACCGATTAACGTTAAACAGGGTATTGATGCGCTTGCCGGCATTGATCATCATATCGCTGCCGTGCGCGATGCCTATGGTTACCCGGAGGATGAAATCTGGCCGATGGGGTTCGAAACCTTCCTGTCGACTATAGTCAGCCAACAAATATCCAGCCAGGCAGCCGCAACGATAATGAGTCGTGTCCGGTCGTTATTTAAGGATCGGCCGAATGCCGAAGATTTACTCTCGTTACCTAAAGGGGCATTACGGGCAGCGGGGCTTTCGGGGCGCAAAGTGGAATACGTAACCAGTCTGGCCAGGGCTGTGGTTGATGAGAGGTTTATACCGGAAAACTTAAATACCATGGATAATGAACCAGCGATTGATTATATCGTTGCCCTGCGTGGCCTGGGCCGCTGGAGCGCCGAGATTTATTTGCTGTTTTCGTTACAACGCCCGGATGTATTCCCGGCCGACGATTTGGCGATACGGCTGGCCTTGCAAAAAGTAAAAGGCCTGGAGGACTGCCCGACAGCCAGGCAAGCCCGGGATGCGGTCAGCGTGCAGGTATACAGGCTGGTTGCGGACGACATTCCAAGCTACCTCGTAACGAAACTGCAGATTGACGTGTCGGGGAGCGTACGCGAGGAACTGTTCGGTCCGGTACTGCCGGAAGGTTTTGTGCCGCTGTCGATCGACAGCGCTCTGCCGGCGCGGCTCGAGCCAGACGGCCAGTTGCGCGTGCAGGTGCGCCCCGGCC
>CAMYIF010000024.1 GCA_947258415.1 uncultured Pseudomonadales bacterium
ATCACGGGGAGAGACAATAAGGTGCTCGTATCTGGTTTTGTAATTCTTGTCTCTTATTGATTGAAACGTCTGTTCAACTTCGTCGGCAATACCCTGGTGACAGGTGAACAGCGAGAAGTCGGTATATATTTGTGCTGTTTTTTCATGGAAATTTCCCGTACTGATATGTGCATAACGAATAATCTGTCCATTTTCGAGGCGATCTACCAGGCAAAGCTTCGAATGAACTTTTAGCGTTCTCGGTCCAAAATCCACTTTTACCCCGGCGGCAGTTAATTTTTTTGCCCAATTGATGTTTGCCGCTTCGTCGAATCTGGCGCGCAATTCAAAGGTTACCGATACTTCTTTGCCGTTGTTGTTGGCATCAATCAGTGAATAGAGCACCGTGGAATGGGAACCGACACGGTACAAGGTTAGTTGTATTTTTTTAACGCTTGGATCATACGCCGCCTGGCGGACAAACTCGGTAAAATACCTGAACTTGTGATAAGGGTAGTAAACCAGTATGTCCTGCGCCTTGATGGCATCAAACGCAATTGGGTGGCTGTCAAAATCCTTGCAGTTCAGTGCCGGCAGTTTCCTGTTGACCAATGATTCCGGTTCAAAAACCGGGAAATTCATAAAGTCTTTGAAGTTATGGTAACGGCCGCCGGGCATAATGCTGTCGTAGGATGAGAAGTTAAATTTACGGACAAAATAACCCAGCATTTTCCTGGGCATGGTCCGGTCATAGACGAAACGAACCGGTAACGCAGTAACACGTTGTTTGAGGCCATGGGACATGCGTTCAAGCAAGGTGTCATTGATGTCATCGCTAACACTGAACTCCGCATCACGGGTAATTTTAAAGGTGTAGGCCATGTATCTGGCGTTCTCGAACAGGCCTCGAAAAAGGTCATCCATACAGTAACGAATGATGTTGTCGAGCATGATAATGGTTGTTCTTTGATCGCCACTTTGTTTCGGCATTATGGTAAACCGGGGAAGATCATCGGCCGGAATTTCAAGTACGGCGTATTTTGTTATGCTTTTTTGTTTTATTTCGATAGCAAGGTAAGTTAATTCGTCTTTAAGAAATGAACTCAAATTAGTTTGTTTGGTTACGAATACGGGTATCAGGTGGGGAAGTACGGTATCCCTGAAATACTTTTTGAGCCACTCGCGCTCCTGGGGTAATACCTGCTCCTCGTTAATCAGGAAAATATTATGCCGGGTCATCGACCGGAGTATTTCGGCGTAAACAACGTCAAATTCGTTCTGCAGAGACATCGCCTTTTGCTGAATGCTGACCAGCAGTTCCTTTTCCTTGTTTTTGTCGTCAGCTTCCTTGTTTTTGTCGTTAGCACCTTTAAGCACCAGCAGGCGACGTTTAACGTCGGAAAATGTAACCCGGAAAAACTCATCGAAATTATTGGAGAATATTCCCAGGAAGCGAACTCGTTCTATTAATGGAACATTGGTATCGGCCGCTTCCTGGAGGACCCTTTCATTAAATGTCAGCCAGCTGATTTCTTTGCCAATAAAACAGTTCTTTTTTTTCATGATTATTGCTACCGGAGATCAATTGGGGGACAAAAGATTAGAGTATTTCAATAGTTTGTTAAAGTTTTGTTAATCTTGAAATGGCGGCCTGTTTGTCAAGACATCGCAGTTTTGGAACATTCATCGGGTTATTTAAACATTACCTTCCGGTTTTGTCATTGGCGCGGTAAATATTTTGTTATGATGATTTTCGTCCGATGTTATATGCTGCCAGCTAACAGTTCGTGCACAGTTGCAGGCGGTAAAGTGGCAACCCGTCTCGAGGTAATCCGTGAAGAAAACAAAAATTATTTGCACCATTGGCCCCGCCACTGAGTCGTTTGAAATGCTTGAAAAAATGTACCACGCGGGTATGAACGTGGTGCGCCTCAACATGTCACATGGTGACCATGAATCACACGCTAAAGTCATCAAAGCCATTCGCACTCTGAACAGGAAGGTACCCTATGGTGTGCCCGTATTACTGGACACACAGGGCCCTGAAATTCGTACCGGGCACCTGAATACAGATCTTGACCTGAAGGAAGGTTCGGAAATCAGGATAACCGTTAGAGGCCAGGGTAATGTCGAGGAACAATCCATTCATATTGACTATGAAGGTCTCATGGACGCGGTGCACACAGGTGACAAGATTACGGTCGATAACGGGTTGATTAACCTGGAAGTTTTAAGCAAGGAAAAACACCATATGACTTGCTGCGTGATTGATGGCGGCGCTCTGAAAAGCAAGCGGCATGTCAATTTACCGGGCGTGCGAATTGATTTACCGGCAATCACCAAAAAGGATAAAAAGGATATCCAGTTCGGTATTGAACAGGAGGTGGATTTCATCGCGCTTTCTTTTGTGCGTGAGGCAGACGATATTCGTCAACTCAGGGGGCTGTTGGGGGACAAGGCCGATAAAATAAAGATCATCGCCAAGATTGAAGACCGCGAAGGGATCATGAATTTTGAAGAAATCATCGATGAGGCCGATGGCATCATGGTTGCCCGTGGTGACCTTGGCGTTGAAGTTGATTTTTTTGAATTACCCAACATTCAACGGCGTATTGTCCGGCGCTGTGCACAGCGCGGCAAGCGGGTCATCGTTGCCACGCATCTGCTCGAATCCATGATCGAAAACCCGTTGCCCACCAGGGCAGAAGTGACGGACGTTGCCAATGCCATCTACGAGGAAGTGGACGCGGTCATGTTATCGGGAGAGACAACGGTTGGAAAATACCCGTTAAAGTGCGTCCAGTTTCTGTCCCAAATCGCACAAGCTGCGGAGCGAACGCGCGGCCTGTGTTTTACCGATGAACTCGAGTTCATGAATTACAAACAGAGTATTGCCGCCAGTGCCGTGCATCTGGCCGAATCCATCAAGAGCAAGGCTATCATTGTGGTAACCCGCAGTGGCCGTATGGCTGACTTTGTTACCAATTGTCACCCGCAAAGTGCAACCATATTCGCTTTTACCAACGTCAGTAGAACGCGTCGGCAACTGCTACTCAACAGAAGCGTCTATGCATACCGGATTAACTTCAGCCACGATCCGGAGAAAACGCTGGGCAATGCATTTCGCATCATGATTGATCGCGAGGGTTTTAAACCGGGAGACCAGGTCGTGGTTATTTCGGATATTTTGATCGGCCTTGGCGTGGATGCCATTCAGGTCAGGGAGTTATACGACGTAAAAGGTAAATCCGAATAGCGACAATCTTATACTCTTGCAGTCTTCAGGTATGAATATCAATATGCGAAAAAAATGCAAACGATGCGAAACCATGCGCAAACTGTCAATCTTCGTTATTTTATTTGTCATGGGGTCGGTAGTGGTTATCGATCAAATCGTTTAGTGATTGGCCGCAACCGGGTGGTCCTTTTCCGCACCGGGTAAGGTCAGTCTGCAATTAGCGTTTTTATTGATGGAGATCAGGTATGGGACGATACCGATCACCGGGCAAGCCCGGGTCAAATTATATTTCCCCGACAGGAAAAAAGCGTTTGCAGGAAGAGCTTCAGTATTTATGGCGCGTCAAACGGCCAGAGGTAACCCGGGCTGTTTCCGAGGCGGCTGCCCAGGGCGACCGGTCTGAAAACGCCGAATATATCTACGGCAAAAAACAGCTGCGAGAGATCGATCGACGGGTCCGCTATTTAACCCGTCGCCTGGAAATTTTAACGGTCGTTGACCAGTTTCCCGCCGATACCAGTCGGGTTTTTTTTGGTGCATGGGTGACTGTTGTCGATGAAAGCGATCGCTCCAGGACGTTCCGTATTGTTGGTCCGGACGAGTTTGATATGCACCCGGACTACATCAGTATCGATGCGCCAATAGCAAAAGCCCTGTTAAAAAAACAGGAAGGCGATGAAGTTGTGGTAGTAACACCGGGCGGGGAAAAAATCTACCAGGTGGTCGCTGTGCGTTACCAGACAATCATTTAGGGGGCGGAGGTTTGCTCACTAAATCCTTTATGGTTTCTTGCGAAAGTATCTGGTTGTTACTGTCTTCAAGTCGGTTAATTATCCGGTCGACCTCGGCATGCCTGGGTATTTTCCTGGAATTCAGATGACGGTCTTCGTTGGCTACTCGAATTGCGGTAAATACATCGATAAGCTGCATTTCATCCAGTGGTCTGGCCGGTAAATAGACGGATATCTTGTCATTGCTTTGTTTGATCAAATTCTGTGCTTCCAACGCGTCCAGTACACGGCGAACAAGATCGGTGGAAATATTTAATTGGGAGCCAAGCGCCCTGGCGGTGTAGGCCGGTTTTTTCTGATAATACCTCTCTGCTATTTTAGTCATGATCAGCAGGGCGAGCCGCTCTTTCATGGCGTTGCTAAGCAATATTCGTTGGCGCGGGGTGGATACATATTCCGGATTCTGGATATAAAAGGAAATGCTGGCACCGACCAGCAATATAACCCAGCCAAGGTATAACCAGATCAGTAACAGCATGAGTGACGCAAAGGCCGAATAAACGGCGGCATATTTGCCGGAAGATACAACAAAAGAGGCAAACAAATAGCCACTTGTTTCCCACAAAACGCCGGAAATCAATGCGCCAATAAACGCCGCCTTGAGACTAACCTTGGTGTTGGGAATGAATACATAGATAAAGGTGAAGGCAAGGATAATCAGCGTATAGGGTAGTAACCGCGTAATTGTCCTGATTAATTCACCAAAGACTTCAAACCCGGACAACCAGACGACAAATTCGTTATTCATCATGGTGCCGGTCAGGGCAATCGCCGAAAAAATCAATACCGGCCCAATCATTATTACCGAAAGGTAATCGCTGAAACGCTGGTGCAATGGACGCGAATGGGTTACACGCCAGGTATAATTAAACGCAGCCTCGATCTTTTGCATCAGGGCAATGACGGTGTAAAACAGCATGGCAAGGCCAACAGCGCCAAGAACGCCGACCTTCATATTTTCGACAAAACCGATGATGTTTGAGGTTATCTCGGTTCCTCTTTCACCAAGAGGTGTCAGTAAACCGGTTAGAATCGGTTCAATCTGGTTGTGTACACCGAAGGCTTTCAATACTGAAAAACTGACTGCCAACAGGGGGACGATCGACAGCAGGGTAGTAAAAACCAGGCTCATGGCCCGCAGGGTTAACTGTCCTTCCGCCAAGTCTCTTCCCACGGCATAAAAAACGCGCATGGCACGAACCAGTCGGATTCGCCATTGCGGCAGGTCGGCCAGCTCGGTAATCCAGACGAAATCGGTAACATTGGAAGCGGCAGTTTTTAGCCGTTCATCGAGGGGTATTTTTTGTTTTTTTGTCGCCATATACAACCAGACAATAAATGTTTACCTGCCAGTTGGCAACTAAAGACGGGATTTGTTTATGGGCCCGCGGGCCTTGAAAGACGGGGGTTTCGATGCTTGAAAACAGGCAATGATTTATTTGTTATTTTATTCGCCTGGTATACGGGTGCGCACTTGGTCTTTAACGGCCTTTATAAAGGGAGATGCCCCTTTGTAAAGCGGCAATTTCATATATGGCCGAGGTGCTTGCCAACGATCTGTAAAAGTGGCTTGAATACCTTGGGTGTACCACAAACAATATGCCCGCTTTTGAGGTAATTATTGCCCCCTTTAAAATCACTGACCAGGCCACCTGCTTCCTGGACGATTAACGAGCCAGCGGCTATATCCCATTGCTGCAGGCTCATTTCCCAAAAGCCGTCAAAACGCCCCGCAGCTATGTAGGCAAGGTCCAGCGATGCTGCCCCCGGCCGCCTGATTCCGGCGGTTTTCGGGACAATTTCTCCCATGCAGGCCAGGTAGGGCGTAATGTGCTCGAGCGTTAAACCGTTGAACGGTATGCCCGTGCCAATTAACGCGCCCTCCATTCCACGGCGGCCTGAAACGCGAATCCGTTTGCCATTCAGGTGGGCACCAGCTCCGGCGCTGGCTGTAAATTCTTCGCGTTTTATCGGGTCATAGACCACGGCCTGCTGGATGCGCCCCTTGTGTTTACAAGCGATTGAAATGGCGAAGTGCGGAATATTATGGATAAAGTTGGTGGTGCCATCCAGAGGGTCAATGATCCATTCATAATCAGAGTCTTTGCCCTCGGTAACGCCGGTTTCTTCTCCCCGAATCGAGTGGCCCGGGTAGGCTTTTTTCAAATGATAGATAATTTCTTTTTCTGAAGCACGATCGATGTCGGTGACAAAGTCATTGCGGCCTTTCTCCTCAATGGCCAGGACATTGGTGCGATCAACCGCGTCGATAAGGATTTCACCGGCTTTGCGCGCGGCGCGTATAGCAATATTCAGCATGGGATGCATAAAGAAGGGGCCCGATATATTAAGGAACGAAAACCCGGACAATAATAGCAAATCGATCCTGAATTCTGAACTGATTTTGACCGGCAAGGTAACCGCCTGATTAGTATCAGGTTAGATTAAATCGGTAACAGCAAACAGGATTAATCGAGATATTGCTGCAATATTTGTTATTTCCGGGTAAATTAACAATAATTTAGCTTCGGCCTGTATCCGAATTCGCATCATTTTCGATTCGCCCTTGTTTTTGGCCAGATTCGCATACTAAAAATAAATCGAAGTTACAGGTTTCGTTTGTACCGACTTTAATAACAACAACCGCTGCTCATAGAAAAATGTGCAAGTGCAAGCAATTTGCATCGGTGAATTTGGAGGAAAAAATGTCTAAAGATTTTAAAGAAGAGTCACTGGATTATCATCGCTTTCCCACGCCAGGGAAAATTTCAGTTGAACCGACCAAGCCCCTGGCTAACAGGGTTGATTTGTCGCGTGCTTATTCTCCCGGTGTTGCTCATGCCTGTGACCTGATCGTTGAAAACCCGGCTGAAGTCGCCAATATGACCTCAAGGGGTAACCTGGTGGCTGTGATTTCCAACGGCACCGCGGTGCTGGGTCTGGGAAACATTGGCCCGCTGGCCTCAAAGCCGGTGATGGAAGGCAAGGGAGTTCTGTTTAAAAAATTTGCCAATATCGACGTTTTCGACATTGAAATCCAGGAGAATGATCCGAAAAAGCTGATCGAAATTATTGCTTCGCTGGAGCCAACATTTGGCGGCATCAACCTGGAAGACATCAAGGCGCCTGAATGCTTTGAAGTTGAAAGGGAACTTCGTAAACGAATGAAGATTCCAGTATTCCACGATGACCAGCACGGCACAGCGATTGTCTCGGCGGCGGCCACTTATAATGCGTTGAGAATTGTTGAGAAGGATATCAGCGATATAAAGCTGGTTGCCTCGGGTGGCGGTGCGGCCAGTATTGCCTGTATTGACCTGATCGTCAGTATGGGATTGCCGAAAGAAAATGTCACTGTCTGTGACAGCAAGGGAGTGGTCTATAAGGGTCGCACCGAAGGCATGAATGAGTTCAAGGAAAAATATGCGGTTGATACTGAAAATCGCACCCTTGATGATGCCATTGAAGGTGCTGACTTGTTTTTCGGCCTGTCGGGTCCGGGTTTGTTGACCCAGGATATGGTCAAGAAAATGGCCGATAAGCCTATTATCCTGGCGATGGCCAACCCTACACCTGAAATCTTGCCCGAACTGGCAAAGGAAGTCAGGCCCGATTGTATTATCGCCACGGGTCGTTCTGATTATCCCAACCAGGTCAATAACGTGCTGTGTTTTCCTTTCATGTTCCGGGGCGCGCTTGATTGTGGTGCGAGCACCATTAACGAAGAAATGAAGCTGGCCTGCATGAAAGCGATTGCTGACCTGACCATGAAAGAATCAACCGATGTCGTGGCCCAGGCTTATGCCGGCGAAGATCTTAAATTTGGACCGGAATACCTGATCCCGAAACCCTTCGATCCCCGATTAATTGTGGAATTACCGGTCGCCGTCGTTAAAGCGGCGATGGACAGCGGTGTAGCGACGAGACCGATAGAAGACCTGGATGCTTACAGGAATAAACTTGAAACCTCCTTTGTGCGTCGCAGCGGTCTGGTTATGCAGCCGATCATCGACAAGATCAAGAAGAATGAGGCGCGGCTTGTTTATCCTGAAGGCGAAAATATTGATGTCTTGCGCGCCGTTCAGTCGGTTGTTGATGAAAATATCGCGCGCCCCATCCTGATTGGTCGCCCCAACATTATTCGTGAACAGATCGTTAAAATGGGTTTACGTTTAAAGGAAAATGAGGATTTCCAACTATTCGATCCTGAAAAAGGTGACCACTACGAAGACTACTGGCAACAGTATCATGCCATGGTGGGGCGTCACGGTGTGTCGGTCGAGGCGGCAAAAAATATCATGCACACCAATACCACGGTCCTGGCGGCAATGATGGTCAAAAAAGGACAAGCCGACGGTATGATTTGCGGCAAGGTGGGTCGCTACGAATCACACTTCAGTGACATTCTCGATGTTATCGGCAAAAGCAAGAAGAGCCGTATGGTCTCGTCCTTGTGCACCGTGTTGTTACCAGGCGGCCCTCTGTTCCTGGCAGATTCCTTCCTGAACATTGACCCGAACGCGGAACAGATCGTCGAAATAGCCAGGGCCAGCGTGGATATGGTCAGGAAATTTGGCGTCACACCCAAGGTCGCATTGTTATCGCATTCCAACTTCGGCTCATCCAAGGCACCTAGCGCGTTAAAAATGCGCAAGGCTGCCGCAATATTACGTGAACGTATGCCCGATGTTGAGATTGACGGTGAAATGCACGCCATGTCCGCGATGAACCCGTTGATGAGGGGCAATGCGTTTCAAAACTCTACACTGGAAGGCAAGGCCAACTTGCTGATCATGCCCAGCCTGGACGCAGCCAATATCGCCCTCGGGTTGATCCGCTCGGTGACCAACGCCCTGTTGATTGGGCCGCTGCTTGCCGGACTGGATAAACCGGCGCACGTTGTTATTCCCTCGGTAACAGGGCGCGGCATCTTTAATATGAGCGCGTTTACAGCGGCTGATATCCAGAGAAGGAAAGAGGAAGCCAAATAGACGCGAGCTCACCCGGGATTATTTTTAATCCCGGGTGGTCTGTTGGCCAGATATAAACCCGAAACCATCCAGTTTCGCGGCTAGCACGCTGTCCAGGTGCTTCAGGTCGGTTTTACATATTTCAATCAAATTAATCCCCAGCTTCCTGCAGGTGTTTATTTTTTCCCGTAGCGATTCGTTGCTCCGGGCATTGTCCGTGTCGATATACTCGATACATATATTGTTGGCAGGAATAAAAAAACTGCAATAAAGCGGTTGATCTGCAGATATTTTTTTGCCGCAGGCATGGGCGATTCCAGAGTGATATAACCAGTTGTCGATAATCACCTCGGCAGCCGAATTCACATAATGGCCATCTGCGGTTCGGTATTGTTCTTTCTGATCAATTATTGATTCCTGCGCTGCCTGGGAGATACCGGAAATATCAAATTTCCTGATGTCTTTAAGTTTTGTCTTGAAATCCGGATTTTCCTTTACCGACCTGTGCCAGGAAATATAGCCATAGCCCGATTGCGCGTGCTCTCTTTGAATGCCACCCTTAAGTGTGCCGACCGTTGTTGTTGACCAGCCTTTTTTATCCTTTTGAATCCAGCCAAGCTCAGAAAAAATATGGTTTATATCGCGGCCAGGTATACCAAGCGGTGAGCCAATGTCGGTGGCCGTCATAAATTCATTTCTGTCATTTAATCCCAGCGAGTTGATATCGGTATTATCTGGCCAGGTTATAAATTTACCGTAGACAGGGTGATCAACAAACTGGCCACCATTTTCGATGCCGGTCAGGGTAAGCGACCAATGGCCCCGTTTTTTTTCTATCCATCCGTTTGCTGCAAGGATGGCGAACAATTCCTTTAAAGGCAGCGAGAGCAATCTGGACAGGGCCGTGGTTGACAGTCGTCTTTTATCTTTCATGTTCGTAATATCTTATGTATTTTGGACCGACCGTGCCAGCACGCGGTATCCTTGTCCAGGGCCTGACCATTTAATTTTAATCCAGCTCAGCTGAAAATTATGCCATTGGGTTGGAATTTTTATGGCCAACGCGGTCTGCAAGCCCGCATTAACGACTATCAAGCATCGCCTTAAATAAGGTAGATGTTCCACAACCGGTCAGCCATTTATCAGCGCAATTATAGTTACCAGCCAAAACGAAGTTTGCCATGGAAATAAAAGAAAATAGGGTGCGCATTAGAATAGCCGTTTTGTTGCCCGTATTTTTGTCCGGTGTATTGCTCACAGGCTGCGCGGCTACGGGTAGTGTACAAAATATTGAGCAATTAGAATTTGGCCATGAACCTGCCAGAATTCTGCTTATGCCGCTGGACGTCGAACTGTCCCGGGTAACGGCCGGGGGTATAGTGGAGCCAAAGGCCGACTGGACAGCTAACGCCAAAAAACACATGTTGGCAGCCTTTGAGTATGAAGCCGGCAAGCGCGATGCCGGACTGGTGCTATACGATGCAGATCGAGTTCAAACAGGATCTGTTCAGCTACAATTGGAAAGACTTCACCGGGCCGTTGGTTCAATGGTGCTGTTGCATCAATACCAGAGACCATTGCCTTCCAAAAAGAAAGCCTTGAGCTGGACCTTGGGAGATCGGGCAAATCAACTGAAGAAAGATTACAGCGCGCAATACGCGTTGTTTGTCTTTGTAAGGGACAGTTATTCCAGCAAGGGACGACAGGCCTACCAGCTTCTTTCTGCCATTGCCACTATGGGTGGCTTTATTCGCTTCGGCGCAGTTACCGGTGGATCTCAAGTGGGCTTCGCTTCCCTGGTCGATCTGAACAATGGCGACATTGTCTGGTTTAATCGGCTGTCACAATCATGGGGAGAGTTAAGGACGCAGGAAGCCGCCGCTGTAGTTATCAGCAGACTGTTAAGTACGCTCCCGGGAAGATAATCATGTACAAACGCTGTGTCATTCTGGTTATGTTGGTTTTGCATGGATTGCCTGCAGGGCAACTTTTGGCGGTCGAGTCGGCAAATGATACTTTGACTCCCAAGCTCGAGCCCGGTTATCAGCCAGACCCGAAATCGGACGAAGCCGGCCTTTGGATGTCGGTCGAAAACCTTGAGAAAGAACTCCGCCACTCACCGCTTGTGTTAGAAAATGACATCGTCAATCGATATGTCGAGGACGTTGTCTGCCGCCTGGCAGGTGAATATTGCGCCGATATCAGGGTTTATATCATTCGCAATCCCCACTTCAATACAACCATGTATCCCAATGGCATGATGCATGTCTGGACCGGCCTGTTGTTAAGGACAAAAAGCGAGGCACAATTGGCTGCCGTACTGGGGCATGAAATTGCCCATTACCTGTTGAATCATACCGTTGAACGCTGGCGTTCCATTAAACAGACAAAAAGCTTCAGTACTTTTTTAAAGCTGGGCCTCTCCGTTGTTGGCGGTATGGCGCCAACATTAACTGAAATGGCCCCGGCCATGGGTGAAATGGCGCCCGGAATAACTGAAATGGCTCCCGCCGTGACTGAAATCGCGCCCGCAGGCGGCTGGGTAATTCTGGAGAGCCAGCTTGCTGGTATAAGTTCCTATTCGAAAACTCAGGAGAACGAGGCAGATTTGTACGCCTTGAAACTCATGGCAAATGCAGGCTATGCACCAAAGGAATCGGCACTGTTGTGGGGGGCCATCGAACGGGAAAATGAACGCGCGAAAAAGAAGAAAGGTTTTAAAGTTTTTACATTTTCTCACCCGGCCAGCAAAGACAGGGAAAAAAATCTCCTCGAAAAGATTGATGCTGATTACCCCGACAGTCAAAAACAGGCGGTTCACGAGGCGCGATACATACAGGCTATCAGCCCGATACTGCAGACCTTGATCGAAGACGAACTTAAAATGCATAATTTTGAGCACACGGAAGGGCTGCTTGGATACTTGTCCGAATCAGCGTTTCCGCCCGCCATGCTTTCGTTTTTTAAAGCAGAATTTTATCGTTTAAGAAAACAGGAAGGCGACATAAAAGCCGCCATCTCGGCTTACGAGCAGTCAATTATGCAACCGGATACACCCGCCGAAGCTTATCGTGAACTGGGTTATCTCTATTACAAACGGCGTGATATAAAAAAAGCAAAAAAATATTTTACGGACTATCTGGGTTTTAAGCCCGACGCTTCTGACCGCCAGATGATCGAGTTATACCTGACAAGAGAATGATCATTCGATGAAAGCATTACCGGTTCTAGTTCTTGGTTTGATATTGGCAGGATGCAATGCCTACTACGAACTCATTAAACCCGGCCAGGTCCAGGTAAAATACATGACCGTTTCTCCCGGTGTCGCCTGGAATAAAGAACGCCTGCCCGAGTTGGGCGAGAATGTCGATTCCTGGACCGTGGACGGTGTTCTACTGAACCAGCTGATCTTTTCGAATGGCGTGGAAGACGGTCAGCCTGTTTTTGGTCAGGTTTCACCCGGGAATACCCTGCCTGTTTTCAAGTCGGATATGCTGCCCAATGAAATAATGGAAATTACCGCAGCAACCCTGAACAGGTATTTAGGCGGGGGTGAAGTTTTGTTAACGACGAGCGATCTGAAACCGATGACCTTCCTGGAAAAGCCGGGATTTGAATTTACCTTTTACTACCAGGCCAGGTCCGGGCTTGCACACAGGGGTATATTCACTGGAACACTCAAGGATGGCCGGCTCTACTTTATTATGTTCAGGGCCGCCGAGTTGCACTACTTTGAAAAATACGAAAACGAAGTGCGAGATATAATTCAGACCGCCAGGATAGAGTGGCCAAAGTTGCAACCTTACTGAAACAGATTCATGGTTGATGACAACCCCCGGGCAGCATCTAGCCTGGTCATGGCCAAACCAGTAGTAAGAGAATGCCGACGGTTACAGCCACACCAAAGCTGATAGAAATCCATTTTTTTAACCGGGCATTACCCAGCATCGCCACCACGCCCATCTTGAACACAAGGTTCGCGAGGGAAGCGATAAATATAACCCGCCAGCTGGTGTTTGCGTCCAGTTCGCCCGCTTGAAAAAGCTGGGAAATAGACAAGGTCAGTGCATCCACATCGGTAAGCCCGGATAAAGCGCCCACCAGGTAAATCCACTCGATACCCAGGAGTTCCTTGACAGCCGCTACCGTGAAAATAATTAACCCGTAGATAGCCGCAAAAACTAGCGCAACTTTAAGTTGTGCAGGGTTGCCGTGGTCCGGGTTATCTACTTCGCCTGTCGGGACAAGAAAAACCATAATTCCAACCAGGATGATCATGCAGACCGAGAAAGCAAGCAATGGAGGTAGCGAAACAGCCAACAGGCCCGGTGCCACCACTGCAATTTCCAGCATTATCCTTGCGTAAACCAGTGTTGAAGCGACACAGATAACGATCGCAGCCAAAGGCACGAGTTTGGTGTTTTTTTTGGACTTGCCTGCATAACTTGCGGTGGTTGCCGTGCTCGATATCAAGCCGCCAAGAATGCCAGCCATCGCGGCACCCGTGCGATTACCCGCGATACGCAATACGATGTAACCTGACAGGTTAATGGCAACGATTAACACGGCCATCAACCAGATCTGGAACGGGTTTAATATTTCGAACCAGCCGTAGGTTTGGTTGGGAAGGATTGGCAGCACCACCAGTGCGACCAGAACGAATCGGGAAATAGCCTGGAAATCTTCCTTGCCAATTTTACTTACAAGTGCATGCAGCGGTTGCTTCCAGTGCAGTAAAAGGGTTACCAGGCCACCCAGTACAACCGCTTCCGTGATATAACCCAGGGTGGCAGCTGCAGCCAGTATGAATACAACCAGCGCTGCTATCTCGGTGGTTACACCATGGGTGCCTTTTACTTTTCCTACCTCTTCTGCGTGCAGGAACAGGCCGAAGGCAAGTCCCGCCAGGCCGACTGCTATGGGCCAGACGCCCAACTGCGGTTCCAGCATACCCGTTGCGCCACCCAAAGTTGCAATCAGGGCGAACGAACGCAAGCCGATAGGTTTACCGGAAATCCATTCCCTTTGCAGCCCGACCAGAAAGCCGATACCAATGGCAATGGCCAGGCGAAATATACGTTCGTCAACTTGTTCCAATACCGTTAAAACCAGTTTGCCTCTCGATTAAAAAAGGTTCAAACAGCCTGTCGGCACAGCAAGAAACGAGGCTTGTGTCTGTCTGTAAACGACGGGGCCTGTGATCAGTGTATCACTAACTGGTATTGGACAATACGCGGTGAGGGGCGTCCTGAGTATATGAATTCGGCAAAGCCGGTTTTGAGTAGTGTGAGCCTATTAAGCGATTTTTTAATCACGCCTGTCATCATGCGGGTTTATGGTCTGCCTGTATTCACGCACGGTAAGAACCAGCCCAATCATCATAAGGCTGAATACAGCGATAGCCACACCGAAAATCATTTCCTGGCTCATTATTTGTTACCTCCCTGGCCCATCAGCTTGAAATAGATGCCAAAACACAATATCGAGGGGACCCAGAGAGCCGTGAAAATGCCTTCCAGTGTTTGTCCGGAAAACCACAAAAACCCGGACACGGCGAAGGAAATGGCTACCGCCAGAAGGATAAAAAAGTCGGATGGTTTAAACATTATTTTCTCCTGTTATTTATTTCCATAACCTATCGCAGCGATAAGGCAACCCGCGATAGACAGACTTGCAATGGTCCTCAATACGGATTGCCCCGAAAATATCTCGGCCTGCAGCGAATAAAAACCGGCCAGCCCGCCGGCAAACATCAGTAGCGATAACGATAACATGACTACCCCGATAAGAACGAGCTTCCTTCGAAAACCATGCACATTTGTAAATCTGTCAGGTAACATTTTATTTATTTGATCGTATGTTCGGGTACTCGGCCATTTGTTTCATGGTTGATAGTTTTCCAAGTGCACAGGTTACAGGAGAGCGGAACTAGTATTGCCTTTTTTTTGGTTACCGGGGTTGTCTTTTATACGCAGTTCGGGCAGTTTTGGTTCTACACTAAAAAGTTATTTTTTATTTAGCAGTGGAGTTTTATACTTTTCATGCACAGGCTAGAATCAGAAAAAACGGATCAGGAGACAAGACATCAATGAGCTATAAAATTGAAAATATTGAAGGCATCGGACCATCCACCGGTAAAAAGCTGGCCACGGCCAATATAAAAACCACCGATGATTTATTATCCTGTTGCTGCAATAAAAAAGGCAGGAAAGCCACAGCAGAAAAAACCGGATGTTCAGAAAGCCAGTTACTCAAATGGGCTAACATGGCCGACCTGATGCGCATTTCCGGTGTCGGCAAGGAATATTCAGAGCTTCTGGAAGCAGCTGGGGTTGACACGGTAAAGGAGCTGCGTAATCGTAACGCTGAAAACCTGGCGGCGGCCATGACGCAAGTTAATGAAAAGAAAAAGCTCACCCGCACCGTGCCCAGCGCGAAAGTCGTAGCCAAGTGGGTTGAACAGGCAAAAGGCCTGGACCCGCTCATTACTCACTAGCAAGATTGAGGCTGGAGCTTGTGTTGGTAAATGACCAATGAAGATAAGAGCGCTCGATCATATTGGTATTAGAGTCATGGATATTGATCGGTCTGTTGTCTTTTACAAGAGACTGGGCTTTCGCCTTACACGGGAAGACTACCGGGAAAACGTGTTCGTAATGAAACACGCATCGGGCATTGAAATAAATCTGCTAGTTAGTGGCGACAACGACAACGCGGGAAAAAATATCCTGATGGATGTAGACGAACGTTATCCCGGTTATACCCACTTTGCCATCGAAGTAGAGTCGAGCAAGGACGCCATAATATTTCTACAGGAAAAAAATATAAAGATAACCGAAGGGCCTGTGACTTTTGGTGATGGCAAGACCTCGGTATTTGTGCGTGACCCTGACCTGAACGTTATCGAATTTACCGAGCTGCCGAAATCCTGAGACACAATTCCGGCACACGGCTCTTATACCAAAGGTAACCCGTTGCCACGCAAGCCGGGGCCAGTATCAACCTGCGGCCTGTAAACCTTTTGCCGATTTATAAGAAAATGCGGGACAAGGAATGTATAGGTTTCTGGCTTCAGCCATCAGCGAAAAGCCGCATGGGAAAACTTTACTTTTTCGTACCCACGCGCCGGCCGAGTCGTTTGGCCAGGCGATTCAATGCTTCGGTACCGTCATTGCTATCAAGGTGTATGTTGATGATAGAAAAGCAGGCCGTATTCTGGCGTGCACGAGTCAAAGCCTCTTCAAGTTCGCCTTCGGTGCGGACTTCGCAACCCCATCCTTCACGAACGATTTGGGGTAAAAGGTGATAGGCCCAGTCGTTGATATCGTTATAGGGGCCCTCATGAATCAGTCTCTCGGTCGTGTAGCCCTTGTTGTTCAGGACAAAAATAATTGGGTTCAACTGCCGGCTTGCAATGGTGGAAAGCTCCATGCCCGTCATCTGGAAAGCCCCGTCACCGACGATGACGATGGGGCGATATTTTCGTTTGGCCAGCTGGCAACCGATTGCCGCCGGCACGGCAAACCCCATTGATGTATAAAATGCAGGGCTGATGAATTCGGTACGGCGGTGGATGGTCAGGTCGGCCGCACCAAAAAGACTGTCACCTATATCGCAGATTACCACGTTGTCGTCTTCCAGATAGTCGTTAATTCTCCGAAAGAAACGCCGCACGGTTAGCGTTGAATTACGCCGGGCTTTATAAACCGGGGATTGGTTTTTAATCTTGAGAGATTTTGGACGAGGTGGTCCGAGAGACGCTTTGCACAGACCTTCAATAAAATCGGGAAGCTCGACATGATCGAAATGATGGTGACGGATACTGATTCGCTCAGCGCGGGCATTGATAGTACAGGACATCTTCAGGGGGATTTTCAATCCGCCAAAGTCAATATCGGTAAGGAAAGCGCCAAGAACCAGCAGGCAATCGGAAGACTCAACTGCGCGTCGCACTGATGTGTGACCCATCGCGCCTTCATAAATACCCAGGTACTGGGGGTGGCGCTCGGAAATGACCGATTTTCCCAGGAGTGTAGCCGCGATCGGGTATCCCGTTCGTTTTACCAGGTCAAGCAGTTGCTGCTGTAAACCAAAGCGATGAATCTCAACACCGGCCAGGATGACGGGCCGTTTGGCCGCACGCAGCATTGTCGATGCTTCTTCAATTGCCTCAGCCAGTGCCGCAGGATCCGATTTATATTCTATTTTCTTCAGAGTAGAAGGTTCTGTGCAGGGCTCATTGACCAGGTCGCGCGGCAACTCGATATAGACCGGGCGTTTCAGGCGCAGGCAGGTTGCTATGGTTTCATCAATCTGGCGAGGGGCATCAACCGCATTGTCGATAACGACGCAAGCAACAGTCACTTTCTGGTAAATCTGAAACTGGGTATTGTAGTCGCGTACCAGGTGGTGCAATAGCGGAGAGCGGGTGCGTTCGTCCAGTCCCGGTGCGCCGCTGATAACAATTAACGGGGATTTCTCCGCGTACGCACCGGCGACCGCATTCAGGGCATTGAGCCCGCCGACGCAATAGGTCACGCAGATACAACCAACGCCATGCACGCGCGCATAGGCATCGGCCGCATAACCGGCGCCGATCTCGGTACAGGTGCCGACCAGATCCAGCTTGCTATCAACCAGCAAATCATAAAAGCCCAACACATAGTCACCGGGAACACCGAAAACATGCGTCAAGCCAACTTGCTCGAGTCGACGCGCTAAATACTTGCCTACGGTAAATTTGGCCATCTAATTCCTCCCGGGATTTAAAGATTCTGGTGAGTATTTTATAAGATTAAACACCCTTATTGGCTTAGACAAGCAACGGGAAGAATTGCACCATTTGTTATCAAGGGCTTGATGGTGAGAATTAAAGGATTACAGATGAATGGT
>CAMYIF010000025.1 GCA_947258415.1 uncultured Pseudomonadales bacterium
TTTTCCCGGCATGATCGAAGAGCCCGGCTGCATGGGCGGCAAGTTTATCTCATTGAGTCCGGCCCGCGGTCCGGAGGAGAGCAGGCGCAGATCATTACAGATTTTAGAAAGTTTGACCGCCAGTTGCTTGAGCGCAGAGGAGTACATCACCAGCGAGCCGGTATCATGGGTCGCTTCGATTAGGTCGTCCGCCAGGACAATATCCCTTTCGGAGATTCGGCTCAAATGCTGTACGACACGCTCCCGGTAGCGTTGATCGGCATTCAGTCCGGTACCAATGGCGGTGCCGCCCATATTGACCGTAAGAAAAGGGGTGCTGCAGGTCTTGAGACGTTCAACTTCATTACGCAGACTGGTGGCGAAAGCGTTAAAACTTTGCCCTAATGTCATAGGTACCGCGTCCTGCAGCTGGGTGCGGCCCATTTTCAGAATATCGGCAAATTCAAATGTTTTATCATCGGTTAGAGCGATCAGCTTATTAACTTCCGCCAGCAGCTTATCATTAGCATCCATTAAGGCTATTTTAATTGCAGTCGGGTAAGCATCATTGGTCGATTGCGAGCGGTTAATATGGTTATTCGGGTGACAGAATTTGTACTCCCCGCGTTCGTGTCCCAGAATCTCCAGGGTCCTGTTGGCGATAACCTCGTTAGCGTTCATATTGGTTGATGTTCCGGCTCCGCCCTGCAACATATCAACAATAAAATGGTTGTGTAACATGCCCATTCCAATTTCGTCGCATGCCTGGCAAATTGGGTCGATCATGTTGTCCGGAATGTGTCCTAAATCGTGGTTTGCCAGGGCGGCAGCTTTTTTTACTTTGGCAAGCCCTCTGATAAAATCCGGGTAGAAGTTGAGAGTGATGCCGCTGATATTAAAGTTTTCCAGGGCGCGCAGCGTTTGAATGCCGTAATAGGCGGTTTCCGGGACAGTTTTATCACCCAGCAGGTCGTGCTCAGTCCGTTCGCCACCGGCCCGGTAAAGCGCTGCTATATTTTCATAACGGCTGTTGGCATGCTCCATACGGCGGATAATAATCTGTGAAATTGTTGCTGTGATTTTCAGTGCCAGATCGCCGCGCTGACCGAGCAGAGTGTGTAATGCCTCCCGCTCGAAACGATACAAGGTCACATCGGTTAACAGACGGGCGCAGAGCCCCTGCTCGTGCACAGGGGCAATCAGGATAGTCTCTCCGATAAACTCATTATTTGAAAAAACTGTTAGACTCTGCTCGGTATCACCCTGATCATCAAACAGCTGGATACTGCCGGCAGTAATCACATAAAGCGCGTCGGTGAGATCATGACTGCGAAAGAGAATATCTTCGGCCAGCAGTTTTTGGTATTGGGCATGCTCGGCAAAAAGCTCAAGATCCTTGCCTGTAATACCGCGAAACAGCTCTACTTTACTTAAGCATTCGGTGACGGATTTCAGAGTCATTTTTTTTGTTTCCTTTTGATAAAGGGATTAGGGAAGAAACGCATCGGGGTATTTGAGGATCGGCTAAACTACGCCGCGTAGGATAAAATAAAACCGGGCTGAATGCCTGTTAAAACAAATAACCAATAATAGTTAAAATGTAAAGCAAATCGCACGCCAAAAATAAAATCTTATATAATACATGGGGTTATGTTTAAAGCTGAAGAAAGCAGGTCGTTTGATGCCCTAAAAAGGGGAGCGGGTGCACTGTTTTAGTGCTGAAGGTGCAGGTTGTGTAGAAAAATTCAGGCTTATCCCCTGTTTTTGTCTTCCCCATGCCCGTGGGAATGTTTACCAAACCTTGTCCAGGCATTGTTGGCCGAGTTCGCGCCTCTGGCGGTCATGTGGATTGAAACTTGCGGTATCGCTGCTATTATCACACCCACTGGAGCAAGGGCTGGCGCAAGAATAACTTCATGGTAGTGCACGGACAGGACGAACACTGGATGCGTCAAGCGCTGCCGCTTGCCGGCCAGGCAGAAGCTTTGGGTGAAGTGCCCGTTGGTGCCGTGATTGTTAAAGATAATGGAATCCTTGGCGAAGGCTTTAACCAGCCAATATCCGGCAATGACCCCACCGCGCACGCTGAAATTATCGCCTTGCGATATGCGGCCAGCAAATTGGTAATTACCGGCTTATCGACTGTACCTTGTGCGTGACCATCTAACCCTGCAACATGTGTGTCGGTGCTAAGGTTAATGCGCGCATCAAGCGGCTTGTTTTTGGTACCACGGAGCCAAAAGCCGGCGCGATTGTTAGTGCCGACCGTGTACTTGAGAATGCCTTTTTTAACCACAGTATTGATGTTCACCAGGGCGTGCTTGCCGAGCAGTGTAGAGCCGTTATTTCCGGATTCTTTTCGCGAAAGCGCAGCCAGGTAAACGTACAAAAACCCTAATTTGCCAATGGTTGTTAATACTTGATTGGCTGTTAGGCAATCCAGGCCTGAAATACCAGGAAATAATGGCATCACTGCCAATTTCTGGTACTATTTTTCGCCTTAAATTTAACAAGCTACAACAGGACATTATTCTATGAGTCTTGCACAACAGGTATTGGCCGTTAATAACGATTTGCCGATTCGAACCGAGTCCCCCGTACATAGCGGCAAGGTCCGTTCGGTCTACTGGTTAACAGAGGCCGACAGCCGTCGCCTTATTAAAGAGAAGGGCTACGATGTGGCCGAAGACGCGCCGCTGGCAATCATGGTTATCAGCGACCGTATTTCGGCTTTCGAATGTATCTGGCACGCTGAAGGCGGGATGAAAGGCGTACCCGGCAAGGGAGCGGCACTGAACGCCATTTCCAACCACTGGTTCAAGCTGTTTAAGGAAAACGGACTGGCCGAAAGCCATATCCTCGATATTCCCCACCCGCTGGTCTGGGTCGTACAAAAGGCCAGGCCGGTGATGATCGAGGCTATTTGCCGCCAGTACCTGACAGGGTCCATGTGGCGTGCCTATGAAAAGGGCGAACGTGTCTTCTGTGGTATCAAGGTTGCCGATAATCTTAAACAGAACCAGAAAATGCCGGAGTTGCTGATCACGCCCTCGACCAAGGGAATCCTGGAAGGCATTCCGGGGGTGCCGGCCGTGGATGACGTCAATATCTCGCGCACCGATATAGAGAATAATTTCCAGGCCTTTAATTTCCGAAGTCTCGAAGACATTGATTATTACGAGAAACTGCTCACCGAAGGGTTCAACCTGATCAGTAATGAGCTGGGCAAGCTTGACCAGATTTTTGTCGATACCAAGTTCGAGTTTGGCTATGTCACCGACCGGCAGGGCCGCGAGAAGCTGATATATATGGATGAAGTTGGTACGCCCGATTCTTCGCGCATATGGGATGGCCCGTCCTACCGCGAGGGTAAAGTGGTGGAAAATTCCAAGGAAGGCTTCCGGCAATTATTGCTTAAGCATTTCCCCGACCCGGATATCCTGCTCGACAAGGGGCGCATGAACGAACGCACTGCACTGGCGCGCGACAATGCCTTGCCGGTATCCGTACTTATGTCTGTGTCGGACACCTACGTGGGGCTGGCAGAGAAAATAACCGGTGAGAAAATTGCTTTGTCGGCCAATCCAAAACAGGAAATTATTAATATTCTTCGGGACCAGTACGGGCTGATTGATTAATCGGCCTGGTTTTGGTCCAGTTGGTCTTTGAGTGCCAGCTTTTGCCTGATTGCCTCAGGTAATACAATTTTTGTTTTCTTGCGATCCTCATTAATCGCGACAAAAACAAAAGTAGCCTCGGTGACCTTGAAACGTGGTTCCGGGTGCCGGATGTCCTTTATCATTGGTTTGACCCAGGTTTCAATTTTTAGAGTCACCGAGGAATTACCCACCCGGATCACTTCTCCATGACAGCAGACAACGTCGCCTACTTTCACCGGCTTGAGGAATTTTACACTGTCCATCGCCACGGTGACGTTTCGTGTGCCAGTGGTATCGCGCGCGAGAATACCACCTGCCATATCCATTTGTGCCAACAGCCAGCCGCCAAATATGTCCCCGTTGGTATTGGTGTCTTTGGGCATGGCAATCGTCCTTAAAATCATGCTTCCTTCTGGTGCTTCCTGGTGGTCGCTCATGGGTAAGTAGTTCCTGTCAGTTTTTTTATTTTGAAACAATACACAATTATTATAAACATCATCATTCAAAGTCCAAAGTCCGGTTTAGTGCATAATTAGGCCTATCAGGCCCTAGCCAGAAAACCACGGTTACTTTATCATTAGCCCTTCTCAAATACCCCCAAAATTCCCTTGAGAGATATCGAAATCACATGCTTGAATTGCGTGGCGCACCGGCCCTTTCCCCATTTCGTCTGAACAAGGTTTTAACTTCTCTGCAGCGGGTTGTGCCTGAAGTAACAGAGGTGTACGCCGAGTTTGTACATTTTGTCGAAGTTGAAAAGGACCTGCCTGAAGCTGATTTGGCCGTGCTGAAACGGCTGCTCACTTATGGTCCCCGGCTGGAAAGCCATGTGCCGGAGGGTAGTTATTTCCTGGTTGTGCCTCGTATTGGCACCATCTCTCCCTGGTCGAGCAAGGCCACCGATATTGCCCATAATTGCGGGCTGCAGGCGATTAAACGTTTGGAGCGGGGTATTGCCTATTACCTGCAGGCCTCCATTGGGCTTGATGACCAGGCAAAACAGGCCATTGAAACCTGCCTGCACGACCGCATGACGCAGACAGTCCTGTCGGACAGCGGGCAAGCCGAGCAGCTTTTCCGGCATGCCGAACCCAAACCCCTTGAATCGATCGACATCCTTGGCGGTGGTCGCGATGCCCTGGCAGAAGCCAACCGGTTACTGGGACTGGCGCTGGCCGACGATGAAATCGACTATTTGCTGGCCAACTTCAAATCCATGGGACGGAATCCGACCGACGTCGAACTGATGATGTTTGCCCAGGCCAACTCGGAGCATTGCCGGCACAAGATTTTTAACGCCGATTGGACCATAGACGGTGAGCCGCAGGATGATTCCCTGTTCGCCATGATCAGGAATACCACCCGGTTGCACGGAGAAGGCGTGCTATCGGCCTACAAGGACAATGCCTCGGTAATCGAGGGGCATCGTGCCGGTCGATTTTTCCCCGATCCGAAAAGCAGGGAATACCGGGCGCACCAGGAAGATATCCATATCCTGATGAAAGTGGAAACCCACAACCACCCGACGGCCATTGCGCCTTACCCGGGTGCAGCAACCGGCTCGGGCGGCGAGATTCGCGACGAGGGTGCCACCGGAAAAGGGGCTAAACCCAAGGCGGGATTAACCGGTTTCTCGGTATCCAACCTGAAAATACCGGGTTTTGAGCAACCCTGGGAAACCGACTATGGTAAGCCAGACAGAATCGTATCGGCACTGGATATCATGATTGAAGGACCCCTCGGCGGGGCTGCGTTCAATAATGAATTTGGTCGACCGAACCTGTGCGGTTATTTCCGCACCTTCGAGGAAAAAGTTATCGGTGCCGCGGGGGAAGAAGTTCGCGGTTACCACAAGCCAATCATGGTCGCTGGCGGCCTGGGCAATATCCGCAACGAACATGTCGACAAGGATGGCATTTCCGAGGGCACCAAACTGGTGTTACTCGGAGGACCGGCGATGCTCATTGGCCTCGGCGGTGGTGCCGCATCTTCAATGGCTTCGGGTACCAGCAGCGAGGATCTGGATTTTGCCTCGGTGCAGCGCGAAAACCCGGAAATGGAACGCCGTTGCCAGGAGGTGATCGACCAGTGCTGGCAAATGGGCGCGAATAACCCGATTGCCTTTATTCATGATATCGGTGCGGGTGGATTATCCAACGCTTTCCCGGAACTGGTTTCCGATTGCGGCAAGGGCGGGCACATGCACCTGCGCAAGGTCCCGAATGACGAGACCAGCATGTCACCGCTGGAAATCTGGTGTAACGAGGCGCAGGAGCGTTATGCGTTGGCGGTCAACACCAGCGACTGGGACCGCTTCGAAGCGATATGCCAAAGGGAACGATGCCTGTACGCGGTCATCGGGGAAGCCACCGATGAGCAACAACTGGTTGTGGAAGATGACTGTTTCGATAATAAACCCGTGGATATGCCGCTCAATGTGCTGCTGGGCAAGCCGCCAAAAATGTCCCGCAGGGTAATGCGCACTACGTTTAACAGGAAGCCTTTCAGCGCGGCTGATATTGGTTTGCAGGAGGCTGTGAAGCGCGTATTGAGATTGCCCACCGTGGCCAGCAAAAGTTTCCTGATTACCATCGGTGACCGATCAATCACCGGCATGGTTGCGCGCGACCAGTTCGTGGGTCCCTGGCAGGTGCCTGTTGCCGACGCGGCGGTCACCATCAGTGCCTACGACACCTGTCATGGCGAAGCCATGGCGATGGGTGAGCGCACACCTGTGGCGTTGATCAACGCCCCGGCTTCGGGTCGATTATCCATCGGGGAAGCGATAACCAACATCGCCTGCGCCAATATAAACGATATCGGTAAAATACGGCTTTCGGCCAACTGGATGGCTGCCGCGGGACACCCCGGGGAGGATGAAAACCTGTATGACACAGTGAAGGCGGTCGGTATGGAGCTATGCCCCGCACTGGGGATTGCCATCCCGGTAGGCAAGGATTCGATGTCGATGCGCACCGCCTGGCAGGACAATAATGAACAAAAGAGTGTCACCGCACCCTTGTCCCTGATCATCAGTGCCTTCGCCCCGGTTGCGGATGTGCGTAAAACGGTCACCCCGCAATTAAAAACCGACGCCGGCGAGACCGATTTGATTCTAATCGACCTGGGTCGTGGTAAAAACCGCCTCGGCGGCTCTGCGCTGGCGCAGGTCTACAAGCAGATTGGCGATGAATCACCGGATGTCGACGACGCACAGGATATGAAAGCCTTTTTTGCGGTTATCCAGCAATTGAATAACGACCGAGTATTGCTGGCATACCACGATCGGTCCGACGGCGGCCTGTTGACAACCTTGATGGAAATGGCATTTGCCGGCCATGTAGGCATTGATGTCAGTCTTGACCTGCTTGCCGAGCACCAGGAAGACATCGTCCCGGCTTTATTTGCCGAAGAACTGGGCGCCGTGATCCAGGTGCACCAGGACGATACCGAGGCCGTGTTGACCCGGTTCAACGCTGCCGGGTTGGGTGTTTGTACTCAGGTTATTGGCCGTTTGAACACTGAAGATAAAATCAATTTCAGTTACGTTGGTTTAAATGAATTCCAGGCCTCTCGTATTGATTGTCAACGCTGGTGGTCGGAAACCAGTTACCGTGTCCAGGCGATGCGCGATAATTCGGATTGTGCCCAACAGGAATTTGATTCGCTGCTGGATGCTGATGATCCCGGGCTTCAGGTTCAATTAACCTACGATGTGAACGAGAATGTTGCGCTGCCTTTTATCAACACCGGTGTGCGTCCACATATCGCCGTGCTGCGCGAGCAGGGGGTTAATGGCCAGGTCGAGATGGCGGCTGCTTTTGATAAAGCCGGCTTTACCGCCGTTGATGTGCATATGAGCGATATTATTGCCGGCCGTGTCACCCTGGCTGATTTTAAAGGGATGGCCGCCTGCGGTGGTTTCTCCTACGGTGATGTACTGGGTGCCGGCGAAGGCTGGGCCAAATCGGCATTATTTAACGCACGGGCACGCGATGAGTTCCAGGCATTCTTCACCCGACAGGATACTTTTTCTCTGGGTGTATGTAACGGCTGCCAGATGTTCTCCAACCTGCACGAACTGATACCCGGGGCCGAACACTGGCCACATTTCGTCCGCAACCAGTCCGAGCAGTTTGAAGCCCGTGTTGCCATGGTAGAAGTACAGCCGTCCCCGTCAATTTTACTGCAGGGAATGGCCGGTTCGAGGATGCCGATTGCCATTGCTCACGGGGAAGGGCGCGCCGAGTTCCTGTCGCAGCCGCAACTCAATAGCATCAACAGAAAAGGCCTTGTCCATCATGATGCCACACCCCGAGCGGCTTTACCGGGCCGTGCAAAACTCCTGGTACCCGCAAGACTGGACGGAAGACGGCGGCTGGTTGCGCCTGTTCAGAAATGCCCGTGTCTGGGTGGATTAACAGGCCTTGAGCGAGTTTGGCTAGTGAGTGTAAATTATAGCCAATGCTGGTAATTATTCGGGCAGGCTATTGATTTAAAAAATAAATTTACTCCGATTAACTTTTTTAATGAGTAAAGTGAAATGAAAATTATCATGGTCCTCACCTCCCACGATCAACTGGGAGACAGTGGTGAAAAGACCGGCTTCTGGCTGGAAGAGTTTGCCGCGCCTTATTACGTATTCAAGGACGCAGGCGCTGAGATTACCCTGGCGTCGCCCCTGGGTGGCCAGCCGCCAATGGATCCGAAGAGCAATGAACCGGATGCTGAAACAGCCTCGACGAAACGTTTCAAGGCCGATGCCGAGTCCCGCAAGGCACTGGCGAACACCGTGAAGCTTTCCGATATTTCATCCAGGGATTACGATGCGGTGTTTTATCCGGGTGGGCATGGGCCACTTTGGGACTTGGCAGAGGACAGCCTGTCCGTCGCCCTGATCGAGTCCATGCATGCCATGGAAAAACCGGTGGCGGCAGTCTGCCATGCGCCCTGTGTTTTCAAACATGCTCTCAAACCCACGGGTTCGCCCGTGGTCAAGGGTGCAAACGTCACCTGTTTTACCAATAGTGAAGAAGCCGCCGTTGGCTTGAGCGATGTCGTACCCTTTTCGGTTGAGGATATGCTCAAACAATATGGTGGTAAATTCTCGCGGACCGATAACTGGAAGCCGCACGTTGTGGTCGATGGTCATTTGATCACCGGCCAAAACCCGGCGTCTTCCGAAGCTGTTGCCAAGGCATTACTTGACCAATTAGCCGGGTAAATCCATCGATTGACCGGCCATCACTAAAGTCGATTTTAATAACAACAGGGGGATTCATTTCAATATTCTGATGTCGGATCTTATAAGCCTGACGGGTAAAATCAGGCGTTTTACCAGTTAATCTGGAGCTCAAAACATAGAAGTAAGGGAGGATAATATGTTGAAACAAACCTTGAAGGCATTGGGTCTGCTGGCCGTGGTCGCCGCAGTAACGACGGCATTTACAAGCCATTCGTTCAGCAAGCCAAAAAGTGATTGGGTTGACTACAAGAGCTGGACGCAAATCACCAAGGATCGGGTCAGTACCGGCGACCCTACCGGTTACCTTGATGGCAAGCACAAAGGCAAGAAAGGTTACCGCGAAATTTACATTAACGATGTTGGCAAGGACACAATTCTGGGAACCGCACCTTATAATTACCCTGTCGGTACAATTATCGTCAAAGAGCAATACAAGAATAAAGCCAGGTGGGAAGCACAGAAAAAACCTGATCTGACGGTCATGGTCAAGGTGGCCGACTCGGGGAGCATTGATCCCAGGAACTGGGGCTTTGCTACCGGCCATGGCAAGGTCAAGTACAGGAATTTCTGCGCCGGTTGTCACAGTATTGCTGCTGCGGATGATTTCGTCTTCACCAACCAGGACTTTATGTCCAGGGAAAAGCAATAGTATTCAGGCCAGGCCAAGACCAGTTTTTTTAATTGGTAAGAGACCCTTGTTACTTGTCTTTCATTATGTCTTTTAAATCGGCGAAGGGCTTGTACGTCGCTGGTTCGGGTTTGCTCTCTAAGATACTGCCATAGCGCACCAGGTTTTCAAATTTCGCATGTTCTTCATCGTGGCAGTAAAGACACAATAACTCCCAGTTACTGCCATCGGGCGGGTTATTATCGTGGTTATGATCTCTGTGATGCACGGTTAGCTCACGAAGATTAGCTCGGTTAAATTCGCGCGAACAACGCCCGCAAACCCAGGGAAAGAGTTTCAGTGCCTGTTCGCGATAGCCCTTTTCGCGTTTAGCGATATACTCACGCTGTTCTGCCAGCACGCGATCGAGCTTGCTCAACTCATTGTCAGTTACTCCCATAACAGGTCCTCAAGTTGGTTCGAACACAAGATGAACCACTACCATTTTCTCTTCTAAATATTATCGATTGGTTTGCTTTATGAAAAGTTGAGCAGAATCAGCTTGTCAATTAAGAAGGTAATTCTTTGAATTGCATAACCCTGTTTTTGAATATTTAACACAGCTTTGCGCCATGTTTAGACAAAACCACAAGCGAAAAAACCCGTGTCATTAATTTGACTTTTAGGGTTCTTGTTTTAAATTTAATCCAGAGTAGTGAAAAATCCGTCAAAATTTTGGTTCATGCCTTTTTAATCGAATTTTAAAAAAAGAGCAACAATAAAACCATGCGCCGTGAATTAAAAGTCCTGATTATTGAAGATGATGACAAAAGACGCCATGACCTGGCGGTCATTTTGGATTTTTTGGGCGAACATGCCGTGGCCGCCAATTCGAGTGACTGGAAGCAATGTGCCGGTGAAAGTTTTGATAGCGACGGTGAAGGAGTTGCCGTGATACTGGGTGATATCGAATCCGATTTTGCCCTGGAAACGGTATTGGCCGACTTGCTCGCCTGGGATCCGGGAGTACCGGTGTTGTTGCACGATGACCGTCACCTGGAAGACAGCGTTGACGTCAGGCTGCGGCGCATGGTGATCGGCAATGTTGAAATGCCGTCCAACTATAACCAGCTTATGGGTAGTTTACATCGCGCCCAGCTTTACCGTGAGCAGTATGAATTGATGCACTGTCTAGACCAGGAGAGGGAAGTGGAACTGTTCCGCAGCCTGGTCGGCAGTAGCGATTGTGTAAAAAAGGTTCGCAAGCTGATGGCGCAGGTTGCCGATAAGGAAGTCAGCGTACTGATTACCGGTGAATCCGGTACCGGCAAGGAAGTGGTTGCCCGTAACCTGCATTATAATTCCAGCCGCCGGCATAAACCCTTTGTGCCGGTTAACTGCGGTGCTATTCCTGCCGAGTTACTGGAGAGCGAACTGTTTGGTCACGAAAAGGGTGCGTTTACCGGTGCCATCAATAGCCGGCCAGGGCGTTTTGAAATGGCCGATGGCGGCACGCTTTTTCTCGACGAAATTGGTGATATGCCATTGAACATGCAGGTCAAAATATTGCGTGTTTTGCAGGAGCGCGTGTACGAGCGTGTCGGCGGCATCAAGACGTTGAAGGCCGATGTGCGCATCATTGCGGCCACCCATAAAAACCTTGAAACCATGATTGAAGAACTGAGTTTCAGGGAAGATCTATATTATCGCCTGAATGTTTTTCCCATCGAAATGCCCGCCTTGCGCGAGCGCGTCGATGATATTCCGTTACTGTTGCACGAATTAATCCTTCGACTGGAACGCGAAAAACGTGGAACGGTAAAATTTAACAGCGATGCCATCAAGTCTTTGTGTTGCCATCCGTGGCCGGGTAATGTGCGTGAACTTGCCAACCTGGTCGAACGCCTTGCCATTACCCACCCGGACGCTGTCGTGGGTTTGCACGACTTGCCCAAAAAATTTCGTTACCTGGAAGAGAGCGAAGCGGAGGAAGAGACATTCTTTCTCAAGGAACCGGCCGGTGCCGAGGAAATTCAGGTATTACCCGGCAATGCGCTGCTTCCGAGTGAGGGTATCGATCTTAAGGATTACCTGACCAGTCTCGAGAAGGATTTAATCGAACAGGCCCTGAGCGATACCAACTCGGTGGTCGCCCGTGCCGCGGTAAAATTAAATGTGCGCAGAACCACCCTGGTTGAAAAAATGCGTAAATACGGGTTAAACCGCGAGGCGGGCTAACCAGGTAGTGATTTCTTCACCGCCGTCAAAAACCTGTTGTTTTCACCTCCAATAGAAAACAGGTATTTCCATTTAAAATTGAATACAAAGCATAAACCCATTTAAAACAACAGGATAAGATGTTTTTAAATGCCGGCTATGCTGTCAGGCACAATCTTTGCAGTAATCAGAGAACAGGAAAAAACTATAGATTTGCGTCATCAATTCGTCACCAGGTGCAGTCTTAACAGGGGCAAGCATGGCACTACAAACTAAGCTAAACAGCGTTGACAAAAGTGACCGGCTAATAAGCGCGCGTTTTCCGCATATCATGAAACTGGATGGCAATAGTGGAAATTTACAAAGACTGACCGAGCAGCCATTCGACCTCCCCCCGGGACAGCAACTTGATGTATCGGAACAGGGTAAGCTGCAGGCCGCATTCGAATTTTTCAATACCATGTCACAGCAACTCACCGATGCATACAGGGGTCTTGAGTTAAATGTCCAGCAGTTAACCCGGGAGCTCGAACAGGCAGAGGTGCGTCACCGTCGCGAAGTCGCTGACAAGGAGCGCGTCACCGGGCGGCTTGAAGATTTACTGCATTTATTGCCGGTCGGTGTCGTCGTGCTGGACGTTCGCGGCCGGATCCAGGACTGTAATAGCGCGGCGATAGATTTACTGGGCGAGCCCTTGCTCGGCGAACGCTGGCTGGATATCTTGCAGCGCAGTTTTTCCCCGCGCATCGATGATGGTCACGAGGTTTCCCTGCATGACGGACGTCGGGTAAGCATTTCCACGCGTTCACTGGAAGTAGAACGCGGCCAGTTGATAGTGCTCACCGATATGACCGAAACCCGGGCTCTACAGGAGCGCCTGAGTCGTCACCAGCGCCTGTCAGCCCTGGGCAAGATGGTTGCCTCACTGGCGCATCAAATACGAACGCCGCTTTCAGCGGCCATACTCTATGGCGAGCACCTGACCAATCCTGACCTCGAATCGGACCAGCAACACCGTTTCTCGGTTAAATTAATGTCGCGTCTCAATCACCTGGAACAACAGGTCAGGGATATGCTGATCTTTGCCAAGGGCGATATGCCCTTGTCTGATATCACTACTACACAGGCACTTGTATCGGAAATAGAGGCAGCAATGGAGTCACCCCTGCAGGCCTCGAACTCGTGTGCCGTTATCAACAACGGGGCAGAGGGCATTTCCTTGCAATGTAACACGGATGCCCTGGTAGGCGCCGTTCTTAACCTGGTCAATAACGCTATCCAGGCGGTTGGCAAGGAAGCAAGAATAAAAATAAATCTGGCCGAGACTACCGATGGTCATATCAGTATTAGTGTGGCTGACCAGGGGCCGGGCATCAATAACCGCGTAAAGGCCAACGTTACCGAACCATTCTTTACCACCAAGTCGCACGGCACCGGGCTGGGGCTGGCTGTTGTGCAGGCCATCGTGCGTGCGCACCAGGGTGAATTTTCGATTACCTCGGATAATGGCAAAGGTACGCAGGTAACGCTGAAACTACCAGCCAGGGGTGAACGGGTTTAAGTGAAGCCCTGGATGATTAAAAAAACCAAAACCGGACATCGCGATTAAAACAAAGGAACAGACATGAAAAACGGCAAAATTTTGGTTGTTGAAGATGACCTGGAATTAAGGGAAGCACTTGCGGATACCCTGGAGCTTGCCGAATTCGACGTATTCCAGGTAGATTCTGGTGAAGCCGCGCTTGCTTTCCTTGAAAAGCAATCGGTCAATATGGTGGTCAGCGATGTCAACATGGGTGGCATTAACGGGCATGAGTTACTGGTGCAGGTACAGAAAATTTACCCGTCTCTGCCCATGCTTTTGATCACTGCCTATGGTGATATCAGCCACGCGGTTACTGCCATGCGCGACGGTGCCGTGGACTACCTGGTTAAACCATTTAAACCACAGGCGCTGGTTGCAACAGTTTCAAAGTATGTGCAGGGGCACAGCATATCCGAAGATGCCGGGCAGCCGGTTGCCGAAGAACCCTCAAGCAGGCAGTTGTTACAACTGGCCGAAAAAGTGGCAACTACCGATTCGACAGTTTTGATCTCCGGCGAAAGCGGAACGGGAAAAGAAGTGCTGGCCAGTTACATTCATACTCATTCACCCAGGTCAAAAAAGCCCTTTGTTGCCATCAATTGCGCCGCCATTCCCGAGAACATGCTGGAAGCCATCCTGTTCGGACACGAAAAAGGAGCATTTACCGGCGCCTACACCAGCAGCGCGGGAAAATTTGAACAGGCAAACGAAGGTACGCTGTTACTCGATGAAGTTTCTGAAATGGACATGGGCCTGCAAGCCAAGTTATTGCGTGTTTTACAGGAAAGGGAAGTCGAACGGGTAGGCGGGAAAAAAATCATTCCCCTGAACGTGCGAGTCATTGCTACCACCAACAGGGACTTGCAGCAGCAGGTGGCCGACCAGCGTTTTCGCGAGGACCTTTATTATCGACTCAGTGTATTCCCGCTCCAATGGCTACCCTTGCGCGAACGCAAGGCCGATATCCTGCCGCTGGCCAAACGTTTGATCTGCCTGCATACGCAGAAAATGGGTAAACCGCCGGTAACCATGACGCCCGAAGCCCGGTTTAAAATGCAATCCTACACCTGGCCCGGCAACGTTCGTGAACTGGATAATGTTATCCAGCGTGCGTTAATTCTCCAGCAAGGCGAGCAGATTGAACAGCAGGATTTAATGCTGACGGATGTCGTGCCAGCGGGGATAGCGCCCGATTCCGTCGACGGTCAATATGCGTTTAATGTTGAAAGCAATGCATCCGGTGGCCTGGGTGATGGTGTCAAGCAACGCGAATACCAGATCATCATCGATACGCTGAAAAATGAGAACGGACGAAAAAAACAGGCGGCAGAAAAACTCGGCATCAGCCCGCGAACATTAAGGTACAAGCTGGCCAAAATGCGCGAATCCGGTTTCGACCTGGAAAACGCGATGGCGGCCATTTAAAAAAATTCTTGATAATCACTTGAGAGCAGAAAAATGATAACAGGAAGAGCAGATATCAATAGCGTATTGACCCAAATGCGTGAATTACAGGCACAGGCGCAGACCCAGATTAACAAACCGGCCGAAATGGCAAACCGAATAGGTGAACCCGATGCGCCCAACTTTGGCAATATGCTGGAGAGCGCGGTTAATTCGGTCAACGACCAGCAAATGGAAGCGAGCCAGCTGGCCACTTCGTTTGAGAAGGGCGACCCGAACGTTGATCTGACCCAGGTAATGATCAGCATGCAAAAAGCAAGCATCTCGTTCCAGGCGATGACACAGGTACGCAATCGCCTGATTACTGCTTACGAAGATATTATGCGAATGACGGTTTAACCGGCAGAAATGCCTGCTTCCCTGTAAATAACAGCGATACTAATTAACCAAGACTAGAGCGACATGGCAACTTTACCCGCAGAAGTAAAAACACAATCAGATCCGGCGCCGGCTGCGCAGGTCAACCCGTTGGCAAGCGGTTTTTCTGGCCTTAGCATTTTACGGCAGATAGGATTGCTGGTCGGTCTGGCCGCCAGTATCGCCATCGGTTTTGCCGTAGTACTCTGGTCGATGGAACCCGACTACCAGCCGTTGTTAACCGACATGGCGCACGTGGATGCTGCCCAGGCTGTCGATACCCTGAAAGCCAACGATATACCCTACAAGATTGATTCGCGCAGCGGCGCATTGCTAGTTGCCTCCGAGAATGTCTACGACGCGCGCCTTAAACTGGCCGCGCTGGGAATTACCGATAATAAAAGTGTCGGATTTGAACTTCTGGACAAGGAGCAGAGCCTGGGAACCAGCCAGTTCATGGAAGGCATCAGTTATCGACGTGGCCTGGAAGGCGAATTGTCGCGTACCATCACCAACCTGCACAGTGTTAAATCGGCAAGGGTGCACCTGGCCCTGCCAAAGGCATCGGTTTTCGTGCGTGATTCGCGCAAACCTACGGCATCGGTTTTCGTCGAGCTGGCCCGGGGCCGTCGATTGCAGGAAGAGCAGGTGAGCGCCATTGTCAACCTGGTGGCATCGAGCGTACCCCAACTGGAATCGAATCATGTAACCATCATTGACCAGAACGGCCGGTTGTTATCCGAACAGGGACAGTCAGAATCGGCAGCCGCCGCAGCCCGGCAATTCACCTATACCCGGAAGCTCGAAGATGTGCTTAACAAGCGGGTACAGCAAATCCTGGAACCCATTATCGGTGGCGACAAGTTTAAAACCCAGGTGTCAGCAGAAGTCGATTTTACCGCTATCGAGCAAACCGAAGAAGCCTACAACCCCGAGCTATCCGTTTTACGTAGCGAACAGACATCCGAAGAACAGCGTTCCGGAGGTATCGATGCCGGTGGTGTACCGGGTGCACTCTCAAATCAGCCCCCCGGCGCCGCCACGGTTCCGGAAGTGGCAACTGCGGGAGAGCCAGGAGCGATTGCCCCGGCAGCACCCGCGCGTAATGTGCGCACGCAGGCGACACGAAACTTTGAACTGGACCGCAGTATCAGCTATACCAGGCATCAGCAGGGCAAGATTCAGCGCATATCGGTTGCCGTTGTTGTCGATAACAAGAGCGGCGCAGGGGACGATAGTGCAGCCGGGGTTACCTGGGAGCAGGCAGAACTGGACAGCATGACCAATTTGATTAAAAGCGCGGTAGGTTTTAACGAGGCCAGGGGTGATACGGTTACCGTTATTAACGCCGCATTTGCGCCCATTGCGTTAATCGAAACCGAAGTAGAGCCAGAGGTTCCAATTTGGGAAACTGCTTTCTTCCAGAAAATGCTCAAGCAGGGAGCCGCCTTCGTGCTGGTACTGATACTGGTTTTTGCAGTATTACGCCCGATCATGAAATCATTATCCGATACCGGTGCACAGAAAAATGCCCTGGCGCAGGCGACTGCCAATGCCCAGGCGGCTGCCAATGCTGCAACCACGGGTGGTGGCCAGGGTATGGCAATGCCTGGTATGGCGGGCGCAGCCGGTGCCGGTACGGCACTGTTGCCCGGGCCGGGACAGAATTATGATACGCAATTAAGCAGCGCGCAGGCGCTGGTCGCCGATAATCCCGAAAGGGCGGCACAAGTGATCAGGCAATGGGTAGGTGAAAATGAATGACCAGACTGCAGGCTCGGTTGAGAAAGCTGCCATCCTTTTGATGAGCATCGGCGAACAGCATGCCGCGGATATATTAAAGTTCCTGAAGCCAAAGGAGGTTCAGAATATTGGTACGGCCATGGCAAAACTGGACACTATCAACAAGGAGCAGGTAAAAAGTGTACTGGACGGTTTCCTTGATAATGCCCAGGAAGAGACTGGCCTGACCATGGGTACCGATCGCTATATGCGTAGCTTGCTAACCAAGGCGCTGGGCCCTGAAAAAGCCAATAGTGTCATCGAACGGATCCTGATGGGAGGTAACACCAAGGGGCTGGATACCCTGAAATGGATGGAGCCGCGTGCAGTAGCCGATATTATTCGATTCGAGCACCCGCAGGTACAGGCCATTGTGCTGACTTATCTGGATTCTGACCAGGCCGGCGCGGTAATGATGCTGATGGACGAGAAGCAACGGCTCGATGTTATCCTGCGTATTTCCAGGCTGGAGTCGATACAGCCATCGGCGCTGGAAGAGCTCAACAATATCATCGAGAACCAGGTCAACGTGGGTAATACCACCCAAACAACCTCTATGGGCGGGACCAAAACCGCCGCGAATATCATCAATGCCATCGACAGCAGTATGGAAGCGGAACTTCTCGAACAATTAACCAAGGAAGATGAAGACCTGAGCGCACAAATCCAGGACCTGATGTTCGTCTTCGATAACCTTTCCGCGCTCGATGATCGGGCTGCTCAGGCGCTGTTGCGTGAAGTTTCTTCCGACGAACTGATCATCGCGCTCAAGGGTGCAGACGAAGCGGTCAAGGACAAGTTCTTCGACAATATGTCCAAGCGAGCCGCAGAGTTGCTCAAGGATGACCTGGAAGCAAAAGGACCTGTACGGCTGAGCGAGGTGGAAACTGCCCAGAAAGCAATACTCATGGTGGCGCGACGTATGTCCGAAGCCGGGGAGATTTCACTGGGTGGCGAGGGTGGCGACCAGATGGTTTGATTTTAGCCACTTGGTAATTAGCCAATAATTGAGCGATTCCAGTTTTGCAACGGGCTGTTAGAACAAAAGCCAAATTAATAATTACGACATGCATGCCGCCGGTAACCTGACAAATGATAAAAAAAACCGACCATAACGAGCTGATTCCCGCCGACAAAGCAAAGGCCTGTGAGTCCTGGCAGATGCCGGATTTAGCCAATGAAAACCGTTCTGAAGGGCCTGCCATTCAACACGGACGAAATGAGGATATGGACAATGTTCGGGTGATGCCGCTGACCGCTTCCAAAATAGAAGCGATGCACCAGCAAGCCCGCCAGGAGGGTTTTGATCAGGGCAAACGAGAGGGTTACCAGGCCGGTCTTGAGCAGGGTAAGGCCGAACTGGAGGCAACTAAAGCACAGTTGAACCGGCTTATTGCCCAGCTGGTACATCCGCTGGCAGAGCAGGATAAGGAACTGGAACAGTCGCTGGTGCAACTGGCCATGGTGATGGCCAAATCGGTGGTTAAAACCGCCTTTGAAATGGATGTCGATTACCTGCTCGGGGTTGCCAGGCAAGCCATTGCGCTGTTACCCGAGGGCAGTTCGCATATTCGCGTGTTGATGCACCCGCGGGATGCCGAGCTGGTTAAGGAGCATGTAAAGGAACAGAATGTCGATTGGCTGGTAATCGATGCCGACATCGATTCGGGCGGCTGCATAGTCAAGACCGAGCACAGCTATATAGATTTCACCCTGGATAAACAATGCCAGGCAATCGTGGATGACCTGGTGGCGAACCTGAAACTTGCCGGGGGGCCGGATTTACCCGGCACCGACAACCTGGATGGCAGTGATGGCCGGGCTTAAACTGGCGGAGCGCCTGCAGAAATACTCGGGCGAAGTCAGCGAACGCAAGGATCCTGTGCTGGAAGGGCGCCTGACACGCATCATCGGCCTTACCCTTGAGGCGGTCGGATGCGATGTGCCGATGGGTGGTCATTGCCTGATAGAACGTAACAACGGCGAAGATATTGAGGCCGAAGTAGTCGGGTTTGCCGATAACCGTGTTTTCCTGATGCCGATTACCCATGTCGAAGGCCTTAAGCCCGGTGCCCGTATCCGTGCGCTGGACAAGGTAAAACAGGTCGCGGTAGGTTTTGGCCTGCTGGGTCGCGTGCTAAACGGTGTCGGCAAACCGCTGGACGGCAAGGGTGCGCTGCATACAGAAAGCAATACCAAACTGTCCGGCAAGGCCATTAACCCGTTGAACCGGCACCCTATTTCGGAGTCACTCGATGTCGGTATCCGGGCAATCAATTCATTGCTTACGGTTGGTCGTGGGCAACGTATTGGCCTGTTTGCCGGCAGCGGTGTCGGCAAGAGTGTTTTGCTGGGTATGATGACGCGTTTCACCGAAGCCGATATCACCGTTGTTGCCCTTGTTGGTGAGCGCGGACGGGAAGTCAAGGAATTCATCGAGCAGACGCTGGGAGCCGAAGGCCTGTCCCGTTCGGTGGTCATTGCGTCACCGGCCGATGATGCGCCATTAATGCGCCTGAGGTCGGCGCAACTGGCAACCAGTATTGCCGAGTATTTCCGTGACCAGGGTAAGAATGTACTGTTGCTGATGGATTCGCTGACCCGTTATGCCCAGGCCCAAAGGGAACTGGCGCTGGCTGTGGGTGAACCGCCGGCTACGAAAGGTTATCCGCCCTCGGTATTCGCCAAATTACCCCAACTGGTAGAGCGCGCCGGAAATGCCGCCCGGGGTGAAGGTTCCATTACCGCTTTTTACACCGTGCTTACCGAAGGGGACGATCAGCAGGACCCGATCGCAGATTCTGCCCGGGCAATCCTCGATGGGCATATTGTCCTGTCCCGTAGACTCGCCGAAAGCGGCCAGTATCCCGCTATCGACATCGAGTCCTCGATCAGCCGGGTGATGCCCCAGGTCGTTTCTGCTGAGCAGTTGCAGCACGCCCAGCGATTCAAACAGATGTACGCCAATTACCAGAAAAATCGTGATTTGATCAGTGTCGGGGCCTACGTGATAGGCAGCGATCCTGAAACCGACGAGGCCGTGCGGCGCATGCCTTATATGCGACGTTTTTTACAGCAGGGTTTGGACGAGGCATTTGACTTTAATTCCAGCTATCAGGACTTGCTGAAGGTAACCGAAGAAGATCGACCGGCGCCGGATGATACTTCGGTTGATACGCCAGGACAAATGCCCGCAATGCCAAACGATCGATAGACGGAGCTGAATAGATGAAAAAATCACAACGATTGGCGCCTGTTTTACATCTCGAAGAGATGAAGGAGCAGGCTGCGATAAAAAATTACGCGGGTATGCGCGAGAAACTGGTACAGGAAACCGACAAATTACAGCAGCTAATCGACTACAGAAAAGAGTACCAGTTGATGGTGGTACAGGAAGGGAAAACGGGTATCAGTGGTCAGCGCTTGCAGTCTTACCACCATTTTCTGAATCGTTTAAGCGTCGCGATAGGCCAGCAACAGCAACAGCTGGATTCTGTGGAACAGCAGTTGAAAGAAAGTGAACAGCTGTGGTTAAAACAACGCGGAGCCGCTAAAAACATGGATAGCCTGATAACCCGGTATGCCGCGTCAGAAAGACTGGCCGCGGATAAAAAAGAGCAAGGTGAACAGGATGAGCGAGCCCAGAGAAAATATAAGGTTTTGCAATAAATCAATTGATTTTAAAAAACTGGCCCGTTGATTGCATTTCTCCCGTTTAGGAAAAGGAACACAGGCGGGATGGTCGAACAGTTCAGAGCTATCCTATACACGAGTTCCTGAGAGTAACAACCCGAAGAGATTGATCAACAGGAGAAAATTATGAATGCCACTAACAAACCGATAGATATTCTGCTCAGTGCCAAAAGCGCACCTTTGTTTGAGCCGGGAAGCCAGGATATTGGTTTAAGTCATTCAAATAAAAGAGAAAATATATTTGATCGCGTGCTCAACGAGCAGCGACAGGACGACAGGAAATCCGATCAACAGGCGCATGATACCCGCAGGGAATCCTCAACCCGGGCAGAAGCGCCGGAGCGGCAACCGTCTGAAAAGAATAATGATGAAACCCGTGATATTTCCAGAGAAGATAAAACAACCGGCAAGGACCAGGCAAAGGCAGAAGGCAACAGTCAGGATAGCGGCGAAAGCGGCAATGATTTGCCGGAAGACGAGGGTGGTCTCGAAACCGCGGCAGGCGCCGCTGCGGGTACCGTTGAGCAAACAATGGTGCAGGATGAACAATTTATCCTGGGCTTATCTATGGCAAATCAACAGGGTAGCCAGGCGCAGGCCGTGCTGGTGAACCAGTTAAAACAGGTTGCCGCAAAAGGGGAAATAGATACCGGACTGGAAACCGGTATTAAAAATCTTACCCGGCTCCTGTCGGGCAAGACAGATATGGGTGAGGGTTTGGAAAAGGGGCTTAAACTGGACGCTTTGACGGACAAGGGTAGTGCACTTGGCCAGGAATTAAAGGCATTGCTGCGTAATATCGATACCCAGGGAGGGAGCCTCAACGCGGCAAAAACCCGCATTACCGGCAGCAATATCAGTGCCGAGAATCGAAATACCTCTATTGCCGGCTTGTTGCAAACCCTGCAATCGACTGGCCTTGCCGGTACCGGCAAGGCCGGGTCGGGTACCAGCACCATACAACTCCCGGTTTCATCGCCTAATTGGGGCCAGGCCGTTGCCCAGCGTATCGCCTGGCTTGCGGGCAGTGGTGTACAGGCGGCCCAGCTTCAGTTAAACCCCCAGGACCTGGGGCCGGTCGAAGTCAGGATTAATATCGCCAATGACCAGGCGCACATCAATTTCTCCAGCCAGCACGGAGCGGTCAGGGATGCGTTGAGTCAAAGCGTCGACCTGTTAAGGAGCATGCTTGAAGAAAACGGGATGGCACAGGTCGATGTCAACATCTCGGATCGATCCCTGGCAGAAGGGAACATGTCAGATTCAGACAAGGAAGCCGATGCCGCCAACCTTACCGCTGACAACAAATCCGAACCTGGTACCGAGGACTCTCAGGATCAAAGGATAATTAGTACTTCTTTAATCGATTATTACGCGTAATTTTGTAAGTTATTGCTATAGTTAACTATATACGTATATTGGCTTGAATTTTTTTTGATAACTTGCAGTTAGTTGGTAAAACAATGGCAGAAAAAGAAGATTTACAGGTAGAAGAAACCAGGAAAGAAGGCAATAAACTAATCCTGATAATCGGCGCCGCATTACTGGGCGTCGGTATCGGTGCAATCGGTGTGTATTTTGCCGTGGGTGGCTCCAACCCTGAAGACCCGGCCGAAGCGACACCTGAAATTGTACAATCCATTTATCAAAAGGTGGGAAAGCCTTTTAGCGTGAATTTCAATACAGGGGGCAAGCAGCGCTATTAGCAAATTGACGTCACCTTCAAGGGCAAGGATCAGGATGCAATCGACATGCTGGTGAAACACGCCCCGGTTGTTAAAAATAATTTAAACCAGTTGTTTAGCAACCAGGAACTGGAAATTCTGCAGAGCGAGCAAGGAAGAGAACTGTTGCTTGCCGAAGCGACAAAAATTGTGCAGGCGTTTTTGGAAAAAGAAACCGGGTCACCCGGTATCGAGCAAGTGCTTTTTACTAACTTCGTCATGCAATAGTTTGAGCAGGGACTGGCTACCCTGGTCATATACGCAATCAAGGACTAACAAAAAATTGGCAATATATGTCTGTAGATGAGTTGTTATCAAAAGACGAAATTGACGTTTTATTGAATGGCGTTGACGAGGGTGATGTCGAGATCGAAGGGGCACAGGTCGATACCGAGGCCCAGCTCTATGACCTGACACGGCAGGATCATATCGTCCGCGGTCGTTTGCCGACGCTGGAAATGATCAACGAACGTTTCTGCCGGTATACCCGTGTCAGCATGTTTAATTTCCTGCGCCAAACGGTCGAAGTGGAATCGGCCGGTATCGAGAACATCAAGTTTTCCGAGTACCTGCAAATGCTGAGCATGCCGACGCAAATGAACATGGTCAAGATCAAGCCATTACGGGGTACAGCCTTGTTCGTACTCAGCGCAGAACTGGTGATCAAGCTGGTGGACAAGTTCTTTGGTGGTGGCGGCAGCAAGTACCAGATCGAGGAACGCGAGTTCACCAAAACCGAATTACGTATTTCCCAGAAGGTGCTAACCCAGGTTTTGACGGACATGAAGGAAGCCTGGAAGACCGTCATGCAGGTAGACTTTGAGCAAACCGGGCTGGAAGCCAACCCGGCGATGGCCAATATCATCAGCCCGAGTGAAGCCATTGTATTATGTAAATTTATTTTCACCATCGATGAAGACAAGTGCGATTTACATCTGGCCATTCCCTATTCCATGCTCGAACCAATCAGGGAGTCGCTGGATGCAGGCGTTCAATCCGACCTGGACGACGATGATGAGCGTTGGCTTGACTCGCTTCAGGAAGACATTCTTGACGTGAGAATTCCGTTTGGCTGCAAGGTTGCAGAGCGAAAAATTACCTTGCGTGAAATACTGGCATTCAAGGTAGGCGACGTAATACCCATAACCATGCCCGATACCAATACCTTGCAAGTGAAAGGCATACCCATTTTTGAAACCCGTTTGGGGCAGTCCCGCGATAATATGGCCCTGAAAATTGTAAAACAATTACCGCCAGGGCGTTAGGCGGCCAGGGTATTGTTGATATAAACCTGCGCAAAAGAGCTTGAAGGAGAACACAGATGTCGGAAGAACAGACGAAACCGGTCGAAGATGAGGAGGTTGCCAAGGAGTGGGAGGAAACCGAAAAGCCAGAAAAAGCCGCCCTTTACCAGTTGAAAGACGATGGTGGGGAGCGCTCTAACCTGTCACCGCAACTGGATGTTATCCTGGATATCCCGGTCAGTATTTCCATGGAAGTGGGCAATACGGAAATAACCATTCGTAATTTATTGCAGCTTAACCAGGGCTCGGTTATCGAACTGGACCGGTTGGCGGGAGAACCTCTTGACGTCATGGTTAATGGCACGTTGATCGCGCATGGTGAAGTAGTGGTAGTGAATGAAAAATTCGGTATACGCCTGACCGATGTAGTCAGCCCTTCAGAACGCATCAAGAAACTTCAATAGTGAGCAGTGTGTTATTTCGTCAAAATTACGACACCGGCCCGTTAAACCCCGGGCCGAATACTCTTTTACGGTTGAATTCACAGCATGATTAAAAAAATTATTTGCCTTTTTTCCGGTTGTTTATTGCTGCCAGTTTCAACCCTGGTATTGGCAGAACAGGCGCTTGAAAAAAAAGTATCTACCGGCGTTGCCAGCGGAGATTTGATCAGTGTTTTCCTTGGATTAGGCCTGGTACTGGCACTGATATTTGGCTGTTCATGGTTCGTCAAACGCATGGGGGGCCTGCCCGCAGCGGGTGGTAACGCCATCAAGGTATTATCGGTCACGTCGGTAGGCTCACGCGAACGAATTGCCCTGGTAGAAGTTGGTGGCAAGCAACTGTTACTCGGTGTCACTGCGCAGCAAATCAACACCCTGCATAGCTTCGATGAACCGGTGGTAAAATCAGCCGATTTAAAAAATAATTCAGAGTTTGCACAAAAATTGCATCATATGATGTCACGTGGTTCCCAGAACTGAAAAGTGACATTTTTTTGATGCAATACCATGAATGAAAATAAATTTTCTGCGCGTTTTATTGCGCCGATAATTCTTCTTGCAACGACCCTCTTCGCTTCCTCGGCCTTTGCTGCTGACCCGGTCGGCGTTCCGGCACTGACGGTTACCACCAATCCTGACGGTAGCCAGAATTACAGCGTAACAATCCAGATCCTGTTCCTGATGACGGTGCTGACGCTGCTGCCGGCGTTGCTGATGATGATGACGTCATTCACGCGGATCATTATTGTTTTTGCCATCCTGCGACAGGCACTGGGATTGCAGCAAACGCCATCCAACCAGATTCTGCTCGGCCTGTCCCTGTTCCTTACATTTTTCATTATGTCGCCGGTTTTTGACAAGGTTAACGAGACAGCAGTGCAACCCTACATGAACGCGGAGTTGCAGCCACTGGAAGCCGCACAAAAAGCCATTGTACCGTTTCGGGCCTTTATGCTGGCACAAACCCGTGAAGATGATTTGCATTTATTCATGCGCATATCCGGGAACGAAAAAATCGATAATCCGGATGACCTGCCGTTTACCATCCTGGCTCCGGCCTTCGTCACCAGCGAGTTAAAAACCGCTTTCCAGATTGGTTTTATGTTGTTTATCCCTTTCCTGGTGATTGACTTGGTAGTTGCCAGTGTATTGATGGCCATGGGTATGCTGATGATGTCGCCAATCATTATATCGTTACCTTTTAAAATCATGCTGTTTGTGCTGGTCGATGGCTGGGCCATGGTAATCGGTTCGCTGGCTGCCAGTTACGGTGTCTAGGGAGAAGATGAGATGACGCCTGAAGTGGCTGCAGGGTT
>CAMYIF010000026.1 GCA_947258415.1 uncultured Pseudomonadales bacterium
TTGTGTTCGGCCAGGAATGTTTCGCATTCCATTTGATAAATACGCGTGGCGTCTTTTTGTGCCTGTTCAGAGGCATACTTGCCCTTGTAGGATTCAAGCAACACCGGCATGACCAGCAGGCGACGCAATTTACCGATCGATTCGGGATGACGCGACACGCTGGACTGGTAACTGATCGGCGTTAACGGTTCTTTGGATTGGGAATGATAGGTACATCCCGAAACCAGGAATAATGAACAGAGCATGAACAGCAAGCACCTCATTTCAGCTGCTCCTTCAGGACTCGTTCCGCTACCATTGAAGCAATCACCTTAACGTACTCGGCCAGGGTCTCGCGGATCAGCCTCGCGTCATTATCGGCGAAATGCTCCAGGCTGGTGCATTGCGGCGGCGGCGCATCCTGGCTCCGGTTTTCCGGGGTAATCTGCAACTGTTCCCGGGTTAACGGGGTTTCTTTTCTGCCAAATTCGTAACCGGCTGTGACGACAAGGCAGTGATAGGGATAGGATGTGGATTCAACCAGGCCGAAACCATGGACAATGACATCAACGCGGGCTTCGGCAAAACCCCGATCAGCCATGGTGCCCAGGCGTTTTGTCATGGCCGTGTCTATGCCACGGGTGAATGCCATGGTACTCAAAGCGCCATTAACCGATTCCCATATCTTTTTTTCATGCATATAAATATAGGAGCCCATGGGTATCAGGAAAATACCGCCGACCACGAGGGCGCTTGCATACATGGGTGGCGCAACCATTCCCAGGGCCAGCGAACCGGCGCCTTCGGCCGGGAAGATCGCCCACAGCTTGTAGATATCTTCTGGTATTTCGGCTTCTGATGCCATCCTGGTAACCAGCGTAAGGGAACCGATACGCGATTCAACGACGGGATTATGCGCAGCGAAGACCGCCTGGCTTGCCTTAAAGGTTTCCGATGCGCGAAATTTTTTTGCCCTGAGCTGGCGGGCTTTTTCCGCCTCGGCTTTTCTCTCCTTTGCTCCCGCTTCCTGTTTCGCCAGGATTTTTGCATCCAGCTCGGCCATCCTGGTCTCGATGTCAGCGCACCCCGACAGGAAGAAAAGCAGGCAGATGCACAGGTACCCAAATCGAGTCGTTTTGTTGTAATGGTGCATCCAAACTGTTCCGGTTTGTTAGAAGCAATGGCAGTTATAGTCTAGCAGGATCGTTCCGGGCGGCCGTTGATATAAAACATGGGCACTGTGACGACGCATTGGCTTTGGATGGGCTTAAGATCAGCCTACATTTCTTTTTTCCGGCGCAATAACATCATGCCAATTAACACAACACATTCGGTAGCGATGACGGCAGGAAACAGTACCGTTGTCAGCGAATACGCTTCCAGCGCCAGTATGACAATAATATTCCGGGTCGCAGAAATGCCATAAAACATTATGGATTCTGAAAATGGCGCAGCGAATGTCTTCCTGAATGTTGGCCCGAAGCCAAGCACATCAACGCCTGTCAGGATAATCACGGCCCATAGCGGGTCCGAGGTGATATACCAGAATGGCAGGGAAGATAACCCCGCTATAAAGAGCACACGATCCGACGAGGTGATACTGATGTCGCCGCGCTTCAGGTACGCCAAAAACGCAATCAACAGGGTCACGCAACCCGAAACGGCTGTTGGCCAGGCGCCAACGCCGGCGCCAGCCTGTAACTGGGCAAAAAACACAACACTGGTGGTCAGGCTCCAGATCACCCAGGAAAAAACATGGGGTTTTGTGGTGCCAGCAAGGATAGAGCGGATGTAGGGGAAGAATGCGACGAGCGTGAGGAAAATGGCTATGCCGCTCAGTACGTCCTTATACAACATAGCCTGGTACCTGCTTTGGGGCCAGACAATAGCACAGTGAACAGCTAACCCGGTGCGCCTGGCCAAGGCGCATTTTCAGGATTGTTATTGATTGGTGTTATTTTTCGGCAAACAGGCATTGAGCACAAGGTATCCTACTATCCCGGATAATAGCGACCCGAGGATAATTCCGAGACGTTCATCAAATAGCAAGTCTACCCCTGATTCCTCAAAAGCCAGTGAACCGACAAAAAGGCTCATGGTGAAGCCGATTCCGCACAATGCTGCGGTGCCGTATAAAGAGGCCCAGTTCATGCCTTTCGGTAATTGGCAAAGTTTGAATTTTATGGCAAGCCAGCATAGGCCAAAAATACCCACCTGCTTGCCGATAAACAGCCCCGCAGCAATACCCATGGGCACGCCGTGTAGAATCTGTTCAAGCCCAACCCCATCGAAACTTATACCTGCATTGGCAAAGGCAAACACCGGCAAGATAAAATAAGCGACGACCGAATGTAAATCATGTTCCATACTTTTCAGCGGGGAGACTTCCGGGTTTGTCTTCGACCTCATTGGAATGAACATGGCGACAACCACCCCGGCCAGCGTCGCGTGAACGCCGGATTTCAATGTAGCCACCCAGAGAATTACCGCAACCATCACGTAGAGACTTTTCGCTTCCACGCCGCGTTTATTGAATAACAAAAGCAAGGGGATACAGAAAGCAGCAACCAAGATAGCAGTAAAGGAGATTTGCGCTGTGTAAAAGAACGCGATGATGAGAATCGCGCCAATATCATCAAAAATAGCCAGTGAAGTCAGGAATATTTTTAACGAGACAGGCACACGCGAGCCCAACAGCGTCAGTACGCCCAGGGCAAAAGCAATATCGGTTGCCGCCGGTATCGCCCAACCACTGATGGCCAGCGGATCATCATAGTTGAAGTACACATATATCAATGCAGGGAAAATCATCCCGCCAATGGCGCCTACACCGGGCAGGATGATGTTGCGCTTATCCGAAAGCTCGCCCTCGACCAGTTCTCGCTTAAGTTCGAGGCCGACCAGGAAAAAGAACACCGCCATCAAACCGTCGTTTATCCATAACAATAATGGCTTGGCGACTTCCAGTGCACCGACACGCACGGCAACAGGGGTAGAGAGGAACAAGTCGTAATAGGTACTCAAGGCTGTATTGGCAAATATCATCGCGATAATTGCCGCAAGCATCAGCAGGATGCCCCCCGACGACTCAAGTTTGAAAAAGTTTTCCGTAAACTGTTTTATGTTATTGATCATTGTTGTCTTTTAGCTCCGGTTTGAATCCTGATATCAGTCGGTGAACCCAGGGTTGCTATGCATATTGAAGGCTAACAACTATAAGTTAAAGATGGAACTGCCAGCATAAAAAGATTGATCTAACAGATGATAAATCCTTGATGCTGATGGTTAACTGCCAAGATTGGTTATCGAAAAATGATGGCTGGCGATATTAAAACCCTGGTTCAGGTAAAACCGGTGCGCCGGGTAACGGAAAGGCTGCACGCTCGAATCCAGGTGGATTTGCCCGCACCCCTGTTCTTTGGCGTATTGCTTTACCCAGTCCATGATTAGCCTGCCCGCTCCGATCGACCGGTATTGCTCGTCGGTTACCAGGTCATCGACATAGAGATGTTTTCCCCAGGCAAGCTTGTAGCCGATGACAAAACCGGCTACACATATCGCCTTCCCGTCTTTTTCAACGTAGGCCATTTGAAAACCGCTTTCCTGTTGTTTCTCTATCTGCGCGAGCAGCGTCTCCCTCGTAAAGTTGGGTCGTAACGGCAGCAATGCCCGGCTGACCTTGTCGAGGTCTGATTCTGAACTTACTAGTTTTATTTCCATAATTTTCCTTCAAAAAAATGGGATTCATGCAAAATCAGAACAATTCATAAGTCCCTGTCTTTACCCGTAACCTTGCCTCGTAGCAGCTTTATCTTACCTCGCTGGGTTTTGCTGTCCATCCGTCTTTTTTTTGAGCCCCTGGTTGCCCGCGTTGGCCGCCTTGTTTTCTGTACAACAGCCACAGCTTTAATGAGTGCCTGAAGACGGTCCAGGGCATCTTGCCGGTTTTTCTCCTGGGTACGATATTTCTGGGCCTTGATAACCAGTACCCCGTGTTTACTAATGCGCTGGTCTTTTAAGTTGAGCAGACGTTTTTTGTAGAAGTCAGGTAACGAAGACGCATTGATATCGAAGCGAAGGTGTATAGCCGAGGATACCTTGTTAACATTCTGCCCGCCTGCGCCCTGCGCCCGGATTGCCGAAAGCTCTATCTCATCATCGGGGATGCACACATTTTGGGAGATCTGTAACACGGCCTGATTAACTCTTTTTCATTTAAATTTTATTTATCTACATCGACAATATAACTGCCTGATAACCAGTTTCTGCCAAGCAGTAATTTATAGCTGGATCCAGATCGATCATTAAGATTGACCAATGACCTTTTAGAATCTCCCATATAGTTGATGGTTAAATATACAAACAGCCGTTTCTCTTTTGACTCAGCGTTCCTTACCAGCAGTTCATCTTCAATTTTAGATTTAAGACGCGCTTTTTTTCCAAGCGCGTTGACCACTGTATAACTGACAAATCCATTCGACGCCTTGATATTGATGGCATTAATGGAGGTTGTTTTTGCCCCTGTGTCGACACGGCCAACCATTTCGATGCCGCCTTCCTCTATGTGAACCGTGGCCAGGGCACCAATAATCTTCTTGTCTGTATCGCCCCGACCAGTTGCTGCTACCAGGAATAAAACTAATATGTAAGCCAGCCGTTTCTTCATACACACACGCTCAGATCAATAAAACTCTTTATAGGCATTTAATGTCGATTTAACCCTGTACAGCTTGTGTAAATACCTGGCTGGTTACAACGAATTCCGTTTTCTGGACTCGGCCCTGTTTATTTACCCATTATCCACCGGCGAAACAGCAATCGCGGTAACAGTCGCCAGGTACGCAATGCGTCTTTTACAGCCGTATTATCGCTCATATTTCTGCGTTTGGTTGGCCGCCCGGTTAACCTTAAAGCCGTAGCGTTACCCGGAGCTTTTAGAGTACATTGGTTAAAAATTCAGTTAAACCATTTTTCAAGGCGATGTAATACAACGAACTTATGCAAACCCCGATCTGGCAACCCTCACCCGCGCAAATAGCCGATGCCAACCTGACCCGATTTATCCAGGAAGTTAACACAGCCCATCAGCTGAACCTGTCGAGTTACGACGAGTTGCACGCCTGGTCGATTAAGCACCCCGAGCTGTTCTGGAGTGTGCTATGGGACTTCACTGATATTATCGGCGACAAAAGCGAACCGGCATTGTTGGATACAGGTAAAATGACCGACGCCCGGTTTTTTCCGCATGGCCGGCTTAACTTTGCAGAGAACCTGCTGCGAAGAGATGACAACACCGAAGCTATCGTATTCCGGGGTGAAGAAAAGGCAAGAAACCGGTTTTCCTGGCGAGAATTGAACGCTGCGGTATCGCGCCTGCAACAGGCCATGCAGGCCGCGGGTGTGGAAAGTGGAGACCGGGTTGCCGCATTGATGCCGAACATGCCCGAAACCATTATCGGCATGCTTGCCAGCGCGTCGCTGGGTGCCGCCTGGTCGTCCTGTTCACCTGATTTCGGCGAACAGGGCATCGTTGACAGGTTTGGCCAAATCGAACCGAAAATACTTATTGCATGCGACGGCTATTTTTACAACGGCAAAACATTCGATATTCTCGCCAAACTGGCTGCGGTTGCCGGGCGACTTTCTTCACTCGAGAAGATCCTGGTTGTGCCCTATGTTGCTTCAGTCCAGAAGCAGGACATGGATATTACTGGCATAGACCGTGCGGTGGCCTTCGATGATTTTATCGCGCCTTATTCCCGGCAAGCATTACACTTTGCTGCCCTGCCCTTCAGCCACCCCTTGTATATCCTGTTTTCCAGCGGCACCACCGGCTTGCCCAAGTGTATCGTGCATTCGGCCGGAGGCACACTGCTGCAACACGTCAAGGAACACCAGTTACATTGCGATATCAAACCGGGTGACCGTGTGTTCTATTTCACCACCTGCACCTGGATGATGTGGAACTGGCTGGTTTCCGCGCTGGCTTCAGAGGCCACCCTGCTGCTTTACGATGGCTCGCCCTTTTACCCGGATGGCAATGTCCTGTTTGATTACGCCGATGACGAATCCATGACCCACTTCGGCACCTCGGCCAAATTCATCGACGCGCTCAACAAACAGTCCACCCACCCGAAGAACACACACCGACTCGAAGCACTTCGATTATTGGCCTCCACCGGGTCGCCCTTGTCACCGGAAAGCTTTGATTTTGTCTACGCGCATATCAAGCAGGACCTGGTGCTGGCCTCCATTTCCGGTGGCACGGATATCGTTTCCTGCTTTGTCCTGGGCAACCCGACCGCGCCGGTTTACCGCGGCGAAATCAGCTGCAAGGGCCTGGGTATGGCCGTCGAGGTATGGAATGAAGAAGGCATGCCGGTCGTCCGGGAAAAAGGCGAACTGGTATGCACGCTACCCTTCCCTTCGATGCCTGTCTGTTTCTGGAACGATGCGAATAATGAAAAATACCTGGCCGCCTACTTCGAGCGATTCCCGGGCGTTTGGGCACACGGGGATTTTGCGGAAATCACCATCAACAATGGCATTATTATTCACGGCCGCAGTGATGCCACGCTGAAACCGGGCGGGGTAAGGATTGGCACTGCGGAAATTTACCGGCAGGTCGAGCAAATCTCCGCCGTTCTCGAGAGCATCGTTGTCGGGCAGAAGCTTGACGGCGACGAACGCATTATCCTGTTCGTAGTGTTGAGAAACGGCATCGTGCTCAACGAAACGCTAAGGAAAAAAATCAGGCAGCAGGTCCGTGGCGGTGCAAGTGTGCGCCATGTGCCCGCGCTGATTATCCAGGTAAGCGATATCCCCAGGACCAAGTCCGGCAAAATTGCCGAACTTGCCGTGCGTGATGTGATCGAGGGACGCGAAGTAAAAAACAAGGCGGCGCTGGCCAACCCGGAGGCGCTATCACTGTATAAAAACCTTGAAGCGCTTGAGTTTTCGGCGCGCTAGCCCTTAACGTCAGGGTTGAAGTTTTTGCCCGCTATTCAGCCTGATTTGCCCGGTTTCGACGACCCTGACTGCCGGCCTTAACCGGGAACCCACGTCCAGCTTGGCTACCAGCTCGTAGTTCATAATATCATCCTGCTTATTAATCATAGTCTGTAAAAAGCGCAGGCCATTGATCAGATTAAAAGTCGCGACCACATCCACGGGCACTTCCGAATAGGCCGGGATGGAAGGGATATCGTTTTTGGCGCCACTAAGCAGATCGTAACCCTGTAATCGCAAGCTGTAACTCATCCCCACCAGGTTAAGCGCGCTACTATTGGGATTCAATATCCTCAGGCCAATAACCAGGCCCTGCGCCTGGTCCTCGGGCGGTAACATGCGCAAGGAAACGACCTTGACCTGCGGGTCTTCAAAGTCCGGGCTTATCGTTGCGCAGCCGGATATTGTCACCATTATGACCATCAATAGCATTCTCAAATGTGCGGGCATTGCTTGTCCTTTTAACAGTTGAATAACCAAACATAATCATACTTGAAAAATTTGCCGTTACCCAACAGGCTTGATTTAAATCTTTCCCCGTTTATACCAAAGCGCTGGCAAGCCCATAAATGCCAACCCGAGGGAACCCGCGGTACATGAGCGTGGTCAGATTAAGACAAATATCCTGGAATCATTAACCATGAAAATAATTAAACTTGTCATTGCCGGATTACTGGCCGCTGCCGGTTTCCACGCAGCAGCATCCGATCATTCCTTCGCCGAACCTGCCCCTGAGCAAAGCGAGGCTATTGCCATATTTGCCGGTGGTTGTTTCTGGTGCATGGAACACCCCTACGATGAAATTGATGGCGTCATCAGCACCACCTCGGGCTACACCGCCGGTAACACGGAAAACCCCACCTATCAACAGGTTTCATCGGGTAAAACCGGGCACACCGAGGCGGTAAAGGTTGTTTACGATCCGCGCAAGGTAAGTTACGAAAAATTGCTTGAAGTCTTCTGGCCCAATGTTGACCCGACTACCAATGACCGCCAGTTTTGTGATCCGGGCAGTCAATACCGGCCCGGTATTTATTACCTGAACGAAGAACAGAAACGCCTGGCACTGGAATCGGAAGCACATATCAACGCGACCAAAACCTTCAAGGAACCGCTCAAGGTTGAAATTATCCAGGCGACAACTTTTTATCCCGCCGAGGAATATCACCAGGATTATTACCTCAAGAATCCGATACGCTACAAATTTTACCGGCTATCCTGCGGTCGTGACGCACGCTTGGAAGAACTCTGGGGTAAAGGCTGATCCCTGCCCCTACAGGGCCATAGGCCAGTGAAGCGATAAACTCGACACAGATTACCAGCCGGGGTGTGTTATCGCATTTCATCGTTTCCGTTCTTTACTGGTCCGGCAATTTTGCTACAATCCAGTTCCCGTAAAGCAGCGACCGAAACCCATCGTGAGTCCATAAGCTACCGTGGCCAAAGACACCCTGTACTCAACCCCCCGCAACCCGTCCGATCGCTTTAAATTCGACGAGCAGGTTGCCTCCGTTTTCAACGATATGATTAACCGATCGGTTCCGGGTTATACCATGATGCTGGAAATGATTGGTATTATTGCCAGCGAATACGCCCGGCCCGAAACCAGGTGCTACGACCTGGGCTGTTCGCTCGGCGCCTCGACACTCAGTATTCGTCACAGCCTGCCGGATAAAAGCTGCACAATTATTGCCGTCGATAACTCCCCGGCCATGATCGCCCGTTGTGATAGCAATATCGAGGCAGACGACCACCCGGCGCCGGTTCATGTCTGTTGCGATGACATAATGAATATCCCGATTGAGAATGCTTCGCTGGTGGTGCTTAATTTTACCCTGCAATTTATAACACCGGATCAACGCGAGGTGCTTCTTACCCGGATCTACGAGGGCCTGGTTCCTGGCGGCGCGCTGGTCCTGTCCGAAAAGTGCATCCTCTCAAAACCTGAAGAGCAAGCCACATTAACCCGGCTTTATCATGACTTTAAACGCAGGCAAGGCTACAGTGACCTGGAAATCGCCCAAAAACGCAGCGCACTTGAAAATGTGCTCGTACCCGACACCCTGGAAACACACAGGCAGCGCCTGGGCCGTGCAGGTTTTGGCCAGGTAACACCCTGGTTCCAGTGCTTTACCTTTATGTCTCTACTGGCAACCAAAAACGATGAGTAACCATTTTCCCATGCTGGCTTTTGAAGATTTTTTTAATCAGGCCAGGGATTCCCGTCTTGGGCCTTATTGCGAGACATTAAACTCTGCCCTGCAATCGGGCTTTTATCAGCATCTTAACGGCGATTTGCCAGACTGGCTTGATACCTACAAGGCCTTACCCGAGCTAGTACCCGATAAAATCGTTTTTGATGCTGAAGCAATTACCTTCGGTTCTGCCGAGCAGGTTTCAGATCAACAGCGACAGCAACTGGTGGACTCGCTGCAATTATTACACCCGTGGCGCAAGGGGCCATTTAACCTGTTTGGCGTCCATATCGATACCGAGTGGCGTTCCTACCTGAAGTGGCAACGCGTCGAGCCGCATGTACGCCCCCTTGGCGGTAAGTATGTACTCGATATCGGTTGTGGTAACGGTTACTACATGTGGCGAATGATGAACCAGCAACCCAGGCTGGTACTGGGTATTGACCCCTCGCAAAAGTATTTAATGCAATTTCGCTTCGTGAAAAAATATGCCCCGCAGGTTCCGCTGCACTATTTGCCGCTACGCAGTGAAGACTTGCCAAACGACATGGCCCAGTTCGATACCGTCTTTTCCATGGGTGTGCTGTATCACCGGCGTTCGCCCTTCGATCACCTGGAAGAGCTCGGTAATTGCCTGGTCAGTGGCGGTCAACTCATCCTGGAAACACTCGTTATAGACGGCGAGATAAACGAGGTACTGGTACCCACGGGCCGCTATGCCCAGATGCGCAATGTCTGGTTCCTGCCCAGTTGTGCCACGCTCAAGGCATGGCTCGAAAGAACGGGGTTTATCAATGTACGCATTGTCGATGTTGGCCGGACCAGGGTTGAAGAACAACGCGCTACCGAATGGATGCGTTTTCAGTCGCTTGCAAATTACCTTCACCCGGATGATCCGGATTTAACCGTGGAGGGTCACCCTGCCCCGCAGCGGGCCGTTGTCATTGCCGACAAACCCTAGTCCCTTGATCTATCCAATTCTTTAAATCCACAAATCTCACCCGGACTTCATATCAGGGTTTTTTATGAACTCTCGTGCGTGTTCTGAATCTTAACAAGCAAGCCAATAGATATTTGATTTAATTAAGGGGGATATAACAATGGATCGCCGCTCTTTTCTTGGTACCAGCCTGTTGCTTGGCGGATTTTCCCTGTTCCCGCTAAGAGCCGCGTTCGGGCACCATGGTAAAATCACCAAAATTTCGCTCGATGACAGCGAATGGCGCAAACGGCTGACGCCCGGTCAATACCGTATTTTGCGCGAAGAAGGCACAGAACCTCCTGGCTCCAGTCCGCTCAACGATGAAAAACGCGAAGGCGTTTACGTCTGTGCCGGGTGTGAATTACCCCTGTTTGAGTCAAAAACCAAGTACGACAGCCGTACCGGCTGGCCGAGTTTTTATGACGCCATACCCGGTCACCTTGAAACCAAACTCGACTTTGTCCTTTTATACCCCAGGAAGGAATACCATTGCGCACGCTGCGGCGGTCACCAGGGACATGTGTTTAATGACGGGCCAGCACCCACCGGACTTCGCTGGTGTAATAACGGCCTGGCGTTAAAATTCGTGGCCAGTTCCAGCGGATAATAAATACCCTGAACCAGCTTCCAAATCGGTTACTGCTATTATTTTATTCTAGTAACGGTGTGCTGACGGCTTGTTACCCGCCAGCCAATCTTTCCATGCCAGTTCAAACCCACTAAAGCCGCCCGGATAGTTATTTTCAAAATAGCCGATGGAAGAAAATTGCCAGCATACATTTTCTGCGAGCTGATTGTGCATGCCCTTCAGGAAATCCTGGCCCTCGCTATGCGACATCAGGAAATAAATAATCGACCAGGCCAGCGCGTAGTTATCCGGAAGATGACCGGCGTACCATTGCCGGGCCGGTTGTTCGAGATAATCCCTCAAGTTCAGGCTGGATTGCTCAACCAGCTTGTCCAGTTGCCTGAGATGATTGGCAGCCGGTTTAATTTTCCTGACCTGCCCACCGGTTTCCAGGCGTTCGAAATACTCGGCAAAACCTTCGTTAAACCAGCTTGGCGTAGAGCCGTAGAGGCCCGCCATAATCACGTGACTCGACTCGTGCCGGATGATGGCGCGCATTACGTCCGGGCTGTTCCCCTGGAACACCACAGCCTCGTTGGTTTTGCTGCTGTAGAACCCGGAGTTGGTGCGTATCCCGGGTGCAATCCTGTTTTTATAGTCCTGGAAATCATCCTGGTTAGCGATAATCCTGACGTTTAAAAACACCTGTCTCAGGTGGTCAAGGTTCAGGTCCCTGGCCAGGATATTGTAGATCTGCCGTACATCGGCGCTGACTCGATCCTCGATAAAGGCTGGCAGTGAAGCCGTGTCCCTGATCACTTTCAGGCTGAAATACTGGCGCTTGCTTTTGTAGGTTTCAGACAGGTTACTGGTTCCCGCATTCGTACCCGGTCTTTTATCGCCAAAGTGAACGCCACCCTGCTCGTCGACCCAACGATAAATGTCACTTCCCGGTTCCTGCTTTATTTCTTTGGTGATGGTTTTCCCGCAATTCACCGCTTCCTGGAAAATTTCACCGCTGCGTACCTGGTCAATCACCGCGCGCGGATCAATGGCACTCACCTGGTCACGCACAACTTCCATGCGCCTGCTAATAAGACCGGCCTTGTCGCGTATGGCCCAGCCGGTTTTCTGTTCAACCCACGAAAGGTAACCAGCCCGCTCTTCGGGAGAGGAATAATAAAATGTTGCAGCCAATGGCAGGGTAAAAATAAAACTGATGATTACCAGTTTTTTGATCAAACGAAACATCTTGTAGAAACCATCTCTTTAAACTGTGAATTTATCTATACAGCTTAGAAGATTTGGCGCATTTCGCCTGCCCATTGACGTGCGCAGGTGGGTTTTTGTCTTCAATCGCAGGGGTGGAGTTAAATATTTACGCCTGATTACAAAAAAGCACCAAATTGCTTAAGCCACAACTTTGCTTTTTTATAGTCGGGCGAACAGACGGCCACAGCCTGCCAGAATGCCGGGCTATGATTCATGATTTTCGTGTGCACCAGTTCGTGCAACAACACATAGTCACTGACGAATACCGGGGTTTTGACAAGCTTCCAGTTCAACGAGATATTTTTGCGGGAGCTGCAAGAGCCCCAGCGCGTTTTCTGCCCCCGGATGCTGGTTTTGTTATATGCAAAACCGTGTTGCCCGGCGAGCAACGCCAGGCGTCGGTTCAAATAGTCCCTGGCCTGTTTTCGGTACCAGGCTTCCTGCTTCTCCCGGTCAAACAGGTTCTGTTTGGTCTCGATGCAGCGGGCAACATGGCAGATACGGGGACGTTTTCGGGCCGGGTTGGTGACCACCCGGTAGGCCTTGCCGAATAACATCAGCTCGTCGGCCTGTAATCGTATGGCCTGTTGCTTATGCAGGGAAAATTGGTAGAGCTTGCGTTCTACCCAGTCTTTTTTTTCCTGGTAAAAGCCGTAAACCTGTGAACTGCTGGAACTTTTCGGTACCACCATTTGTACTTCGCCAGAAGGCATTACCTGGATGCGTGCGTATTTTACCTTGCGCCGCTCTACCCTGATATTGTCAGGCAGCTGTTTAAACAGGTGGTTTAAAAACATGTTCCCCATTCACATCGACAAAAGGACGCTATATAAGCTTGCATTTCACGTGGCTGAATTTCGATGCGCAGGGTACCATTAAGGCAAAACAATAAACAACAAGTCTGCTCTAACAGATCAATATAAAAAAGGAAAAAGGTATGCCACTCGATAGCTGGCTTATTTTTTGTTCAATCGCATTTATTGCCACCATCACCCCGGGACCAGCTATCCTGCTTATAATAACGACCAGCCTGCAACATGGTCCAATCAAATCCATCCCCACCATTTTGGGAAATGTAACCGGGCTGTTCCTGATGTCCTCGCTATCGATCCTGGGTTTGAGCGCTTTTATCCTGCACTCGAGCTTTGCTTTCAACCTGGTCAAGTTTCTTGGTGTTGCCTACCTGATTTACCTGGGTGTGAAACTGTGGAGAAAAGGTATTAAATTGAACATCCCGGAGGATGGCCAGCCACCCGTGAGGCGCAGACACCTTTACAGGCAAGGTATCCTGGTATCATTGACTAACCCCAAGGCCATCGCCTTCACCACGGCGTTATTCCCGCAATTCATATCAACTGAAAGATCCCTGTGGTTACAATTCAGCATTCTTGTATTTACCTTTATGCTGTTCTCCTTCTTGTGTTTATTTGGTTACGCGATGGCGGCAGAAAAAACCAAAACCAGTGCCGGCGGGTTTTTGACAAATCCAGTTTTCTCAAAAATATTTGGCGGTGTATTTATCAGCGCGGGCATTGGGCTGGCCTTTACCCGAATCAATTAATCACTTACTGTTTAAAAATTAAAAAGTAATCAACTCTCAGATATCCAGCCTGCAAATAATGCCTTTCAAGATGCAGCTAACTACAAAATAGAGGGAAGAATATGAGCGGTCCATCCATTAAAATTTTCACCACTGGCGGAACCATCGACACAATCTATGTCGGCGCCAAGGGTGAATATCATGTCGGCGAACCACAAGTCACTGGCATCCTCAATGAGGCCCTGGTCACGTTTGATTATGACCTGGTGTCACTGTTTAAAAAAGAAAGCCTGGAAATAACCGATGAAGACCGGGCCATGATTCGCGATGCCGTTATCGAAGCCCCGGAAAAACGTATACTTATTACCCATGGCACAGATACCATGGTGACAACGGGCAGAGCGCTCCAGGGCATTGACGATAAAACCATCGTCATCACCGGAGCCATGCAACCGGCATGTTTTCGTGTCACCGATGCCAATTTTAATCTGGGCCTGGCAGCCTGTGCCTTACAAACATTGCCACCGGGTGTTTATATCGCCATGAGCGGGCGAATATTCGATCCAATGAAAGCCCGGAAAAATGTCGCAGAATGCCGCTTCGAAGACCTGTAACCCGCAGCAAATACTCCCTTATGCTTTTGGCTGGCATCCTGCTGCAATGAAATAAAGGCTTGCTAACTTTGGTTCCGTCTGAACAGGAAGCCAACATTAGGCATAAACACCAAACTCATGGTACTTGAAATCCATAAATGATGGCCAATAATCGCCGCCATTGGGGTTGCATTGTCCAGCGAAACGATTGCTGGTGGATTTTCACGAACAGTTGAAAGCCGGTGGAATAATGGCCCAAGGTATTCCCTAAATTATGGGTGGCGTTTTTATCAGCGAAGGTGCGAGCCTTGCATTTACCCGGATAAATTAATGGCACCTGCCGGGTTGCAGTTGTATAAACTTAAGCCAACCGGTTAAACTATTTTGAAAATTGGCACAATAAAGAGAAGAGGACATTATGAGCACTCCATCCATTAAAATTTTTACCTGCGGCGGCACCATCGACAAAATCTATTTCGACGCAAAGGGCGAATACCATATCGGCGAACCACAGGTCACTGGCATATTCAAGGAGGCCCTGGTCACGTTCGATTTTGACCTGGTTTCCCTGTTTAAAAAAGACAGTCTGGAAATAACCGATGAAGACCGGGCCATGGTTCGCGATGCCGTTATCGAAGCCCCGGAAAAACGTATTCTCATTACCCATGGTACAGACAGCATGGTGGCAACGGGCAAAGCACTCCAGGGTATTGCCGATAAAACCATCGTCATCACCGGGGCCATGCAACCGGCACGTTTTCGTGTCACCGATGCCACTTTTAACGTGGGCCTGGCAATTGGTGCCTTACAAGCACTGCCACCGGGTGTTTATATCGCCATGAGTGGGCGAATATTTGATCCAATGAAAACCCGGAAAAATGTTGCTGAACACCGTTTTGAGAACGTTTAGGCCAAAGACTGGTAATGTTACTTTTCGTTCCACCGGAACAGATACGCGGCAATTGCCATAAAAACAACACTCATCGCCACCAGTATCCAAAGGTGATGTCCGATCGTAGCCAGGTTTTCGCCATTGATCATGATTTCACGCGCGGCCTGTACCATGTGGGTTAACGGAAACAGGTTGGAGATAGTCACCAGCCATTGGGGTGCGTCATCCAGCGCAAACCAGACTTCTGAAAGCAGCAGCATCGGGAAGCTGACGAAATTCAACAAACCATTCGCCAGCTCCTCGCTTGAGGTTCGGGAGGCAACGATCAGTGCCAGCGAAATCATCGAAAAAATACCCAGTGCCGCGACGATAAACAGGTTGATATAACTGCCCAGCATGATGAAATTCAGGAAAAAATTACAGCCTATATAAACAATACTCACCGCGCTTATCAGCAATAACAGCCGGGAAAGCACCTGGGCAGTGAGAAACTGAAGCGCGGTCACCGGCGTTGCTTGCAGGCGTTTAAGCACGCCGTTTTTACGGTAACGTACGATCACGAAGCCAATCCCGAACAGTGCGCCGAACATCACGTTCATACTCAATACGCCGGGAATCACCCAATCGACATAACGTACCTGACGACCCGAAACTGTTTGTCGGCTGTATTCCCGGGTATTGTTCGCCGTCAGTAACTGCTCCAGTACCCTGCCCTTGGAAGATTTCTCGTTTACCCAGTAAAAACCCGGTTGTTCCGCGGACAACAGCAAGTCAACCTGGTGATGGCGCAAGCGTATCAGGGCTTTTTCGAGGCTGGTGTAAGTGATGGCGATAACGTACGGTTCGTTGACAAGGCTATGCGTGATCTCCTGGTCTTCTGCCTGGTAGACACCGACCCTGAACAATTTCTGGTCTTCCCCGCTAAAGGCGAATGCAATTGCGGCTATCACGCATGCCGGAAAGATCAACGACCAGATCAACGCGCCGCGGTCCCGGTAAAACTCCTTGGAACGGGCGACGAAAAGCGCCCAAACGATCATGGGGCTATTGTTACCAAAAGAGTTTTTGCTGTTTTTATTCACGTAAATGGTGGCCTGTCAGTTTTAAAAACAAATCCTCGAGCGTAGGGTTGCGCACCCGAAGCGAGTTCAGGGTGACGTCACTTTCAAGCAGGTGTTGCAGGGTAACGTCCACGGACCGGCTCTGGATTTCAATATGTCCCTCGTATTCCGTCCAGGGTTCGCCGAAATGATTGGCAGAAGGCGTAAAATCCTGTTTGTCGATACACACGTAAAAGTGATCGAAATGCGCTTTCATCAATTCCCTGGGCGAACCCTGGGCGATAATCACGCCCTTGTCGATAATCACCAGGTAATCACAAAGCACCTCGGCTTCGTCCATATAATGCGTCGTTAAAACAACCGTCTTGCCCTGTTCCTTTATACCCTGGATCCGGTTCCATAAATTACGTCTCGATTGCGGGTCCAGACCCGTTGTCGGCTCGTCCAAAAAAACAATTTCGGGATCATTGATCAACGCCAGTGCGAACATTAGTCGCTGTTTCTGTCCGCCCGACAACTGGTTGACCATCTGGTTAAGCAAGGGTTCCAGCTCACACTGTTCGATCAAATCATCCAGGGGTATCGTTCGGGGGTATAACTGGTGAAACAGAGTAAGCACCTCTTTCGAAGTCAGGCGTTCCATTACCGAGGTTGACTGGAACTGGATGCCCGCTTCCTGGATAAAACGCTGATCCCTGGCTTGGCCGCGGTACAGGATTTCCCCGTTGGTCGGTTCGGTGATGCCTTCGATCATTTCTATGGTGGTTGTTTTGCCCGCACCATTGGGGCCAAGCAGGCCAAAACAGACGCCGGGGTCGATTGCAAAGGAAATATCATCGACTGCAACCACTTGCTTGAAGTGCTTGCTCAAATGGCGAACTTCCAGGATGGCGGTCATAGACTTGCTTCGTCGGTTACTAGAAAAGTCTGCATTATGGCAACAAATACGAAGAAGAAAAACTCTATTGATTTCTGCCGGGGCAACGAAATGCTGAAACACGCTTTATCGCTTCTTTTAAATGTTGTTTTAGGCTAGAATGCTGGCCCTTTTATTTAATTGCTACCAACTTGCTTACCGTCAGTTTTGTAGCGCCACACAGGCGCCCCTATGTCCAC
>CAMYIF010000027.1 GCA_947258415.1 uncultured Pseudomonadales bacterium
TACGGCAAAAGGAAGTTTGCATTGCCGTGATGCAAAAATTAATATCGACGGCAAAGCCCTATACCGGCAGCCAAAAAAGCGCGCGATGCATGATACATCACAGGAAGATGAGCGTGAAGCCTACGAGGCAAAGTGGGATTTGAATTATGTTGCGCTCGATGGCGATATAGGTTGTATGGTCAATGGCGCCGGTCTGGCGATGGGCACTATGGATATCATCAAGCTACATGGTGGGCAGCCTGCCAATTTCCTGGATGTCGGCGGTGGTGCGTCCAAGGAAAGAGTTACTGAAGCCTTTAAAATTATTCTATCGGATAAAAATGTCAAGGCGGTACTCGTTAACATCTTCGGGGGCATAGTCCGATGCGATTTAATTGCCGACGGCGTGATCGGCGCAGTCGAGGAAGTTGGTGTCCAAATTCCTGTCGTAGTTCGCCTGGAGGGTAATAATGCTCAAAAGGGTAAAGAAATTCTGGCACAGAGCGGTTTAAACATTATTGCCGCCGATGGGCTGACCGACGCGGCCAACCAGGTTATCAAGGCAGCGAAGGGTGTGGCATGAGCATATTAATTAATAAAGAAACAAAAGTAATTTGCCAGGGATTTACCGGCGCACAGGGGACATTTCACTCGGAGCAAGCCATCGAATACGGTACACAAATGGTAGGTGGCGTTACTCCCGGGAAAGGCGGGCAGCAACACCTGGGGCTACCCGTTTTCAATACTGTCAAGGATGCCGTTGAGGCGACGGGAGCCGATGCATCGGTTATTTATGTACCGGCTGCTTTTTGCAAGGACTCGGTTCTTGAGGCCGCAGATGCGGGAATCAAGCTGGTTGTTTGTATTACCGAAGGCATTCCAACACTCGATATGCTGGTAACAAAAAAGCGATGCGATGAATTGGGTGTTCGCCTGGTGGGTCCAAACTGCCCCGGCGTGATTACCCCGGGCGAGTGTAAAATCGGGATTATGCCCGGTCATATTCACCTTCCAGGAAAGGTAGGTATTATCTCACGTTCAGGTACGCTGACCTACGAAGCGGTTAAACAAACAACCGATTATGGTTTTGGCCAATCGACTTGTGTTGGTATTGGCGGTGATCCGATTCCGGGCTCTAACTTTATTGATATTTTGCAAATGTTCCAGCAAGACGAAAAAACTGAAGCCATCGTTATGATCGGTGAAATCGGCGGAACAGCCGAGGAAGAAGCGGCCGCATTCATCAAGGAAAATGTCCACAAACCCGTTGTCTCCTATATTGCCGGAGTGACTGCGCCCAAGGGTAAACGCATGGGCCATGCTGGTGCAATTATTGCCGGCGGCAAAGGCACTGCGGATGAGAAATTCGCTGCATTGGAAGACGCCGGCGTAAAAACGGTACGAAGCCTGGCGCAAATTGGCGACGCTCTCACCGAAATTACAAACTGGTAGCTAAATAGTGATCCCGATATGCTGATATCGTCATGCATGAATGAGGTTCAAAAAGGCAGAAATAATCTGCCTTTTTTTATACAACCTGTCGGGTTATAGCTCTAACCGGGATAATTGATACATTTATCCGGGGAAATAACCGGAACAGACCTGAATTTTTGCGTTCGAATTGATTTGAATTTACTCGATTAACCACAATCAAGTTATCATTGCATTGTAAAATCCTTAAAAAACGTATTCCGGCAGTTTTACTCGTTATTAGGCGTACTTATGAAGTATAAAGTTTTCAGTTGTGTCGTATTGTTCCTGGTCCTCTTGACCACTAAACAGGCGTATTCGTTCGATCCCTCGGATGATGTATCAGGGGCGGCCGATTATCTGCCCATACAGCGATACCCACTTTCGATGATTGAATTGTATACCCCAAAAACCGTTGTCAGGGATCATTTTATCGGTCTGGGGCGCCTTAAAATTATCAATGGTCAAATGGTTCCGGAATACTCGACAAGATTATCAGGATCTTTAACCCGCCTGACCTACCGTGGCCCAGATGGCCACAGCAGCAAAGAGCTTTTCGAGCATTTCAAAAATCAGGTAAAACCCTACGTCCAGGAACTGTTGTATGAATGCGAAGGCAGGGATTGCGGAAGCAGCAATCACTGGGCCAACAACATATTTAATATTGCCATCCTCTACGGACCTGACCAATACCAGTATTACCTGGTAGCCAAGCTGATTATTGATGGCAAGGATACTCTCGCCATGATTTACGCTATCAGACGTGGCAATAAACGTATCTATCTACAAATGGATATGCTGGAGATCAGTGCCAGCGCATTGAATTCGATTGAAGTAAACCCGGATACCGTTTTCCGGCTTTTGAAAGAGAAGGGGCGTTATGTCTTGCGTACCCTTGAATTTAATAACGAAAACCAATTGACCAGTGAAAGTAGCGAATCCTTGTCTCACGTAGTACGAATGCTGGAGAAACAGGTGCGCCTGAACCTTTACGTTGTTGGTCATTCGTACGGTGCCGCAAGTCTGGAAAACCTCCAGCAATTATCCTTGCAACGCGCCCAGGAGGTGGTCAAAGCCTTGAAGGATGCCGGTGTTGCCGATAATCGCCTGATGGCGATCGGGGTTGGCCCTGTTGCGCCTAATGGCGAAGCACTGGGCAGGCAGGGAAGGGTCGAACTGGTTATTAATGACAACCCCTGATACTCTGCCGGGTTATTGAATCAGTGATAAAAATTCGCTGCGTGTAGACCGGTTGGTTCTGAATGTGCCAAGCATTGAAGACGTTTTCATTAGCGAGTTTTGTTTTTCAACACCGCGCATCATCATGCACATATGGCGGGCCTCGATTATTACACCAACCCCCTTTGCGCGCGTAACAGACTGAATAGTTTCAGCAATTTCCTGGGTCAAATTCTCCTGGATCTGCAGGCGTCGGGCGTACATGTCGACGATCCTGGCAAACTTTGACAGGCCGAGGACCTTGCCGTCGGGCATATAGGCGACGTGGCACTTGCCAATAAACGGCAGCAGATGGTGTTCGCACAGCGAGTATAATTCAATGTCCTTGATAATTACCATTTCATCGGTATCAGACTCAAACAGGGCGCCGTTGACAACATCGTCAAGGTTTTGCTGGTAGCCTTGGTTAAGGAACCTGAATGCCTTGGCCGCACGTGCCGGAGTGTCACGAATGCCGTCACGAGTCAGGTCTTCGCCAATGGCTTCGATGATCTTGTAAAACTGCTCTTCCATTATCTCTCCGTCATTTACCAAAAAAAATCAATGTAACCCTACGTTAAGGATGAATACAGGTAAAGTTATTTCTGATGTCAGACCTTGCATCAGGACTGCTAAATTTTTGAGCTATTTACCGGCAGATTGGTTAGAATTCCAAGCCTTATTTGGTTGATTGGAAAAAAGTGTGTCTGAATCATCAAGCATACCCGCCGAGCTGATAACGGTGAGGGATTACATTCGTTGGGCAGCAAGCCGCTTTAATGACAAACAGGTATATTTTGGTCACGGTACGGATAACGCCTGGGATGAGGCGGTATATCTGGTGCTGGGTGCACTGCATTTGCCATGGGATACTGATCCGGCAGTGCTCGATGCCCGGCTGACCCTTGAAGAGCGGTCACACGTTTGTGAGCTGGTCGAGCAGCGTATAACCAAGCGGATTCCTGTCGCTTACTTAATTAAACAAGCCTGGTTTGCCGGGTTGCCATTTTATATTGACGAACGCGCCCTGGTACCGCGCTCCCCCATTGCCGAAATCATTGAAAAGGGTTTTGCACCCTGGCTGGTAGGAGACGAAGTCAACAGTATCCTGGACTTATGTACAGGTAGTGGTTGTATCGGTATTGCCTGTGCTCTGGCTTTCCCGAAAGCACAAATAGTTTTATCGGATATATCCAGTGACGCCCTTGCCGTTGCGGAAATAAATTGCCAGCGCCATCATCTGGGTAGTCGGGTTAGCCTGGTGGAGTCGGACCTGTTTACCAATATACCCAAAATGAAATATGACTTGATCGTCACTAACCCGCCTTATGTTGATGCACAGGATCTGGATAACATGCCTGATGAATATCGTTCCGAGCCATCACAGGGTCTGGCTTCCGGTGACCAGGGCCTGGACTGTATCCGCAAAATATTATGCCTGGCACACGAGTATTTGAATGAATATGGCGTTCTGGTTGCCGAGGTAGGTAACAGCCAGGCTGCGCTCGAAAAAGCATACCCGGGTGTGCCGTTCCTGTGGCCGGATTTTGAACGTGGCGGTCACGGCGTGTTCGTGCTAACTTCGGGGCAATTAAAGCAGCACAGAGATCAGTTTCTAACGAATTGACAACCAATAAATAGTCAGGGTAGCAAAGAAGATATGTCGGGTAACAGTTTTGGAAAATTATTTGTGGTAACGGGTTTTGGTGAGAGTCATGGCCCGGCACTGGGTTGTATCGTCGATGGCTGTCCTCCCGGGATGGCGCTCTCCGAAGAGGATATGCAGGAAGACCTGAACAGGCGCAAGCCCGGTACATCGCGTTTTACCACGCAAAGACGCGAAGAAGACAAGGTGAAGATACTTTCCGGTGTGTTCGAAGGCAAGACCACCGGGACGCCCATTGGCCTGCTTATCGAGAACACCGACCAGCGCTCCAGGGATTATTCGGCTATTAAAGATACATTTCGCCCTGCCCATGCCGACTATACCTACCAACAGAAGTATGGTTTTCGGGATTACCGTGGCGGGGGCCGGGCTTCGGCCAGAGAAACGGCGATGCGTGTGGCAGCCGGCTCAATTGCCAAAAAATACCTGTCCGAGAGGCTGGGCGTAAAGATTCGCGGCTATTTATCGCAACTTGGTCCCATTTGTGTGGAATCGGTTGACTGGAATATCGTTCACAACAATCCTTTCTTTTGCCCCGATGCCAGCAAGATCGAGGCGATGGAGAAATACATGGATGCCTTGCGGAGGGAAGGTAATTCCGTCGGCGCTAAAATAACCGTGACCGCTTCCGGTTTGCCGCCGGGTCTGGGTGAGCCGATTTTTGATCGCCTCGATGCCGATATTGCGCATGCGCTGATGAGTATTAATGCCGTAAAAGGAGTAGAGATTGGTGCCGGTTTCGATTCCGTTGCACAAAAGGGTACTGAACACCGGGATGAAATAACTCCCGAAGGCTTTCTTTCGAACAACGCGGGAGGCATCCTTGGAGGTATCACTTCAGGACAGGATATCGTCGCGCATATCGCCCTTAAGCCGACTTCGAGTCTCACCATTCCGGGTAAATCGGTAGATGTTGCCGGTAATCCGATAGAGATGATTACCAAGGGTCGCCACGATCCCTGTGTCGGCATCAGGGCCACACCGATTGCCGAAGCCATGCTGGCGATCGTATTATTGGATCATTATTTACGGCATCGCGCCCAGAATGGCGACGTAAAATCTACCACGCCTGTGATCCCGGCTGCTGCTCCCGAATCCGACCAATAAGCTACAGCTCGACCCGGTTGTGAATAGAGGCTTGAATTCCTTAACCGATCGGCAAAATCCGTACTGGCGCCTTTCGCTGTTTTATTTTTTTTACTTTGCCGCGCTGGGTGCCATGTTGCCCTACTGGAGCCTGTACCTGAACGCCATCGGTTTCGACGCCAGGGCAATTGGCTGGCTAATGGCGATACTCACCGGCACGAGAATAATCGCCCCCAATTTCTGGGGTTGGTTGAGTGACCGTTATCAAAATCGTCTGCGACTTATCCAGTTCGGTGCCCTGTCCGGGTTTGTTTTATTTTTAGCTATTATAAAGGCGGATACTTTTGCCTGGATAGCGCTGGTTATTTTTGCCTACAGCTTTTTCTGGAGCGCAATACTCTCCCAATTTGAAGCCTTGACGCTCAGCCATCTGGAGAATAAACGCGAAACGTATAGCCGCATTCGCTTATGGGGCTCAATCGGTTTCATTGTCGCCGTCGGTGGGTTGGGGCTGATTCTTGATTTTGTGGCGATCGACCGGTTGCCTTATTTTATTGCCGTTTTCATGTTTTGTATCTGGCTTAGCACCCTGTGTATCTGGGAGATACCGGCGAAGGTCCGTGAGCCGGGCGAAGGCGGCGTGTGGTCCGTGCTGAAGCGGCCGGAAGTGATCGCTTTTTTCGTAGTGTATTTTTTACTGCAGGTTTCCCATGGCCCCTACTATGTATTTTTCAGCGTTTATCTGGAAGCGCACCAGTACAGTAAGACTGTCATTGGTTTACTCTGGAGCCTGGGCGTCGTTGCAGAAGTTATCCTGTTTGTTTTCATGCATCGGGTGATTCATCGGTTCAGCCTGCGCGGGGTTATTTTATTCAGCCTGTTTTTCACATCTGCACGCTGGGTTGCGATTGCCAATGGCGTTGAAAACCTGCCCCTGCTACTGGTCGTCCAGTGTTTGCACGCCCTGAGTTTTGGTGCCATGCATGCGGCGGGAATCGAGCTGGTGCATCGTTTTTTTGGCGAGCACCATCAGGGGCAAGGCCAGGCTTTGTACAGCTCGCTGACCTTTGGCCTGGGTGGAGCCGTTGGTGCCGGCATAAGCGGCTACCTGTGGTTAACACCCGGACCGGTAATGACCTTTAACCTGGCTGCTTGCACATCTTTGCTAGCGTTAGCAGTTGCCTGTTTCTGGTTTACTTCGAAAAAATTCGAGTAGTCATCCATTTTTAACCGAGGAATATTTTTCGATGATGCCGAGGAAGGCGTTGGCGGCATTGGAGAGCGTTCTTTGCCTGTGGTAAATAGCACCCAGTTTTCGTTCCAGGTGCACATTGTCCACGTCAAGGCTAACTAATTTATCGTCGAACATGGATCGCGGCAGAACACCCCAGCCCAGGCCGATATCGACCATCATTTTTATGGTTTCCAGGTAATTGGTACACATGCGTACCCGCAGGTTTAATGCATGCCGATCGAATAATTCCTTGGTCAACCTGCCGGTAAAGGTATGTAGCCCGGGCAGAATTGCCTCATGGCGGGTCAGCTGTTCCAGGTTGATTCGTCCGGAACCGGCCAGCGGATGGTGTTGACCCACGACAAAATCCAGCGGGTCGTCCCAGATAGTCCGGGTGAAGACCGTGGGTGATGTTTCCTGGGCGAGAGTAATGAAACCGAGTTGTATTTTTCCGCTCAAGACTCCTTCGTAAGCCACTTCAGAATCGAGGAATTCGATATCAAGATCAACCTCGGGGTAGGTCTGCGAAAATTCCTCCAGTATTGGCGGCAAGCGGCGTAATCCCAGGTGGTGACTGATACCCAGGTTCAGGGTACCGGCGACATCCCCGGTAAGGTCCTTTAACCTGCGACGCGCATCGTCCAGTTCATTGATCACGGCCTTTGCTCGGGGTAATAGTGTATTACCCGCCTGGGTGAGCGTAATGTTGCGGCCGATTCGATCGATAAGCTGCACGTCCAGCCGGGTTTCAAGCTGGGCAATACGCTTGCTTATTGCGGGCTGGGTCAGGTGAAGTTTATCGGCGGCGGCCGAAAAAGATTTTAATTCGGCAACATGTATGAAGGCAGTCAGTGAGTTTATATCCATCGTTAGCTCAGCACTTAACTATTCCATAAGGTAATCAAAACTATAAAAAATATGAATTTGTTTTATTATATGACGCAGAGTAACATAGTTTGAAAGTTATCAGAAATGAACAATTTACGGCTGTAAGGTTTGCAGGAGCATATTAATGTCTGCCCAGACACTTTACGATAAACTTTGGCGGGATCACCTGGTCGCAGAGCGCGACGACGGTAGCGCGCTTATCTATATTGACCGGCATTTACTGCACGAAGTAACCTCGCCGCAGGCCTTCGAGGGGCTCCGTCTTGCCGGGCGTGAGCCATGGCGGATCGATGCCAACCTGGCCACAGTTGATCACAATGTCCCGACCACCGGCAGAGAGAAGGGTGTCCAGGGAATTGATGACCCGGTTTCCAAAATCCAGGTGCAAACGCTCGATGAGAATTGCGATAAATTCGGCATTCTTGAATTTAAAATGCAGGACCTCCGGCAGGGAATTGTCCATGTTATCGGACCGGAGCAGGGTGCAACCTTGCCTGGAATGACCGTTGTCTGCGGTGATTCACATACTTCGACCCACGGTGCCTTTGGTGCGCTTGCGCACGGTATTGGTACCTCAGAAGTCGAGCATGTTTTGGCGACCCAGTGCCTGATACAGAAAAAAATGCGCAACATGCTGGTGCGTATTGACGGGCAGCTTATGCCCGGGGTTAGCGCAAAAGACGTGGTGCTAGCCGTTATTCGTGAAATTGGAACCGCCGGTGGTACCGGTTGTGCGATTGAATTTGCCGGTGACGTGGTAGCTGCAATGAGCATGGAAGGCCGTATGACCATGTGTAACATGGCCATTGAAGCGGGTGCGCGAGCCGGGATGATCGCCGTGGACGAAACCACCATTGAATATATTAAAGGTAAACCTTACGCACCCAAAGGTGAACAGTGGCGCAAGGCTGTGACGGCCTGGAATGACCTTAAAAGCGATACCGATGCGGTGTTCGACAAGGTCGTCGTTCTGAAAGGTAATGAAATCAAGCCACAGGTCAGCTGGGGAACTTCGCCGGAAATGGTGGTGGCCATTGACGAGTGCATACCCGACCCGGCGCAACAGGACGATCCTGTCAAACGTGAGGGCTACCAACGTGCACTGGAATATATGGGACTTGAAGCCAATATGCCGGTTACCAGCATCCGGCTGGACCGAATTTTTATTGGTTCCTGTACGAATTCCCGCATTGAGGATTTACGTATAGCGGCTCGGGTGGTAGATGGTAAAAAGGTATCACCGACGATCAAACAGGCGCTGGTTGTACCCGGTTCGGGTCTGGTCAAACAGCAGGCAGAAAAAGAAGGCCTTGATAAAATATTTCTCGACGCCGGGTTTGAATGGCGGGCACCGGGCTGTTCCATGTGCCTGGCCATGAACGCGGATAAACTGGGTTCGGGAGAACACTGTGCATCAACCTCGAATCGAAATTTTGAAGGCAGGCAGGGCCATGGTGGACGCACGCATCTGGTCAGTCCGGCAATGGCCGCCGCGGCAGCGACAGCCGGTCATTTTGTCGATGTTCGACCTTTTTTAGCCTGAGTTAAGCAACTTTAGCCTGGATTAACATACATATGGAAAAATTTACACAGCACAAAGGACTGGTCGTTCCATTGAACAGGGCCAACGTGGATACCGACCAAATTATCCCCAAGCAGTTCCTGAAGTCGATTAAACGCACCGGTTTCGGTCAAAACCTGTTTGATGACTGGCGTTACCTGGACGAAGGCTATCCCGGGCAGGATTGCAGTACCCGGCCGCTGGATGAAAAGTTTGTTTTGAATTTTCCGCGCTACCGGGGTGCCAGCATCATGTTAACGCAGCAAAATTTCGGCTGCGGGTCGAGCAGGGAGCACGCACCCTGGGCGATTCTGGAATACGGCATACGTTGCGTGATTGCACCCAGCTTTGCCGATATATTTTATAACAATAGCATCAAGAATGGCTTGTTACCTGTTGTTTTAGAACAAAAAACGGTCGATTTTTTGATTGCGAGCACCGAAGCCGAAGAAGGATTTGAGCTGGACATTAATCTGGATAGACAATTGGTTATTACCCCGAATGGTGAGCGCTATTCGTTTGAAATCGATCCCTATCGAAAGCATTGTTTGCTCAATGGCCTTGATGATATTGACCTTACCCTGGAATTTTCAGATGACATACGCGAATACGAAAAGCTCAGGGTCCAGCGCGCCCCCTGGATATTCAATAAATTACATTAACTATATTATGTAAAACTAAGAAATAATTAGAAAATGACTCAAAATATTTTAATCCTTAAGGGCGATGGTATCGGTCCTGAAATCGTTGACGAAGCGGTCAGGGTGATTCGGGTTGTCGATCAAAAATATAACCTGGGCACCCGGTTAAGCGAGGCATTAATCGGTGGCGCCGCCTATGACGCCCATGGTAACCCGTTGCCAGGTGAAACAATGACCCAAGCCATGGCAGCCGATGCCATTCTGCTGGGTGCAGTTGGCGGACCCAAATGGAACCATGTTGACGCAGCGCAAAGGCCTGAAAAGGGTTTGCTGGGCATCAGGGCCGGACTCGGACTTTTTGCGAATTTTCGACCGGCGATCCTGAGTCCCCAACTGGCCGATGCATCTTCACTGAAGCACGAACTGGTATCAGGTCTGGATATATTGATTGTTCGTGAACTGACTGGCGGTATTTATTTTGGCGAGCCCAGGGGGATCAGGACGCTGAAATCGGGTGAAAGGGAAGGTTTCAATACCTATCGATACTCGGAAAGCGAAATTCGCAGAATCGCACATGTTGCTTTCCAGGCGGCCCGAAAAAGAAACGGCCGATTGTGTTCTGTCGACAAGTCGAATGTTCTGGAAGTCACGGTTTTATGGCGTGAAGTGGTCGAACAGGTAGCCACGGAATACCCCGATGTCGAATTAAGTCACATGCTGGTTGATAACGCGGCAATGCAACTGGTGCGTGCGCCCAAGCAATTTGACGTATTGCTGACGGGTAACTTATTCGGAGATATTTTATCGGATGTTGCGGCCATGCTGACCGGGTCTATTGGCATGTTGCCTTCGGCTTCGCTTGATATCAATAACAAGGGACTTTACGAACCCGTTCATGGATCGGCACCGGATATAGCCGGCCAGGGTATTGCCAACCCGTTGGCCACTATCATGTCGGTTGCGATGATGTATCGTTATACCTTCAACCGGGAAGATGTGGCATCGTCCATTGAAGGCGCGGTAAGCAGGGTATTGGACAAGGGTATGCGCACCGCTGATATCGCCAATGATACAGCCAGCGTCAGTACTAAAGAAATGGGCAATGCCGTTATTGCCGAACTGGGATAATAGTCAAAATAGTGTTTAGCTTTAGTCAGGTTTTACTTTAGAATTCTTCGGGCTAACGTGGCAGGATTTTCTGCCTGTTTTCCGCCCAGGGTTCACATGCAATATTCAGGTTTTTTATATGTCGAAACGTTATGATGTCGCAGTAGTTGGTGCTACCGGCGCCGTTGGTGAAACAATGATATCCATCCTGGAGGAACGAAACTTTCCAGTGGGTAATTTATACCCCCTGGCCAGTAGCCGTTCGGTGGGAAAGATGGTTAATTTCAATGGAAAGTCCATTGAAATTAACGACCTTGCAGACTTTGATTTTTCTCGTGTTCAGATAGGTTTGTTTTCTGCCGGCGGGAGTATTTCAAAAGAATATGCCCCCAAAGCCGCTGCAGCCGGTTGTGTTGTAATTGATAATACAGCGCATTTTCGTCGTCATGAAGAGATTCCGCTGGTAATTCCGGAAGTCAATCCCGAGGCGATTGCCGGTTATCGCGCGCACAATATCATTGCCAATCCAAACTGCTCGACCATTCAAATGCTGGTTGCTATTAAACCTGTTTACGATGAAGCCGGGATAGAACGCATTGTTGTTGCTACTTACCAGGCTGTTTCAGGTACCGGTAAAGAGGCTATCGAGGAACTGTCGGCCCAAACAGCCCGATTGATGAATGGCAGGTCAATCGAAACCAACGTATACCCCAAGCAAATAGCATTTAACGCCTTGCCGCATATCGATGTCTTCCTTGAAAATGGTTACACCAAGGAAGAAATGAAAATGGTCTGGGAGACACAAAAAATTCTGGGAAACAACGAGGTTGTTGTCAATCCTACCTGCGTACGAGTGCCTGTTTACTATGGTCATTCCGAGGCAGTGAGTATTGAAACAAAAGAGAAAATTTCCGCTGAACGAGTACGGGAACTTCTCGAGAGCACCCCTGGCGTCGTGGTGATCGATGAAAGGGTGGATGGTGGTTACCCGACTGCAGCCACCGATTCAGCCGGTAAAGACCCGGTTTATGTTGGTCGAATTCGTGAAGATATTTCTCACCCGAAAGGTATTAATATGTGGGTTGTTTCCGATAATGTTCGCAAGGGCGCGGCGCTGAACAGCGTCCAGATTGCCGAAAAACTGATTGAAGACTATTTGTAGACTGTTTTTTTTGGCACTCTGTTTAGATTGGGCTAAGCTATTGATATAAATGCAGACCTGCTTGGAGTCAGGACACAATTTTGAAAAACTGTGTTAACCCTGTTGACTTGCAGCCTGGCCCCGTTCTATTAGAAAAAACATTAACTGGTATTGATATAAAAGGATGAGACTTATGAAGCGCATGCTCACTATGGCCTTGGTCGTTATAAGCGCTTTGGGTGGTAATTTTGCTTTGGCATTGGGGCTTGGTGAATTAAAGCTCAATTCTGCACTTAACGAGAAATTTGACGCAGAAATCAAGATCACCAATATCGGTGATTTATCCAGGAACCAGATCTTGCCAAATTTAGCCAGTCACGAGGATTTTGCACGGGCGGGCGTGGAAAGGGTCTTCTTTTTAACCGGCATCAAGTTCGACGTGGAACTCCTTGGTGATGGGAATGCTATCCTCTCCCTGAAGACGGATAAAATAGTACGCGAGCCGTTTCTAAATTTTCTGGTTGAGATTCACTGGCCTAGCGGTCGATTATTGCGCGAATACACAGTGCTCCTTGACCCCCCGGTATTTGCCAGGGCACCCGCACCAATCGTCAGGCAAGCGACGCTTACCGCAACACCTTCAACACAGGCCAATATTGTAAGTGTACAACCGACCCGGCGGGATGCCGCCGCGCGTGCTGCAGTAACAACGGGCACAAGCCAGCCACCTGCTTCCGGTGCTCCATCTGATGGCAAAGGAGCAAGTGTCCGCGTAAAAAAGAACGATACGCTGTGGGGCATAGCTAAGGAACATCGGCCCGGCAGCAATGTAAGCGTTCGTCAAACCATGGTGGCGATTCAACGTCACAACCCGGATGCCTTTATAAAAAACAATATAAATTTACTCAAAGCCGGGCAAGTGCTTCGTATCCCGGATGAGAATGAAGTATTGGATGTTTCATATGATCAGGCCGTCGCCGAAACAAGTCGACAAAATCAGGAATGGCGGGATACAAGGGAAACGATTGACACCACCCGTAAACCGGATGATAGCCTGCTCCAGCCAGTTGACCAGGAAGTCGCCGCCCCAGCAGAAGATGGACAGCTGAAATTAATCAGCGATGAAGAAGCAAATGCTACCGAAGAACTTGCATCGAGTGCTTCGGGAGCATCCGTCGAGGATGCGCAGACACAGGTTGAGGCAATGGCCAAGACTGATGGGCAGCCTGGTGAACAACAGGAGGCTGCTTCTGGAGCCGATGCAAGCATGGAGTTATCGGCTGCCAACGAGGAATTACTTAAACAGGTTGAAGACCTGAAACGACTTGTCGAATTAAAGGATCAACAACTGGCGCTGCTCCAGGGTGTGACAGGCCAGGCTGGCGAACAACCGACTCCAGTGGAAACCGCTGTTGCCCCGGAGACCAGCACTTCAGATAGCATGGTTGAGCAACTCCCGGACGAGAACAAAACTACCGATTCTGTTACCAGTATCATCAACAAGCTTACTGAAAACCCGCTGTATATCGCCTTATTAATTCTTGGCATCCTGGTGATTCTGATGATTATTGGTGCCGTCTCCCGCAAGCGTAATCAGGCACAGGAATACCCGGTTGCCCAAAAAAATACAACTGATCGCGCTGACCAGGAAATGACTATCGAAGAGTCAATTGAAGAGGACCTGGCTGATATAGTCACCGATGAAGAGACAGAGGACAAAGCGGATACTGGCAAACGTAAGACGGCTTCGTTGAATGAGCTGTCTGACAAATTACCCGAAACCGAAACAGATGAAATCCAGAAAATTATAGAAGAATCGGATATTTATATTGCTTACGGGCGATATGAGCGGGCCATAGAGATTTTACAGCCGGCCATCAATGATAACCCGGATAATGCCGAACTGCGCCTTAAACTGGCTGAAATCTTCGTGGTCAAGAAAAACCAGTCCGGATTGACTCAACTCGAAGCTGACTTGCAGGCGATTGGCGATCAGGACGCACTGGATGAATTCGCCGAGTTGACAAAACAAGCGGGTGAAAGTGACGAAACAGTAACCATGGAACAGCTGGATGACGTTACTATCGATGAAGAAGACCTTGTAGACGATTCGAAAAAAGAAAAGGCGCCTACAGGCAAAGCCCCTATAGATTTTGAACTACCCGAAGATAAGGGCGAAGAACCTGAAAAGCGTTCTGAATCTATTGAAGATGAATTGGTACTAGAGGATGAAGCGCCTGAAGAAAAGGGTAAGTCAGCAAAGCCTGGTTCAGAACCCGTGGAATTTGAATTCGATATTAGCCCGGAAAAGCAAGAGGAAGATCAGGAAGATAAGGATGTTGTCGAAAAAGGCAAAAAGACTGACAAAGTTGAGGGAGACGAAGATAGTCTTGTTCTTGAAGAAGACGCCGACGATATGGATTTCCTCGGAGATACCGACGAGTCGGCTACCAAGCTTGAGCTCGCAAAGGCCTACATTGACATGGCAGATAAGGAAGCTGCACTGGACATGCTGAACGAGGTTGTTGAAGAAGGCAGTGATGCGCAGAAAGAAGAAGCACGCAAGCTCCTGGAAAAACTTGGCTAGGCTGTGCCTGGCACTAATTCTAAAGTAACCGCATCTGCCAGTCCTAAAACCCGGGTAGCACTCGGCGTTGAATATAACGGCAGTTCTTACCAGGGCTGGCAGTTTCAAAAGCATACCCAAAACACGGTTCAGGCCGAACTTGAATCCGCCCTTTCCTTTGTAGCCAACGAGAAGATTCGTGTCATCTGTGCCGGCCGCACGGATTCCGGGGTGCATGCCTTAAACCAGGTGGTCCATTTTGACACTTCTAACGCGCGGAACATAAGGGCCTGGGTAGAGGGAACTAACACCCGGTTGTCCGATAATATACGTATACGCTGGGCACAATATACCAGCGAAAATTTTCACGCCCGTTTTAGCGCCATTGCGCGACGTTATTGTTATGTCATTGATAATCGACCCGTTCGCTCGGCTATTATGAGCAGGCAATTATCCTGGCAGCCTCGTGACCTGGATACCGGGTTAATGCAGCAGGCCGCCGACTATCTGGTAGGGGAGCATAATTTTACTTCCTATCGACATGTTCACTGTCAGGCTAAAAGCCCGGTTAAAACTGTGCACTATCTCAACATCGAACGTCGGGGATTCCTGGTTACCATCGATATCAAGGCTAATGCTTTTTTGCATCATATGGTTCGAAACATCGCCGGGGTCCTAATGGCCATCGGTTCGGGCCGGAAAAAACCCGAATGGAGCAAGCAGATTCTGGATGCATATGATCGTCAGCAGGGAGGTGTCACCGCTCCGCCTTTTGGTTTGTACCTGGTTGATATCGAATATCCGGATGGATTTTCGATTACCAAAACAGAAATGGAATTACCCTTTCTGATTTAATGCAAAACCTTTACGGCTGCTGATCTGATCGCAACCATTTGTTACAATTCGACGAAAATTTATTCAGGAACAGGTACTCAGTGATTCGCACCCGGGTAAAAATTTGTGGTATCACCAGTCTTGAAGATGCGAATCATGCCGTATTTCAGGGTGCTGATGCCTTGGGGCTTGTATTTTATCCTGCGAGTCCTCGTTGTATCAGCATTGACCAGGCCAGCGAAATAGCAACTCGTACGCCGGCTTTTGTAAGCATTGTCGGGCTGTTTGTCGATGCCAGCCCGAATTATATTCATAAGGTCATGGATGCTGTTTCACTTGACGTATTGCAGTTTCACGGAGAGGAGCAGGAAGCCGAGTGCATGCAATACGGCAAGCCTTATTTGAAAGCCCTTCGGGTAAAAAATAATATAGATATTAAAAGGGCAATCGAGGGCTACCCGTCAGCCAGGGCAATTTTACTTGATACTTATCATCCCGATATACCAGGAGGTACCGGGCAGGCATTTGACTGGACTCGAATTCCGCTAAATTTGGATCGACCGATAATTTTGGCGGGAGGCTTGAACGCAGGAAATGTCGGGCAGGCAATAAGCTCGGTTTCGCCCTATGCGGTAGATGTTAGTGGTGGTGTTGAACTTGAAAAAGGAAAAAAAGACCCGCAAAAGGTATCGGCTTTTTTTAAAGCTGTTTACCGGGCAGACAAAAAAAGTGGTTAAGATGCCGCACCCGGTAAAATGTTAGTGTTACAATACTGCATAAATTTGGTTTTTAAATTCACTTTAAAAGGAATCCAGGTTAATGAGTAGTTGGCTTGAAAAAATAGTTCCTTCCATTGTTCGACCCGAACAAAAAAAACGCAGCTCGGTACCCGAGGGTCTCTGGAAAAAATGCCCCAAATGCGACGGAATCCTGTACCGCCCGGATCTGGAGAATAATCACGACGTTTGTCCCAAATGTGAATATCACATGCGGATTGATGCCCGGCGCCGTCTGGAATTATTTCTCGATGAAAAGGGCAGGGAAGAAATCGGTGCCGATCTCGAACCCCAGGATAAATTAAAATTCAAGGATTCCAAGAAGTACAAGGACCGTATCCTGGCTGCGCAAAAGGCCACCGGTGAAAAAGATGCACTTATTGCTTTCAAGGGGACCGTCAATGGCGTGCCGGTTGTGGCCTGTTGTTTTGAATTTGAATTTATGGGCGGTTCAATGGGTGCAGTCGTTGGCGCGCGTTTTACTATGGCAGCCCAGCAATGCCTAAAGGATCGTATTCCCCTGATCTGTTTTTCTACAAGTGGCGGCGCTCGAATGCAGGAAGCACTTGGTTCCTTGATGCAAATGGCCAAGACCAGTGCGGCCATCGAAAGACTTAAACTTAAGGGTATCCCTTATATTTCGGTACTCACGGACCCGGTCTATGGCGGTGTATCTGCCAGTTTGGCCATGTTGGGCGACCTGAATATTGCCGAACCAAAAGCACTGATTGGCTTTGCCGGCCCCCGTGTCATTGAGCAAACGGTAAGGGAAAAGCTGCCGGAAGGATTTCAAACCAGTGAGTTTCTACTCCAACATGGTGCCATCGATATGATCATCGACCGTACTGTTATGGCCGATAAACTGGCCAGTATTTTAACCAAGCTTATGCCTGGTCTGGCTTCCCGGCACATCAAGAAGGCACCGGTCTAGATA
>CAMYIF010000028.1 GCA_947258415.1 uncultured Pseudomonadales bacterium
TAGCTACCATACAAATCAATAACTTATATAATTTTAAACCTTTTTTTACTATTCTCTTTATAGTAAATGTATCCCTACTGTAACCGTTAAATCTACAGTCGTGGTTATACCTAGCGCTCTTTTTTCTTCGCGCCATACCGCACAACCGGAATACACTTCGGCGCATGACAGGTTTGCGCCACCGACAAAAAGGGGCGTCCTTTATTTAACAAAACGATTAAGCGCGCCCAACTTCCCGGGTGAATGGCACAGACCTGTCAGAACAGGACACGGCAGCGAATGGTTCCCTCAACTTCGCGTACTTTTTCCAGCGCCGTTTCCGAATTAACGGCATCCACGTCAATCACCACGTAGCCCACTTTTTCGTTGGTCTGTAAATGCTGGCCGATGATGTTGATGTTGTTTTCGGAGAACAGGCGGTTGATAGCCGAAATCACACCGGGCACGTTGTGGTGTACATGCAGCAGGCGATGCACGTTAGTGTGCGCCGATAGGGCCACTTGGGGGAAGTTGACCGAGCTGGTGGTAGTGCCGTTGTCCGAGTATTTGATCAGTTTTTCCGCTACTTCCACACCGATTTTTGCCTGGGCTTCCATGGTGGAGCCGCCGATGTGCGGGGTCAGAATGACGTTGTCGAATTCGCGCAAGGGCGATACAAACTCTTCCTGCGGGCCCTTGGGTTCCACCGGGAAAACGTCAATAGCGGCACCCGATAGCTTGCCATCTCTCAGTACCGCTGCCAGCGCGTCGATATCCACCACCGTGCCGCGCGATGCGTTGATCAAAATGGCCCCCGGTTTCATCTGCGCCAGCTGCGTGCTGCCGATCATCATTTTGGTGGCGCCGGTTTCCGGCACGTGCAGGCTGACAATATCGGCGCTCGCCAGCAAGGTGTCCAGCGGCATTTGTTCTGCATTGCCCAGTGGCAGCTTGCTCACTACGTCTGAAAAGAGCACTTTCATACCCAGGGATTCTGCCAGCACACTCACCTGACTGCCGATGGAACCATAGCCCAGGATGCCGAGTGTTTTGCCGCGGATCTCGAAGCAACCCTCGGCGGATTTCATCCAGCCACCGCGGTGACAAACGGCGTTTTTCTCTGGAATGCCGCGCAGCAATAAGATGGCCTCGGCGATCACCAGTTCAGCTACCGAGCGGGTGTTGGAGTAAGGTGCGTTGAATACCGCCACACCGTGCTCCTGGGCTGCCAGTAAATCTACCTGGTTGGTGCCAATGCAAAAGCAGCCCACGCCAACCAGTTTGGTGGCCGCGCCAAATACCTCACGGGTCATTTGAGTGCGCGAGCGCAAGCCTACAAAGTGGGCATCTTTAATGCGCTCTAGCAGTTGCGTTTCCGGCAAAGACGTTTTGTGGTACTCGATGTTGGTGTAACCTGCGGCGGTGAGTTTTTCCACCGTGGACTGGTGCAAACCTTCCAGCAATAGGAACTTGATTTTACTTTTGTCCAGAGACAGCTTAGCCATGGGATACCACCTTAATTAATAGTGCAATAGCGGCCTGCGGCATTTGCCTGCCAAAGGTCGACCGTCACATCTTCTAATGGATTCGAGTTTGTATCAACAACTAAAGCCTCGAAAAAATATACTTTTCGGAAGCAGCTCCCTTTACGCCTTCAAATAACCGGGATCATAGTAAAAACTAACACGCCCTTGCCTGTGTTTTTGGGGTCATCATTTAAATAAGTTATTCTCCTCCTTGATGACTCCTCTACCTCATTATTAACCGATGATATTATAGGATCGCTGAAGATAATCTTATTCGACCCGCTATCTGCGCTTTTGCTGCCAATCTCGCGCAAGCCTTTGCGCTTCTTCCAACTGAGGCTGGGTCATTTCCCGGGCGATAATATCCCGATTAACAGTTTCTCTTCCGTTTAATGCGGCAAGATTGGACCACATGTGAGCGCGGATTAAATCCTGTTCGACGCCTTCGCCCTGATAGTACATTACACCCAGGTCATGCTGGGCGTCAGGTTGTCCTTGCTCAGCGGCAAGTGTGAACCACCTGGCGGCAATTGCAAAATCCTGGGTAACACCCTTACCCAGGTAGTGGGCTAAGCCCAGGTTATACTGGGGATTCGCCTTACCCTGATCAGCGGCTGCCCTATACCAATTGGCGGCAATGGTGTCATCCTGCTCAACGCCCTGACCCCTGGCAAACATGACACCCAGGTTATGTTGGGCCTCAGCCTGACCCTGCTGAGCCGCGAGTGAATACCAATTGGCAGCCATTTCGTAATCTGGCTCAACACTTTCACCTCGGTAGTACATTCCCCCCAGGTTATGCTGGGCCTCAGCCTGCCCCTGTTTAGCGGCTAGCGTATACCAGGTAAAGGCGATTTTGTGATTCTGCCCGACACCCTCACCCCGCTGGAACATTAGTCCCAGGTTATATTGCGCATCCCGGTTTCCCTGTTCGGCCAGGGGTAGCCATTGCTCCATTGCTGCCTTGAAATCGCCTTTGAGATAAGCATCATAGCCTTGCTTAAGGTCGGCGAAAGCGGCAAATGTCATGATCGACAGCGCCAACACCAGAAGCGATGACATCAGCCATCGAGATAAAGCATGAGGCCTTCCAGGGTAAAGTAATGGGGGGTTAGTGGTAAATGTATGGGAAATTGACATAATCGCCGGCCTGAGTGGAAAAATTAAAATCACTCTTTTATAAACGAACGGAAGGGGTTCGCGGGAATTAAAGACTTGATCTCTAATAGAGACTATTTGCGGCCCCCGTGACAACTTAAGACACCAGGAGCCATCAAATTACTCATAATCAGAGCCGACTTCTTCTTTTTAAACAGAGCTCCCTTTGAATAGCCGATATCTATTCATACCGGTATTTATTAAAACCGAATTTGGGTTGTTTTGGAATTTTCAACTCTTCTTGTACAGGCAACCTTCCGGAAATATTGTATCTGTGCGGATAACGCCCAAATCTCTCAATAATCCTTTAATGCTTTAGCTCTACACCCGGACTGAGCCCGGATACCAGGCTTTTTATAAGAGCCATTGCTTCGACAGGGAATACCCTCATCAGAGGAGCGGGTTTCGCAGCGTTGACTGATTTGCATGGTTATGCCTTTTGGATGACTATTCGAAACTGGTACGTTTCCGGGTCTTCTTTTATCCTGGTAGAAATCATTAATTCCTGGTCTTGCTTGTTCTTGCGCTGCAGCAGAAGGTCTGTCTCGTTCAACTCGTGTCCGGGAAAATACATTTGAGTAATCAACTCCACATACCCTTTTTTTGAGACCTTGAAATGGATGTGGGGTGGACGAATCCATTCTCTGGAAGCAGGATAAGCTCCGGGTAAGACGGTTTTAAAGCGAAACTCACCTTTAACCCCGCTGGGGACAATCGCCCAACCCTGGAAATGCGGGTCGAGCGGCGTCGGGTTTGTATCGTGGGGATGGCGATAGCGGCCTGCGGCATTGGCCTGCCAAAGGTCAATCGTTACGTCTTCGACCGGGTTCGAACTAGTATCAACAACCAAACCCTCAATGAAAACAGGCTTTCCGGACGCAACGCCCTTTACGCCTTCGATACGCGTTAAATCAAAATCCTTGTCTTTCTGGGCTTGAACCGGATAAAAAGGACCTTCAACTTCGGTAGGCGTTGGCTCAAGTGTCGTCAGGTAGCTCGAAGCACCGAGCGGGGCTGCTGTTACGGCAAGGCTTCCGGCGACTCCCACTTTTAGAAATTTTCTTCGATTGAGTTTCATATATTTCCCTGATTAGCAGTATATTCAGGCAACCATTTCTCTCTAACACCCTTTTAGCCATCTTTTGTGACTCAAAACTTGGATCAGAAGGATTTATAATAATTCAAATATTTAACTACTATTCGACGATTCTGCCATCCTGTGGAAGTGGGGCTGGCGGAAGACATGAGTAAATCCCTTTCCCCTTATCTTGTTTTATATCATTTATATTTCAGACAGTTATACCCAATAATAGCAAGTAACCCTTCGTTTCAGGCGATGCCAGGCCCGGCTTTACCGGTGAGACTGTAAATGGTTAACCTGGGATTGGGTATGAAAGAAGAAGGCCTGTGCCCCGAGCCGGTATCGATAAACACAACATTTCCCAATTGTGCCGGTTCCACCAAAGGTGTATGACCGCAAAATATATAATCAACCCCTTCAACTGTTTCTTCTATCCTGCTTAAAATCCTTGAACGTGACCACAGACCGGTCATTTGGTAGTCCCGGTTGCCGCCTAAATCCTTACAAAACCGGTCCCAGCCAATACCCGACGGGACGTTGGCGTGAACTAACCCGATACGCCTTCCGGAAGCCTGGACCGTTATCGTGCTAGACATAGAATGACTGACGGCGGACCTGGCACGCTGCCGGAAGGTCTCGTCCGTATTCTCCCACCACCAGCCGCCGTTCGGGTACCAGGTATACGAAGCCCGGGCAGAATCCGATCCGTAGTTCAGCAGCATGGCTTCGTGGTTGCCGACGATGGAAAAAAACCATGGACAGGAAAGGAAATCGATAAATCGTTCACTTTCAGGGCCCCGATCTATCAGGTCGCCGAGGCAGAATAGCCGGTCGGTCGTTCGATTGAAACCGATACGCGACAAGGCCTTTTCCAGGCGGCTGAATTCACCATGAATATCCCCGACAACATAGTCTGTGCCGTGGAGGTTTTCATCAAAATATTTTGTCTCCCAAGGAAACGCTTCCAGGCTGTTCATAACACTGCATCAAATAAAGATGTACCTTAAATTTTGACTCGGACTGCGCGAGAATTCAATTTCATTACCGTCAGGTTGCCTGCCATTTAATTTATTACAATACAGCCTTATACCGGCTTTAACCTATATTGCCGGGCAGGCGTGGAGGAAAACATTTTAAGGCTCTGTCCCTGCATGTTAATCTCGCCCCATTAGGAAAAGCTCCTGCTTGTCCCATTCTAAAATTCGTTCGAATATTTGGTACCAGGCGCGAGTATTAATATGGTCTTAACTTTCTTTCAGTGTAGATGATGCGTGAGAATAACCTTGATACCAGTGATTTCAGTCTATTGCAGCTTTCCGAAGGGCCGCACAATACGCCCTGGGCTATCGCGGTATTTGCACATAACGCGGCGAAAACGATCCAACATGCGCTGGACAGTATTGACTTAACAACCGAGGGTAAAGACATTGCGATCTATGTGCTTGCCAACGGCTGCAACGATTCGACTGTAGACAAAGTCAGGAATAGCGCGGCTACTATCGATAACCTGTGGCTTGTGGAAACCAGGGTTGCGGATAAGGCCAACGCCTGGAATCTGTTTGTTCATGATATCTTGCCGGAACAACGAGTCGAACAGCTCGAAACCTTTTTCTTCATGGATGGGGACGTCACCCTGGTTCAAAATACACTGCCACTGCTGGCATCTGCCCTGGATGAAGTCCGCAGTGCTGAAGCCGCCGGTGCCATGCCCGCATCTGGCAGAGATAAGAAAGCCTGGCGGCAAAGGATGCCTGTTAGCGGCATGCTAGCCGGAGCTTGCTATGCTTTGCGCACCGGTTTTGTTCAACTTGTGCGCGAACAGAAAGTCCGGATGCCCACAGGTCTTATTGGCGAGGATTTCCTTGTATCCTGGCTAGTAGCAAACAATGCCTGGCGTAGCGTATTGCCAGATGACAACGGAGCCCGCTGCGTTTTCCACAGCGATGCCGAATTCGCTTTCCGGTCATTATCCCCATGGCGCTTATCCGACTATCGAACCTATATGCACCGCAAGTGGCGCTATACCTTGCGGGGTATTCAACATCAAATGCTGGTATTGCTGCTTTTAAGCAAGGGCCTGCGGGCCATGCCGCGTGACGTCAAAGAGCTTTACTGCAACGGACCCCTGCCCTCCAGGTTGGTCTGGTGCGGACTCGATACCCCGTTACGAACGATTGCGGTTCAGTGGATACGAACGCAAGGTAACCGAAATTAGGCGAATACCGGTATATGAGTGGCAATATTTGAAAACTTCGAAAAGATTCCTGTCACTGCCTAAAATGGATATACGCCTAAAACTTTGAATCAGGCTGCGCCAGGAACTGAATTTCTTCGGCACTAGATTGCCTTCCGAGGATGCTGTTTCTGTGCGGGTACCGGCCAAACCGGTCAATAATAACCTTGTGCTTCAACTCAAAATCCAGGCTCGCCTGGATTCCGTTTTTCTCAAACAACCCTACAGCAACTTCGTGGATCTGGCGCGATTCGCTGTGCATGAACGGCATATACAGGAAGCTTCTTTCCTGAGCATTTAATTGATCCTCTGCGTTAGCCGAAATCGCCTCCTGTGCCAACGCCAGCGCCAGCGGATCGGAGGCGAATGCCTGTGGCGTGTCCCTGAACATATTCCTTGAAAACTGGTCGAGTATTAGAATCTCAGCCAGCCTTCCCTTTGCGGTCTGCCGCCATTGGTAAAGCTCGCATCGATTTGCCCTGGCATGAACGTCGGAAAACCTGCTAACTACCAGCTTGTCAAAATCACTGTCCTTGTCCCACCATTTGGATTGGTTAATATCCTCGAACCAGAATTCCAAAAGGCCAGTGTAGTTATTCACATCAAACCGTAACCCTTAAGCACCATAATGCCAATACTGGTGGTCAGGATAGAACCCAGGGTAGTGACCACGATGATATTGGCCGCCAGTGTTGCGTTGCCACCCATGGCGCGCACCATCACGTAACTGGCTGCCGCAGTGGGCGCCGTAGTCATCAACAACAGCAAACCCAAATCCATACCACGAAAACCCATCAAATAGCCGCCAATGACAAAGGCTACCGGTAATACAATTAATTTAAATACAGAGGCGGTCATGGTCGCTTTGAGTGACGATTGCATGGCCTTAAAGTTGAGCGAAGCCCCCGAGCACAGCAGTGCTAATGGTAATGTCATATTGGCAAAATACTGGCTGGACTGTAGCACCAGGCCCGGCAGGTTAATACCCAGCCAGGACACCAGCAGCGCCAGTACAATGCTGATAATAATCGGGTTTGTGACGATGCTCTTTACCACGGAAACCAGGCCTTTATGCTTATCCAGGGAGCGATTCAGGGTGATGACCGACAAGACGTTGTAAAGCATGGTGACAAACGCCAGGTATAACGAGGCCGCCGCCAGGCCCGAGTTGCCATAAGCATTCACGCAGTATGCCAGGCCGATAATTCCCATATTGGAACGGAAGCTTCCCTGCACCACGATGCCACGCTCGGACGGTTCGGATACCAGGCGTTTGGCTGCGATCTCCAGCAGGATAAAGGCAATCAGCGTGGCGGCCGCGCCAAACAGCACAACATCGACATTGGCGGCGTCTTCAAAACGGGTTTTACTGATACTGGTAAACAATAGCACCGGCAACGCGACGTTGAACACCAGCCGTGATCCTACTTCCACGAAGGCATCGTTAATCAGCCCGATCCGCATGAAGAAAACGCCCAGCACGATAATCAGGAAGATCGGCCCGGTAACGGAAAAGGAGAAAACCAGTACTGCAAAAAAGCCTGCCATATTGTACTGCTTGTATTTTTATTAGTGGTTACGGGATGTGAATATTTCTTGTTGCTCAATCAGGCATCAAAAAAAATTTCTACCGTGTCAATAATGCAGGCACCAACCCTTCAAGTAAAACCTGATTCTGGTATCAGGATAACAGAGATAAAACAGGATATGACCCAGGATGAAGATAACAAGGCACAAAAAAACCCCGCACACAGGCAAATCCCAGCCCCAGCAAAGCCATGGTCGAAGGTTCCGGTACCGGGGCGCTGCTCTCAATCACCAAATTCTGGAAGGCGAAGGCCTCGGAGCCGCCATTGGTATCGGCGGTCAGGACCAGGGTCAAGTCCGAACCCATGCCCGGCAGCGGACTCGAGAATGACTGCAACTGGTTCGAAAGCGCAACACCGCCAACCGTCATCGGGTCGTTAAGCGACACCATGGTGCCACTCGCCAGGGCATAGTTCTGGCTAATCGCCTCGTCGACCAGGCTCTCGAATAATGTGGTTAACGGGCCGCCATCGATGGAATACGCCCATGAAAAACTGTCGCTGCTGGCTTCGAAATCCCCCATTGCGCCCATGTCGATGGATATAGACAGATTTGTAGAGCCGGTAATATCAAACTCCCAACTGGCGCTGACCGGGTTCGTATTGTTGCTGTTGACCGTATCGGTAACACCGAAGAAGGTATCGGTATTGTTCTCGTCGATAATGCCAAGCAAGTCTGCGGGGGAACTCGAAAGCGTATCGTCAAGCAACTGGCCAGGGATGGTACCGGATACGCCGCGGCGGTATTTCTCGAAGCCGTCACTGGCCGATGAAAATGCGCCGGCCCAGGTATTGGTATGCGCGTTCAAATTCTGGCTGGCGCTGCCAACCATATCAAAAGCGATAACAACGGCGCTGGCCGCGGACGAAAAAGAAAACAAACAGGCAACAACGGCTGCCCTTGAATAGAACGATAAATAGGTATTCATGCCCGACTCCCTGTCAGTGAAACTCCCTTTGGAACAGAAGATCATACCTGCCTAATAAATATAAACATATAAGCCATAGTGGTTAATTTACCGGGTTATTTGTTGATTCGTCCGCATTCGAGTTTTGGCACGACCTTTAAGATTTATGGTCAATACCTGGGCATTATGTGACAATCGGTTCGCCTTTCACCCGCTTATGGAAACGCTATACCCTGATGAGTAAAATCAGCCTGATTTATAACAAGAAACCCGCGGCCGGGATCGCCCTGTTGAAGGCCCTGGTTCTGCCACGCAAGGGCTTTGATGCCGACGTTGGCCTGCCGGATATTCAGGCCCGTTGGCACGGCGCCCGTGCCGAACCAGCCTCACTGCAAAGTTATTTTTCCACGCTCGACATTCAACCACTTGGCCATTTGCCCATTGCCTTTCCACACGTGATGGCCGGCACTATGCATATGCATATACTGAGCCACCAATCATTCCCGATTCGCCTGTTGGGGGCACTGCACCTTAAAAACCGAATCGTCCAGCATCGCCCCATAGCCTGCGACGAAACTGTCGATATCGATGCGAAACTGGGTGACTTTCGCCTGGTAGAGAAAGGCGTTGAGTTTGATTTGGATACCGTGGTTTCGGTTGACGGTAACCCGGCCTGGGAAGAAACCAGCATCTATTTCGTGCGGGGTCGCTTTGGCGGGGACCAGAACCCGGCCGCTGAAAAAAGTTTTGAATAAATCAGTTTGCCAGAAACAGAAGTGTTCCACAGCTGGCATGTGCCGAAGAACCGTGGACGTCGATATGCCCGCTTGTCGGGTGATTACAATCCAATACATGTGTCAGCCCTGGCGGCTAAATTGTTCGGTTTTGAACGCGATATTGCCCATGGCTTTGGTGTGTTGGCGCAGGCTCTTGAATATTCAAAAAGATTAAGCGGTTTAAGTGCTGATGGGCTGGCCGTGCAGGTGGACGTGGTTTTTAAAGGACCGGTATTTTTGGGTAGTGATGCCAGTATCAGGCAAAGTCCTGATGCATCGCCGGGCAGGTTTGATGTCTATTGCGACACTAATCCAAAACCGAGCCTATGTGTTGCGGTTAACCAGATTGAAGTTTAAAAAAACCGGGCGATCTTCGGGACCAGCGCAATTACTGATTTTAAAAAATGGACAACCCGGTCAAAGTGGTCAGTTGCTCCAGGGCCTTCATGCCCAGTTTTGAATTGCCTTTTGCGTTTAAGCCTGGCGACCAGGTAGCCGCGCAGAATTTATTGGGCAACAAGGCAACGATACCGCCACCCACACCGCTTTTACCGGGTAACCCTACTTCGAAGGCAAACTCCCCCGCTTCGTCATAAAAGCCACAGGTCAACATTATCGCGTTAATTCGTTTTGCCTGGCTGCTGGTCAGGTATTTCCTGCCCTGCTGGCATTTTCCGCCGTTCATAAAAAAGTAAAACGCATGGGTGAGTTGCCTGCAGGACATTTTTAATGAACATTGGTGGAAATAAAAATCGAGCACATCGTCGACATCGTTTTCAATATTTCCAAAAGACTTTATAAGATTGGCGGCAGCAATATTCTTAAAGCCGGTTTTCACTTCTGAAATCGCGACTTTCTCGTCGTAATCGATGCTTTCATCGTTGGCAATATTTCTCACGTACGAAAGAAAATCCTTTTTGGGGTTGTCCAAATGCGAGAACAAGACATCGGCTACGACGATGGCACCTGCGTTTATAAACGGATTCCTGGGAATACCATTTTCCTGTTCCAGCAATGACAAATGGTTGAAGGGATCGCCGGAAGGTTCAACGTCGACCCGCTGCCAGAGTTTGTCGCCCAAAATGGCAAATGCCTGGGCCACGGACAAGGCCTTGGATATGCTCTGGATGGAGAAACCTTGATCGGCATCGCCCACACCATACCCATGGTTGGCAGCGTCGGTAACATATATGCCGAACTTGTTTTTGTCTACTTGCGCCAGTTCCGGTATGTAGCTGGCAACGGTTCCCCTGTCTTCAACAGAGTCTAAACTCCGGGCGATTTTTTCTATTACTTCCTGAAAATCAGTCATAGGGTAACTCCATGGATAATGGTGCGAATAGTATTAAAGCTGTTATTAGTTGAGGCCAACATTCTCTACCGGGAAGTCAGGCAGGCCGGGTGTAACAGGTAGCGCGCATATCTGCCGTACCTGGCTTTCGCTTCGGAACAGGCCTGCTTGTTCAATGGGCAGGCATAACCCGGGGCTACTCGCTTGATCCGGGACTCCACCTTTTTCTCGATAACCGGGTCCTGGTAACTGTTGCAATTATTTCCCTCATCCCAGGCACCATCAACATAGTCAGAAAAATCCAGGCCAAAATTATAGTGCCAGGCACGAACGAATTTACCCTGCTTTATCGATTCCCAAATCTGCAGGTTGCAACTGACATAGGCGCTGGTCGGGTAGTCAGCGTTAACAGACTTCATGAGTCCGGTTTCTTTTAACAGTATGCTGTTCCAGAAAATCCAGCCGTTAAAATTGGCGGTCAGGTCTGCAAATGAATAGATACCGGTAGTCGAATATCCGAACTTGCCTCTTTCCTGTTCTTTGCCCCAGTCTGTTACCCGGGCAAGGTCATAGCCTTCTTCGCGTGTCAGTTCGAAATACTGCCATCCCTCGGCAAAAAAATGCCCGATTTTATCCAGCCCGACCAGGTGCCCATTGATATTAACCAGGTCACTCAGCTCCTTGAGATTGAGAGAAAAGGCCTGAAGGTAGTCAAGGTCCCGGTAGATAGAGTCGTTCAACGATAGCGAATAACTATACTCCCTGAGAAGGTCTCTAATTTGCTTGTCAAGCGAATAGCCCTTGAGACCCCATGAAGCCGTGAATGACTGGAAAATCGATTTTCTCAGTTCTGTGTAAAGTGTTTCTTCATTGCAGCTTTGACCATCACCCTTCTCATTGGTCTTTTCAACGCCATCGGCCAGCCGCTGGTTGAAGATGGAATTGAGGTGGTCGACCGCATTTTTCAGCTCCAGTTTACGTGGCGTAATACTGTCTATTTCAGCTCCATCGGCAACTGGAAATATCAATAACAATGCAAACAGGGCCATCTTCGCCGGTTGCAGGCACCGGGTTGCTTTTTTGCGAATAAATAAGGAGTACCCTTTGAACACCAACAACCTCACTGGATGGAAATGTTTTCAACATGGCCGATCGATCGTCGCCTTGCTGCGAATAGTCGATCGGTTTCTACATAAACTTATGCTCAAGTAAGGGTATAGCCAAAAATGTGGGGGGTAAAGAACTAACCCGGCTGTATGGACGCTGGTTGGAGTTCGGCAGCCAGTCAATTTTTCCGGCCCGGTGCTGTATAGAGGGGCTCAGGGCTGTATAGACACCTGCACCGCCCGGCTTGACCGATACGCTCAGTAAAGTAAGATATAAGTATCAACATATCTAACTGATTACAATGAAGAAAATATGGGATTGGTTATCAGTTGAAAATAACAGGAATGTACTCTCATTCCTGGGAACAGGTTTAGCTGTCATAATCGCAGGCCTGTGGACATATTTTACCTATTTTAATCAACCCGTTAACCGTCAAACCGATAGCCCCGTTACGCAAACCCGAGAGCAACTCCCTTCCCCTGCTGATCAAAAGCCCACACCCGTTGAGGAACAGTTGCCCCAGGTTAATGCACAACCCGTTCAAATTAAACAACAGCCTGTACAGGTAAAAGAACAACAAGTCCGTGTCAAACCACAGCCGGTAAAGGAAACGCTAACCCCGACGTCTTTTTCCGGAACCTATGTAGGAATCAGCACCGAAGGTTTTACCAGGCTTCCCGTAGAAATCGAATTTACCAACCAGGGGGGTAATATTACCGGCACCTATAAAATGTCAGGCATGATTGGTTCCATGCAGGGCACAGTGACCGGCAATGCTTACAACTATAATTGGCAACTGGGCGGGTTCTCCGGCAGAGGAGTCTCGTATATCCAGGGAAATACGATTCAGGGCACCTGGGGTTATTACAATTCAAACAATAATGCCGGGACATTAACCGCGCAATTACAATAAACTGAACCAGGCTCCAATTCATCAGCCTCCCGCAGGGAGCAGTTCCAATAATAGTGCAACATAACCTGCTGATTCGATCAACAAGACAGGAAACTTGAGAGTAATCATAAATGCAACGACTGACGATATTAAATGCATCTGCAGCAAGAAGCTCCAGGCTGATCGCTGTGCTGATCGTGGTTGCTTTGACGTCCTTTGCCCTAACGTCCTGTGAACGAGGAGCACCGGGTAACAGTGCCCTGCAAACTGTACGCATCGCAACCGGCGAGTGGGAGCCTTACAGCGGTGAAGATTTACCCGAATTTGGCATAGCCTCGGCCATTGTTACCGCCGTGCTTAAAAACGCCGGTTATAAACCCGATTATGAGTTTATGCCCTGGAAATTGGTCGAGGAATTTGCACAAAATAATGAAACCAATAACGGGATCAGGGGTACTTTTCCCTACCTGAGCACGGAACAGCGCAGGGAGCTTTTTTATTATTCCGGCCCTTTACTTTCAATAGATCATTCCCTTTATTTCAATGAAGACAGGTTTAGCCTTGCGTTAAACCCCGTATTTGCGGAAAAGAATCTTTCGGCAAAAGAGAAACTACGACAACTGAAAGGGCAGCTGAAAAAGCAAACTTTCGAAAGATTAGAAGAAGAATTTGAAACCTCAACCACGGATGAAGAAGTATCTGTTTTCATGAACACAGCCCAGCTTGTCGTCTGGCTGGAAACCCTGGAACTGGCCATTGTTCCCATTAAGGGTTACGGGGTTAAAAAATCCCTGGAACCTTACCTGTCAAAAATTGAGCCGGTCGACGATACCCTGGCCGCGTTTAATCTCCTGAAATCGAGTGATAGCAAGCTGGTGGTTCTGGAGGCAAGTGCAGTTGGCGACAAGATTCTTAGTGATAAATTTCCCGGGAATAATCAAAATCAACCTGATCAGATGCCCGGGTCAACAGACAAATCTTCTGACAATAATATTATCTCTGCACCCATTCGGATTCCCCAATATGTGCATTTTATCGTGGGCAAGCGCAACCCGCACAACCAGGAGCTGATTGATAAATTCAATGATGCGCTGGCAAGCCTGAAGACCACCGGCACGCTGAAGAAAATTGAAAGCCGCACCAGCGGCATCATTGGCAATCGAAATTTAATACGGCTGCATTCATTTCGTCAGGACCATTATATAACCGGGGAAAAGATCGACGAACAGGGTAAATACGTCATCATCCTGAACGGCACAAAAGCACGTATCCTGGAATGGAATACATCGCTTCTGGACGAGCACGACAGCGAACCCGGCTCGGAACAAAATTACAAGGTAAAAATAAAAATCGAACAGGGGCCGCATACAGGCACCATTGTCCTCATTGACAGCAGGAGCATCGTAATTCCATGAGTAAAAAAAACAGGCTGAATTCCTCAGACGACAGGGATATTTTAAGCATTCTGAATTCACGCTCGGTTATTGGCGGCGTCATCGTTATTTACGCGCTGCTCATACTGTTTTTGCTTTTTGCCGAGTCCGGTATTCCCTGGTTAAGCCGGTATCGCGCCACGGATACTGTGCTGATATTGCTTGGGCTCCTGTTTTTGCCGTTCTTCATCATGGTTTCGGCGAAAATGATTCGCTCGTTCACCGTGAAATGGGCGGGCAAGGAACTCCAGATTGATCTTGGAGAATTTTCCGAAAAAGTCGAGGGCGAATTTGCACGCGTCGAAAAAAAGATCGCCTCTCAGGTCAGCTCGGCAGAACAGGCCCTGTGGCCGATGCTGGCGGGACGCAACCACAACGCGCCGGAACGCCGCCGGAACAAAAAAATAATTATTGGTTCGAAGCAGGATTTGTCACACGTTTTCCTGGCCAACTTCCTGGCCGAATGGCTGCAGCGAAAACTCGACGGAGTTAGCTGTGAAGCCAGGATACCAAACGGAGGATCCCTGAAAAATTTTGCCGACGCGCAATTTGACTGGATCGACCTGTACATAGATTTTACCGGGACCTGTTGCCAGTATTTTAATATCGAACACAAGAATAAAAGCGACCACGAAATTGCCGATGAGCTAAACAGGCATTTCAACCCTATCGGATTAAAGATGCTCAATCTTCTTGGTGCCACAGAAAATTACTGCCTGGTCATCAGCAAGGAATTGGCCAAGGAACGCGAATTGAAGACGGTCAGCGACCTCAGCAAAATATCCAATAGCCTGGTGTTCACAGCCGATCCTGAATACCTTAACCGGCGCGATTGCTACCTGGGGTTAAAATCGGAATACAATTTCAATTTCAGGCAAATTCACCCCTGCAGAATCACCCAACGCTACGCGTTACTGGAAGACCGGCGCGCCGATGTATTCGTTGGCTATGAAACCGACCCGGAGATTCAAACCTACGGACTCGTAGTGCTGGAGGATGATAAGGAATTCTTCCCGCACTACGCCGCGGCTCCCCTGGTGAGTATTGGCGCGCTTGAATCGATACCCGGCCTGGAAAACGCGCTGAACGACCTGGCCGGTAAAATCACTACGGATAACCTGATCGAGGAAGTGCGCAAGCTGAGTGTATCCGAAGCTAATTTTGCCAAGGCCAGAAAATTTGCCGTAGATTTTTGTGACCAGTTGTGATCCTGGACTAGCTTGTTATTCCTTTATTTCAGTATCGAAAATGCTACCTGTTTCTTTTTAACGCGTGGCTTTTTATTTTTTCGATATAGGCATCGATCAGGTGATCGGATATCAGCTGGTTAAACCGGGTAAAACGGGATTTGAAAATCATCCTGGACCACAATTTAACGCGATCATAACTGCCCAAGTAGAATATCAGCCTGGCGTCCGGACCCGCACCCACCAGGTAGCTTTTGTAACCGGGGTGACGATACCGGGTCATCATATCGATGTAGTCTTCGAACCGGCCAAACCAGTTTCCTGATTCCAATTTCTTTCCAACACTTGTAATCGGTATTACAACAAAACGAATGACCCTTACTAATAATCCGGTCATCAAGCCTAACCAGGGATTTGGTAAATTAGGCACAATATCGAGTTCATTGATTATCTCGTAGACGGGCGTTTTTAAACCGTACTGGATCTCGATGCCGCCAACAGGTGGCGCACCAAAGGTATAACAGGCCCCGTTTACACCCGTAGCGTAGCGCCTGGTATAAACAATTGCCAGTGCCCCGCCCAGCGAATGTCCGGTTATTATCAGCTGCTCGTGCGCCGTCTTTTCAACAGATTCCGTGATGCCTTTAATCACCTGGTCCAGTGCGCCAACGTATCCACGATGAAATTCAATTTCGTCGCCATCGACCTCTACCTTTTCGAGCCGGGCGTTTATTTCCGCCCTGATGTCCTGAAAATCTTTGGGTTCGGTTCCCCTGAAAACAAGATACGCCACTGTCTTGTCGGAACCGTCCAGCTTCGTTGAAACCCGGGTACAAAAATAAGCCTGGGTACCTTTTTCAGAATAGGTTTCAACCAGCTTGAAGTCGGCTGTTTGCAGGATTTTTTTGAAGGCCTCCCTGGAAGTTACCGCCTCGGCTTCCGAGCCTGCAAACATGGTGCGAATTTGTATTTCAAGGGCTTTAAATTTTACCGGGTCATCGATAATCGATTCGGCAATAACCAGTATTTCTTCGAGCGTGTGACCGCCTTCGAATTTGAAATAGGCGAGTTTTGACAACTCGGCACAAACATATGCCTGCCTGTCACTGAATGCCGCCCTCTCCATCGGTGGTTTCAGCAGCGATTTTTCAGAGAAGTAGTTTGTCATTTTTTATTCCTTAATATAAAGCATCGAAGTTAATCCTGTGGGGTCGTTTCCCGGCATTTGAAGTAAATCGGGAGGTGATCACTAAATCCCTGCGGGTCGTGCTTGTTAGCAGAGGATGGTCGTCCGAATCGCCTTGGCTTGCCCGACTTGATCAGCTGGTCGATGTTAAATATTTCGCAGGAACCGGGTATCAATTGCAAGCCCGCCCTGGCATTCAGGAAAGCCCTGTTCACCAGTACCTGGTCCAGCATCCCCCATTTGTCATAAAAATGAGTGCCGACGCCGTCTTTCAGCAGGGGCCACATTAAATTATACAGGTAGGGTTTTTGCGACTTTGTGGACTTCACTTTTCTCGAATCCTTAAGACCCAGCGCGTAATCCGTCATCGAGCGATTGAATGGCTCATCGTTGAAGTCTCCCATTACTACAATCGGAACTTCCCTGCCGAATTTCTCGGAAATTCGCTCCAGCCAGTAGCTGAGCGTTTCGGCGGCAAGAATCCTGTAGGGTTCGCTCTCCATATTCCCGCCCAGGCGACTCGGCCAATGATTGCCAATGACTATGAAAGCGGTTTTTTGCCTTGATTTTATTTTGAAATTAACCTGCAAGATATCCCGGGTCGCGTTGCGCTTTAAAACCACGTAATTGAACACGTCTCGCCTTTGTGGTTTGAAGAACAATTTCGAATCATAAATGAAGGCTACATCAATTCCCCTTGCATCATCGGTATCCGAATGCACCACCGAGTAACGCCTGCCGGCCAGCTTTATTTTTTTAACCAGCATTTCCAGTACAACCCGATTTTCGACTTCACATATACCCAGGATGTCGGGGCCCTTGCCCGCATTCAACAGTTCGAATATTCGGGCAAGCTGCTTTAATTTTTTATCAAGAACCGCTGAATTCCAGCCTTTCAATTCGCTTTTAAGCTTCGATTGCAGCCACTCGGGTCTGTCATCCGAATTTTCAATGTCAAACAGGTTTTCCAGGTTCCACCAGCCAATAAAATAGTCCATATGTTAGCTCCTGTTTTTTATCCAGGCAGGATGATCTGTGTGGTTTGCTGGCTTGGCAACTAGCCCGGCATATCTTGCAAGGAACGCAACAGCCAGAATGTGACTCAGGCGTCCTTGCCAGGCTTGAAGCCAAACCATTTATATAATTTTTTTCTGATCAGGAACAAAACTAGCGCCGAGATCAGCGCTATAAACTCCTTCCAGAAACCCAGGACTCCCTTCCAGGTTTCTGCCACAATTTCGTCTCTGCCGCGTTCAATTATTTTTAACCTGTTTACCACTACATTGACCTGGACACTTGCGGCCGTTTTCGGAATGGGTGTACCCGAGCAGTCATCCGAGGGATAGAGCGCGACATCGGCACCGATATTGAAGGAGCCCGCTTCCGAAGGCTTCAGCTGGAACCTGACCTCCGACCCCGAAGGCACGATTTTCTCGCAGATGCTTTCCTTGGGCTCCACCTCGATACCGGGTGTATAAGGCGTGACCTTTGCGGTATCACTGAGCGCAGGAATATCTTTTTGGCCGACGCTTTTGTCCGGGGCAAACTCCGGCTCTGCAGCCTCGCTGCCTATCCATACCGTCATCTCTCCGGGTGGACCGGGAATTGTAATCTCGCTATCGGCGGCGACGATAACGCTGTAGCTATCCAGGTTACTGCGCTTAACGCTGGCCGGTTCGGGTTGTTTAGCGGGGGCAGGTTGTGAAGCAGTATCACTCCCGGTTGATGATCCCCCGTTAACGCTTGTGGATAAATTGAGATCGCCGATCCCAATAGTCACATCTGGTGTAGTAACAGCCATTGATGTATCAGAATTGTTAGTTTTTGGAGAAACTGAATAATTTGAAGAACCTGAACCGCCGTAAATTGTCGAACCTGCACTGCCGTAAAATGTGTAAGTGTCGTTAGAGTTAATAGAGCCAGTTACAGAACCTGTTGAATTCGAATAACCCCACGAACCCGATTTTCCCGTAGAATTCTTAGAAACGCCCGAAGAACTTTTAGAAACGATTGACCCGGAAATATTGCCCAGAAAGCCACTGACTTTTGGTGGAGCCGGGGTTGTTGTTTTTTCACTGGTTGTACTCTTGCTTGCTGAACCCGCAGGTTTTTGTATCGGGCCAGGTGCCGGTTTTATTTGTGGCTGTATTGAAGGCTTTTTCGCTGGTTCTGCGACTGGTTCCGGAGCCGGTTTTTCGACTACAGTTGGCGCGATATCTGCTTTACCTGAATCAACTGACTTGTCAGAAACATCATCCGGACCGACTGCGCAACCGGCAATCACGAAAGCTGCCGTTACCAGAAAGAGTCGAATTTTGAACACGGTTAAAACTCCCGACCAATGATCCAAATTGGTTATCCAGTGGGCGAAAATGCCTGGAAATCGTCCAACTAGTGCAACCTGTTTCTCGAGTATTGATAGTTCAATCATAATTCATTGAATTGCCAATAACAGCACCAAATGACTCACAAATCAAATAAGCAATAAATGCAGCTGTTTTTGTTCCATGGCTGCTGTCAATATCCAGGTTGTTGATAAATAAGCCTTTACGTAATCATGCTGCTTAATATAGAAAAAACCCAGTCATTCCGGGCATTCACTCACCGGTTTGAATTCGTGTATCATTGTGGCCCATGTCTCTTCACCCTTTATGCATATGCCCATCGATCAGGTGATGTTTTGGGTCAATAAAATTTTTATCTTCCTGGCTAACAGGTTTGATTGGCACGCCAGGTCTAACGTGAAAAGGAATTTAATATGAGATCAGCTTATTCGCTCTTAATCATTGTTATTTCGCTCCTGGTTTTCCCGGTAAGCGTTCAGGCTGCTCCTGACAAGCGCTATGCCAATATTCAGCAGGTGACCCACGTGAGCGGTGGCTGGGTAGCCTTCGGTAATGGCGAACTCTACAGATGCAGGTTTTCAGGGTCTGATTCCAAACGTGGTCCCGACTGTGTCATGGCGACCGGCCTGCCGACTATGCTGCAAACCGTATCTACACTTTGGGGCCAGGGTGACGAAGCCTGGGTAACCTATACCGACGGCAAGTTATACGGTTGTCGCTACCTGCCAGGTGCGCAGCAGGGTGCACCGCAATGCCTGCCCGCGACCGGATTACCCTGATATTTGAATAAAAAGGCTGGCCAGTGCTTGTTGGCAGATCCACTGCCTGGTATTGGCTGCTGCAGGCTGACTTAATTCGTATCTCGCGATAATCAAACCATTCCGATTTGATACCCCTACCCTCCGATACCGGCTCATTCCAGGGATGTCCCTGCACCAGGCAGGCCCCGGCGGCAAACTGGACAACCAGCATGTCTTTACTATGATTTAACCTGGAACACACGCGCACTATTGATTGTTCGGGGATATCTTTCGGCGGATAGAGTTTATTCAGGCATGTCAGATCAAATGATTCCCTATATGAACGCAACTAATAATAAATAATGTAACGCAGGTGGGGAAGGCGTCACCCAACGGGTGACTTCTGCTGGAAGCAATCTCCTGCGCTATGGATGTTCAAGGAGTTTGATATGTCCGCAGTCCTCAATAACAGCACCTTTCTCGAAAACAAACCCGAGTTAGTCACCCGCCTGTCCCGGTGCGGGAACCTGCCCACGCCACCCGGGCTGGCAATGCAAATTATTGATTTGGGAAATGACCCAACCACTGACATGGGACAGGTTGCCGATGTGGTCAGCCTCGATCCGGCACTGACTGCCAAAATCTTTCGCGTGGCAAATTCCGCGCTCTACGCACGTCAACGCAAAACCGAGAATCTTCGCCAGGCGATTATTCTATTCGGACTCAACGGCGTGCTCACCCTGGCCCTCAGCTTTACCCTGACAAATAGCCTGAGAGCCAGGCAAGGAGATGGACTGGATTATAATCGCTTTTGGCAACGCTCTCTTGCGACCGCTCTGGCTTGTAGAAACCTGGGAAAGCATGTTAAAGGAGTTTCCCGGGAAGATTTGTTTTTTGCCGGCCTGTTGCAGGATTTTGGCATGATGGTTATCGATAAACTGGAACCGCAAATCTATGAAAAACTAGGGCAAGTACAAAGCGATCATTCGCAGCTTCAACAAATCGAGCTAAAGGCCCTGGGAGCGGATCATGCAGAAATAGGTGCATGGTTACTGGGGAGTTGGAACTTACCGTCTCAAATCGTGCAGGCGGTCTCGGCAAGCCATTGCCAACAGGTTACAGACATCGAACATGAACACGCGCAATTACTCAGATGTACAGCCGTTGCCGGTAAAATGGCCGATATCTGGACTGACCCAAACCCTGAACAGGTATATTCGGAAAGCCTGGAACTGGCCAAAAAGCTTTTACAAATGGAAGCACTTACCTTTGCCGAGGTAATAACCCAAGTCAGCGCTGAATTTCAGGAACACGCCGGGTTGTATGATATTGATCTGGGAGATGAAGCGTTAATGAGCTCTATCGCCGATCGAGCGCGGGAAGCCGTGATGCTGCGTACGCTCAGTAGCATGCACCTGGCCGATGAGTTGCACAAAACTGCAGCGACACTCGAGAGTCGCACGCGCGAACTCGAAGAACAGGCGCTGCGTGATGGATTAACAGGCCTGTACAACCGGCGATACCTTAATCGCGTATTAAAGGAAGAATTTGACAACGCCAAACGCCATGGCTGGCCCCTGGCCGTTTTGTTTGTTGATCTCGATCACTTCAAACGCGTCAATGACAATTACGGACACCCCGCCGGTGATAAAGTCTTGCAGCGTGCCGCGCAGATACTTAATGCCAATTCGCGTGATTCTGATATCGTTGTGCGTTACGGCGGAGAGGAATTCGTACTACTGCTCCCGGGAACCGATGCGACAGGCGCCAAATTCACCTGTGAACGTATCGTCAACGCATTTCGTGAAGCTACGCATTCTGTCGGGGGAAATGAGTTTTTAACTATAACCGCTTCGATTGGCGTTGCTATACAAGGCAAAGATACGGACTTCGATCACTGTGAGCAATTGGTAGAAGCCGCGGATTCGAAAGTTTACACAGCAAAAAACCAGGGTCGCGATCGCTGGCTGATACTCGAACCGGAATCTGCAAAAACCTGACCCGCAATTTAAATCAGGCCAGCTGGTCGTCCGCGACATGGTAGGTAGGGTCTTCCAGCACATTGACTTCCACCAGGTCGCCGGCTTTTTTTAACAACAGGGTGCATTCAGGGCTCAGATGACGTAGATGCAGGGTTTTACCGGCCTTGATGTATTTAACTGCCAGGTTGTCGATAGCTTCGATTGCCGAGTGATCGGCAACCCGGGAATTCTGGAATTCGATGATCACATCGTCGGGATCCTGATCAGGATTAAAAAGCTCGAGGAAGTTTTTTACCGAGCCAAAGAACAGGGGCCCGTTCAACTCGTAGACACGCGAGCCATTCTCGTCCTCGTAGGTTTTAACATTGATGTGCTTGGCGTGTTCCCATGCAAACGCCAGCGCCGAAACGATCACACCGACCACCACGGCAATCGCCAGGTCGGTCATCACCGTAACGCCGGAAACCAGCACCAGTACGAAGGCATCCATGCGCGGGATCTTGCCCATAATGCGCAGGCTCGACCATTCAAACGTACCAAGCACCACCATGAACATCACGCCAATCAACGCTGCCATCGGGATTTTTTCTATCAGGCTGGAGGCGAACAGGATAAAGGCCAACAGGAACAGCGCAGCCGAGATACCCGAAAGGCGCCTGCGGCCGCCGGAATTGACATTGATCATGCTCTGCCCGATCATGGCGCAGCCACCCATGCCACCGAAGAACCCGGTGACCGTATTGGCGATGCCCTGCCCCACGCACTCATGGTTACCACGGCCGCGCGTGTTGGTGACTTCGTCGATCAGGCTCAGTGTCAAAAGCGACTCGATAAGTCCCACAGCGGCGAGAATGATCGAATAGGGCAGGATAATCATCAGTGTTTCAAGGTTAAAGGGTACATCCGGCAAGTTAAAATGCGGCAGGCCACCTTCGATCGATGCCAGGTCACCTACCGACTTGGTGTCGATATCAAAGCCTATCACCATGAAGGAAACCACCAGGATCGCGGCAAGTGCCGCCGGGAATGCGCCGGTCAATTTTGGCAGGAAATGCATAATAGCCATGGTCAGGGCAACCAGGCCCAGCAGAATCATCAGCGGCTCTCCCGACATCCATTCCTTGCCACCCCCGGACAGGCTTACCTGGAAATGCTGTAACTGGGCCAGGAATATCACGATCGCCAGGCCATTGACGAAACCCAGCATAACCGGGTAAGGCACTATGCGGATATATTTTCCCAACCTCAGGATACCCGCGGAAATCTGGATAAGCCCCGTCAGCACTACGGCGGCAAACAGGTACTGCACACCGTGATCGGCAACCAGGGCCACCATGACCACGGCCATGGCACCGGTCGCACCGGAAATCATCCCGGGTCGACCACCAAATAATGTCGCCAGCAGGCCGACCATGAACGCCGCGTATAAACCCACCAGGGGTTCAACCCCGGCAACAAAGGCGAAGGCCACAGCCTCGGGCACTAAAGCAAGCGCAACGGTTAATCCGGACAGGATTTCAATTTTGAAACTTTCACGACTGGCGGTTTCCAACTGGAACATGCCATACCCCGACTAAATGAATTTCCCCCTCGAAACAACCTGCATGTTAACAGAATTGCAGGGATTGAACTATGAACAGCGGGCCTAAAGACGGGTTTAATTAACCGCATTCTGGTTGCAGTCAGCGGCAAGGTTTCTCAGTAAATACAGGCCATGATTCATTGAAAATTGTGTGTCTTCATCTATATTTTTATACCTGTTTTTATTTTTCGAACTATGCTTAACCTATGTCATGTTTCACTTGGCGATTGGTAATAATTGTTACCACCCAGCAGCAAGGATAAATAATCAGATGACTCAATTTATGGCGATTCAGATCACCGAAGTAAAAGTGCCGGTAGAAAAGCTGGAGCCCGGCATGGAGGTTGTGCGGCTCGACCGGCCATGGGAGGAAACCGATTTCATGTTACAGGGATTAGTCATTAAGGGTCAGGAAGACATTAATGACCTGCAGCGTCAATGTAAATTTGTATTCGTCGAAGAATCCACCGTCGGTAATTTTTCTCCCGAAGAAGACAGTGACGATGCTTTGCTGATTAAAAAGACGAGCACAGCCCCCCCGAAAGCATCAGAAAAAATCACCTATACCAATACGGTTAGTATTGAGCGTGAATTGCCCAAGGCAAATTTAACTTACCGGGCAGCAAAGAAAATTGCAAAAGCCATCATGAGCGGTATCCGCCTGGGCCGGATGATCGATATGAATGATGCCCGGGGAGTCGTCGATGGTGTTGTTGGCAGCCTGTTGAAAAACTCCGACGCCATGACCTGGCTGACCAAACTTAAAAACCAGGATGAGTACACGGCAGAACACGCGCTGAATGTCTGTATTCTTTCTGCAGCATTTGCCCGGCACCTGGGGCACGACGAGGAAGAAATCAGGCAAATCGCATTGTGCGGCTTGTTGCACGATGTCGGCAAGTCACAAATACCCGAGGAAATTTTGAATAAAGAAGGTCGCCTGACCGATGAAGAATTTGACGTTATCAAGCAACACCCGACCATGGGCAAGGACTTGCTAAAGACGCTGTCAGAAACCGATGGCGCGGCGATCGACGTTGCCCATTGCCATCATGAGCGTATCGATGGTAAGGGTTACCCGCGTGCGCTGGAAGAAGGGCAGATACCCTACTACGCGAAAATTATTGCCGTTACTGACAGCTACGACGCCATTACCAGCAATCGTTGCTATGAATCCGGACGCGCTTCCATGGAAGCACTTGATATTATCTATCGATGCAGGGGCACGCAATTTGAGCGGCAATTGGCGGAGGAGTTTATTCAATGTGTTGGCATTTATCCTCCAGGTTCAATTGTTGAATTTACCAACCAGGAAGTGGGCATCATTCTTGCGAGCAACGCCAGGCACAAGCTGAAACCCCGGGTTCTTGTTGTGCTGGACTCAAAAAAGGATTTTTGCCTGCAAAGCATCGTGGACCTGACATCTGACGCCAAGGATTTCCAGGGAAAACCCTATGCGATCGCGCGGGAAATTCCCAATGGTACCCACGGTGTGGATTTAAAAGAGTTCCTGAACCGTGGCCTGAGCATTGATTATGGCAAGGGTGCAGAACCCTTTACCGCATGATCAGCAACGATGATTTTAATTGAATTCCAGACAGAGATAACATTATGACCTATCCTACGGGAGTCGAAAAAAGACA
>CAMYIF010000029.1 GCA_947258415.1 uncultured Pseudomonadales bacterium
CCAAAACGCTGGCTTGAACCAATGGCAACATCGGCGCCCATTTCACCGGGTGACCTGAGTAACAGCAGGCTGAGTAAATCAGCGGCCATAACTACCAGCCCGCCCTTGTCGTGAACCTTTTCGATCAACTGGCGGGAATCTCGCACCGCGCCGTCTGCCGCCGGGTATTGCAACAACGCGCCAAAACAGTCGAGCCCCTCCAGTTCGGTTTGCGGGTCACCGACAACAACGTTTATACCAATAGGCCTGGCGCGCGTCTTGATAACGTCAATCGTTTGGGGGAAGCAGTCCCGGGCAACAAAAAAAGTATTGTTTTTAGCTTTACTCATGCGCTGGCACAAGGTCATGGCTTCGGCTGCCGCGGTCGCCTCATCCAGCAACGAGGCATTGGCCATGTCCATACCGGTTAAATCGGATACCATGGTTTGGAAGTTAAGTATCGCTTCCAGGCGGCCCTGTGAAATTTCCGGCTGGTAGGGGGTGTAGGCCGTGTACCAGGCCGGGTTTTCAAGGATGTTGCGCAAAATCACCTTGGGCAGATCACTGTTGTAATAGCCCTGGCCAATAAAGGATTTAAACACCTTGTTTTTCCTGGCCATGGCGTAGAGCGTATCCAGCGCCTGCTGTTCGGGGCAAGATTCCGGTAATGCCAGGGTTTCATTGGAAAGAATAGAAGCGGGTACGACCTTTTCAACCAGTGCCTGCATCGAATCAAGACCAAGCGTGTTCAGCATTTTTTGCTGGTCGGCATGGCCCGGACCGACGTGACGCCTGATAAAAGCCTGTTTTTGGCCTAGATCAGCAAGTGATTGTCTTTTTTTCAACATTTAAAAGCACCTGTTCTGGGTTGGTATCGGAGGATTACGTGACTTGTGGTACGACATTTAACGATTTAACGAAGTGCCCCGTGACGATTGCAGCCCAGTTGGCTTGAAAGCATTTTCTGGCCGCCACGGGTTTTCCTTCTTATAACCCGGTTCTTATGTGATCAGCATTCTTCCAGGTAGCTGTCATAATCAGCCTGATTGAGGAAATCATCGCCTGACAAATCGCCCTCGATACGCATTTTGAAAAACCAGCCATCGCCCATTGGGTCCTTGTTAACCGTGTCCGGGGCATCGACCAGAGTATCGTTAACGGCGGTAACAGTGCCCTTGACGTATGCCTTGATACCACCGGCAGCTTTCACCGATTCAATCACTACCACCTCGTCACCCACATTGCATTCTTTGCCGGTTTCCGGAAGTTCAATAAACACGATATCGCCTAACTGTCCCTGGGCGAAGTCGGTAATACCTATGGTTACTTCATCACCTTCAGCCAATAACCATTCATGATCTTTGGTGTATTTCAGGTCGCTCATCGCTTGTCCTCTTTGAAATTAAATTTATTGTTAATTCGTCTGTACGATTGACCGGCGCATTCCAGCCATTATATTGCCCTCGTAACATATTCTGAACCGTACCATGTTAAAACCCGGCAAAAGCCTAGCCGCGATAATAGCGTTGCGGCACAAAGGGTAATTTGGCTACCTGCACTGGCACCAGCTTATCCCTGACCATGGCATTCAATTGCGTATCAACGGCGGACATGGCCGTTGACACATAGCCCATGGCAACCGGTGCACCGCAGGTGGCACCATAACTGCCGCTGGTAACCTTGCCCACCTTGTTGCCATCGGTATCGACCAGCTCTGCGCCTTCACGAACCGGCACCCTGCCCGCAACCGACAAGCCGACACGCTTGCGCGTAACGCCCTTCGCGATTTGCCCGAGCACTGTTGCAGCGCCCGGAAAACCACCTTCCTTATCACCACCGGCACGGCGGGATTTGGAAATAGACCATATCAGCGAGGCTTCGATCGGGCTGGTTTCCGTATTCATGTCGTGCCCGTAGAGGCACAAACCCACCTCCAGGCGTAATGAATCTCTCGCACCCAAGCCGATTGGCAGCACTTCTTCGTGGGCTAAAATCAGCCGTGCAATTTTATCAGCATGTTCGCCCGGAAGTGAAATTTCAAAACCATCTTCACCGGTATAACCCGAGCGCGTGATATAACATTCAACGCCGTCAATCCTGGTGTGACAACCCGTTAAAAAAACCAGCGTCCGGGTATCTGGCGCCAGCGCTGACATCACGTCTTTCGCCGTTGGACCCTGCAATGCCAAAAGCGCCTGTCCTTCCATCGGTTCCACCGTGATACCATCACCCAGGTGGTTTTTCATGTGGGCGATATCCTGTTCCTTGCAGGCCGCATTAACCACTACGAACAGGGTTTCATCGTTCCAGCGGGTGATGATCAAATCATCCATAATGCCGCCCTGTTCGTTGGTGAAAACGGCGTAGGTCTGCCGGTTTTTACCCAGGGCTTCAATATCGACCGGGACCAGCCGTTCCAGTGCACTATCTACCTGTCTGCCCTTTAACAAAACCTGCCCCATGTGCGATACATCAAACAGGCCGGCGTGCTCACGGGTATGCTGGTGTTCCTTGATAATCCCGGTCGGGTATTGCACCGGCATACGATAACCGGCAAAGGGAACCATTTTCGCGCCCAGCTCATCGTGTAAACTGTTTAACGGGGTTAGCGCTAACGTTGAGTTTGAAGTCATTCTGCTGAACCTTCCTGTCTTATACTTTTGTGACTATTTTAAATTCCGGGACAAAGCCATTCGCGACAGCCGTTGCCAATAACAACTGCAGCCGGAAATCATGGCTTTTTAGCATTCGATAATATTAACGGGTACTTCGAACACGTTCACGGCCAGGCCGCCTCGCGCCGTTTCTTTATACTTATCCTTCATGTCCTTGCCCGTATCGCGCATGGTCTTGATCACCTTGTCCAGGGATACGCAATGTTTGCCATCGCCGCGCAACGCCATCCGCGCCGCGCTGATGGCTTTAATGGCCCCCATTGCGTTGCGTTCGATGCAGGGCACCTGTACCAGGCCGCCGATGGGGTCGCAGGTCAGGCCCAGATTGTGCTCCATACCTATTTCAGCAGCATTTTCAACCTGTTCGGGCGTGCCTCCCAGTGCTTCTGCCAGACCACCCGCTGCCATTGAACAGGCAGAACCGACTTCACCCTGGCAACCAACTTCGGCGCCGCTAATGGAGGCGTTCTCCTTGTACAGGATTCCGATCGCGGCAGCGGTCAGTAAAAAACGGATAATGGAGTCATCGCTTACGCCCTGGCAGNNNNCCCGCCGCACCATTGGTTGGTGCGGTCACGACGCGGCCGCCGCCGGCATTTTCCTCGTTCACGGCAAGCGCATACAGGCTTACCCAATCCATCGCAACCAACGGGTCGTGGTCATCGAAATGACCTTCTGACTTTAATTGCCGGTACAGGTGAGGAGCCCTTCTTTTTACCTTCAAGCCGCCCGGCAATATGCCCTCGGTTACAAATCCGCGTTCCATGCATTCTGACATCACTTTCCATATTTTGAGCAAATCTGCCCTGATGGTTTGTTCGTCCCGCCAGACCTTCTCGTTTTCGAGCATGATCGTGCTAATACTAAGCCCGGTATCCTTGCACAAGGCCAGCAGCGTGTCGCCGGTTGTAAAAGGATAGGGTAATTTTGTCTCGTCCTTGATAAGGCAGCCTTCACTCGCCGCACTTTCATCAACGACGAACCCGCCACCCACCGAGTAATAAACCTTGCGCTCGATTTCCTGTTTCTGTTCATCGAATGCAGAAAATTTCATGCCGTTGGCATGGTAAGGCAAGGATTTTCGACGATGCAGGATGAGGTCATCATCAACCACGAATTTTATTTGCTTTTCACCCAGCAGGCGTAACTGGCTGGTTTCACGAATTTCGGCAATTCTACGCTGGATTAGCGATACGTCGACCGTTTCAGGATCTTCTCCTTCAAGGCCCAGGATCACCGCCTTGTGCGACCCGTGCCCTTTCCCGGTAGCGCCCAGGGAACCGAATAATTCTGCTTTTACAAAACTGGTTTTTTCCAGCAAATTCGAGTTCTTCAGGCCATTGGCAAAAGTCAGGGCGGCGCGCATCGGACCTACCGTATGCGAACTCGAAGGTCCTATCCCTATTTTGAAAAGCTCGAACACACTTAATGCCATAACCTGTCTCTACTTTCATAGCCTGCCCGGTTTCGAAGCCTGGCAATTACCAGGTCATTTCTCACGGGCTTTTATTGAATTGTTTAGGGTTATCATATGTGTGTAAAATGCATTTGTGAAATTTATATTTATAATCATGTTATTAGTATTATTAATGGCAATTTATTTACATGAAAAACCTCCCCATGGATATTTTAAGAACCTTTGTGACTATCTCGGACCTTGGCGGATTCACACAGGCGGGCGCCTTCCTGGGACGTTCGCAACCTGCCATCAGTTTGCAGATAAAACGGCTTGAAGAATTACTGGAAACGTCCCTGTTAACGCGTCATGGCCAACAGTTAAAACTGACTGTTCATGGCGAGAGGCTTTACCGTTACGCGAAACAAATTCTTAATCTTAACGATGAAGCCCTGAATTCATTTATCAAGCCAGGCCTGAGCGGGCCGATTCACTTCGGGATTCCCAGCGAATTCGCCACCACGCTGTTGCCTAAAATAATCGGTCGTTTTGCCCAGAATTATCCCGATGTGCAGCTTGAAGTGACCTGTGATATCAGTAAAAACCTTCTATCAAAAGATAATAGAAACAGGTTTGACCTGGTTCTCTCACTTCATGATGATCCGAACGAAATCGCCGGAAATGCCATCAAGGTGGAAGAACTGGTTTGGGTGACCAGTCGCCAACATACGGCCCATCAGCAAAAAATTATCCCATTGATCGTTGCTCCTCAGGGTTGCATCTATCGCAAGCGTGGTATTGAAGTTTTAAAATCGAACCGACAACCCTGGCGAGTGGCCTATACCATTCCCGATCTTTCCGGCATCCAGTCGGCCATTGCCGAGGGTCTGGGTGTAACTGTTCTGGCAAAAAGTACGGTGCCGGGAAATCTGCAAATACTCAAAACGTCGAGCAAATTTCCGAAACTTGGCAAGATGGGGGTCGGTCTTGTCACTGGTGACAAACAGTCCAATCAAGTAGTATCCAGACTGATTGAATTTGTCAAAATCAGCCTGAGCTAAGGATTTCACCGCATCATAATGACGCCTAAACAAAGTATTATTCTCGTGGGTATGCCTGGCGCCGGTAAAAGTACGATCGGTATTATCCTGGCTAAGGACATGGGTCTTAATTTCATTGATACCGATGTTGTCATCCAGGTAAATACAGGTAAAACCTTGCAACAGATCCTGGATAAAGAAGGGTACCTTCGGCTGCGTGAAATCGAGGAAGAAGTTTTGTTATCGACGCCCTGCCATGAAAGCGTTGTGGCGACCGGTGGCAGCGCCGTCTATGGCGAGGCCGGTATGCAGTACCTTAAAAAATGCGGGAAAGTTGTTTTTCTGGATGTACCGCTGGCAACCCTGAGGACGCGCATCAAAAATTATGATACGCGGGGAATTGCCAGGCGTCCCGAGCAGAGTTTCCAGGAATTATTCGATGAGCGGTGCGCGCTCTATAAAAAGTATGCCGACTTGACTATTAGCTGCGACGAGTGCGGCGCACAGGACATTTCAGATTTAATCCAGGCCCGGCTACGCCAGCAAAAAGGCTGACGAGGCATGGTTCAGGCTGGCAGCTTCAGCCAGCCTGGTTACAATATTATTCGTAGACCGGGAACCGGCGGCAGAGTTCCAGTACCTGAACTTTAACACTGGTAATCATATCTTCATTACCAAGATCATCGAGAATATCGCACATCCAGTTAGTCAATTGCGCTGTTTCCTTTTCTGCAAAACCTCGAGTGGTTATGGCCGGGGTTCCCACGCGCAACCCGCTGGTGACAAAAGGTGACTGCGGGTCCTTGGGAACCGCATTTTTATTGACCGTGATATTCGCCCTGCCCAAAGCCGCGTCCGCCGCTTTACCGGTAATCCCTTTATCGATCAGGTCAACCAGCATTAAATGATTCTCGGTACCACCGGATACAATTTTAAAGCCACGCTCGATAAATACAGCGGCCATCACCTTGGCGTTTTTCGCGACCTGTGCCTGGTATTGCTTGAACTCGGGTTGCAATGCTTCCTTGAAGGAAACAGCCTTTGCAGCAATAACATGCATTAATGGGCCACCTTGCTGGCCCGGGAAAACGGAAGAATTTAGTTTCTTTTCCAGGTCAGGGTTTGCTTTCGCCAGGATCAGGCCACCACGTGGACCACGCAGGGTCTTATGGGTAGTCGTTGTCACCACGTCGGCAAAGGGTACCGGGTTCGGGTAGAGTCCCGCGGCTATCAAGCCGGCAACGTGCGCCATATCGACAACATAGTAGGCGCCGACTTCGTCGGCTATTTCCCGGAATCGCTGCCAGTCAACAACCTGTGAATAGGCAGAAAAACCGGCCATAATCATTTTTGGCTTATGCTCTCTGGCCAGGGCCTGGACCTGGTCATAATCGATTTCACCCGTTTCTTCATTCAAGCCGTATTGGACCGAGTTATAAATCTTGCCGGAAAAATTAACTTTTGAACCGTGCGTCAGGTGGCCACCATCGGCCAGGCTCATACCCAGGACCGTATCGTGCGGTTTTAACAAGGCCATATAAACCTCGGCGTTGGCCTGTGACCCGGAGTGAGGTTGAACGTTAGCGTAATCGGCACCAAAAAGCGCTTTGGCACGCTCAATTGCCAGTGCTTCGGCAACATCAACGTTTTCACAACCCCCGTAGTATCGTTTGCCTGGATAACCCTCTGCATATTTGTTGGTTAGCACGGTTCCCTGTGCCTGCATTACCCTCGGGCTGGTGTAATTTTCCGAAGCAATTAACTCAATGTGCTCCTCCTGTCGAACAACCTCAGCCTGTATGGATGCCCACAGCTCCGGGTCATAATCTGCAATATTCTGGTTAGAACTGAACATTTATCGCTCCTGATCTTTTCGGAAAAATAACTCGATAGCCCATGATAAGAATGTTTCTGTTATTTGTGAAATTTATAATTGAAATCTTGTCATTGGTTTTGTAAATACCAGTTTTTTATGCACCGAGCACAAACTGCTCGGTGCATCTTGGCTGAAAAGCCGGAGATAATACGCAAAGATTCGCCACAACGACAGGGAAAAACAGAATTTATTATCTTTTACCACCGATATTGATAAACAGCCTTTAAAACAAATTATATCGGATAGAAAAGCATGATTTATAAATATATTTCCCACATGGACTAATGTCGGGTACTTTTATTTTAAATATCTTTTTATTATTTAAAGGTGGTAATTATAAATTAATATTATGATTATATTGCGATGAAATGGGTATTATATTTGCTATTTCTGGTAAAAAATACGATATATAACGCCAGCAAAGTCATCAGAGACGTAAATAATTCCATCAGATGATTCCTCGATATCGACCGGTCTGCCAATAACCTTTTCGTTTTTTTCAAATCCGCTCATGAAATCCTTTTCGACAAAGGTTCCGTCCTGCCGCATATGCATAGAAACAACCTTATAGCCGTCTTTTTCGCTCCTGTTCCAGGATCCATGCAGGGCAACCAATGCTGCAGACCTGAAATTGTCGGGCAGACTGTCACTTCGTAGAAATTTAATGCCCAGCGGCGCATTATGCGCCCGAAAATGATGTACTGGCACAATGGAGTTTTCAATTTCCTGCGCATGTCCCGAGCCATATTCCGGGTCAGGTTGCTTGTTGCCATGCGCAAATGGCCAACCGTAAAAACCACCCTTGACCAGTTGATTCAATTCATCAGGCGGGAAGTCATCACCCAGCAAATCGCGGCCATTATCCGTTGCGTAAAGCGCACCATTGGCCGGAGACCAGTCGAATCCCACACTGTTTCGCAAACCGGTTGCAAACAGCTCACGACCCGTCCCGTCCGGGTTAAAACGCAACATGGCCGCACGATTCTCGTCATCTTCGATGCATACATTGCATGATGAGCCAACGGATACATACATCAGGCCATCCGGACCGAAGCGCAGGGTGCGCGTCCAGTGACCGCTCGATCCTGGAAGACCCTCGATAATCCGCTGGTAACTGCCAACTACCGTGCCCGAATCGGCATTAAATTGAATTCGCCCGACAGCATCAACTTCGGCTATATATAACCAGCCATTAAGGATATCCAGGCCGTGAGGTAGCGATAAATTCTCCAGCAAGTTAATACGGTCGTCACTTTTGCCATCGCCGTTTTGATCCGCTTTCAGCAACACAACCCGGCCACTCTTTGGCAGCGTCACTATCAAGTCATCCCGATCGGTTATCTTCATGAACCGGGCACGACCAAGATCCTGCGCGAAAATTGTGGCTTTGAACCCGTCGGGTAATATTAACGATCCTGGCAAGTTGCTCTCCGATACCGAAGAGCGCTTGAAAATGCTGATCGGCATATTCACAACATACCGATCTGGAAGCAAATTCAGGCCCAGATACAGGGTTATCAGCACCACTGCAAGCACTGTCATGACTTTACTTCGCATTACTTGATCTCAACCTCAAACAACAAAAAATTAAAAGGTTCCTTTGCTTATAAACCTGCGTTGATATTGATATCAGATACCATAGATTTAATTGAGTATTGATTTTCTAATCTTCACAGGTGATCGACCGATGATACTCGTCACCAGGCGCCAAACCAATCTATTAACATGTATCGAACAAATTCAACTAAAAACATTGGCAGCCTTGAGCTGTATCAATACAGCAGTCAATCAGGGCTTAAAGCAGGTGTTTTAGGAAACTCAAGCTGATAGAATGCATAGTCCCTACCAATTAATAAGGAGAAATAACGATGCCAAATCCGAGTAATCCCTTTGAGCAGTTTGATTTGAGCGGATTAATGAAAAACTTTGATGCTTCTGGTGCTGGTGGAGATGCCATTAAGTCTTTGCTGGATGCTCATCAAAAAAATATCGAAGCCATTATTGCAGCTAACCAGGCAGCCGCCGAAGGCTATCAGCAACTGGCTCAACGCCAAATGGATATCATCCAGAATTCTCTGAAAAGCCTGGCCGACTTTGACCCTTCAGAAAGTTCTGCTGAAAAATTAACCGATCAAGCCCGGGCTGGACTCGAACAAATGCGAGAACTGCTTGAGCTGGCTGCAAAAGCCAACAAGGATGCCTTTGATATTATTTCAAAGCGCGCACAGGAAAGCATGAACGAACTTCAGGGTAAAAGCGCTAAAACTACCAGCAAAGCCAGTAAACCGGCGAGCAAATAGCTATTCATTCCCTATTCAGGACAGGTCCGTAAATCTTAATACAGGTATTTACGGGCCTGTTCTATCTTCAGCACAACAATTTTCATTTCTGTGAATTAACCGCGGGGGCGATTTTTGAAGACGCCTAAATCACCTGTAGTTTTGCATAAGAAACCACCAGCCACTTGGTCCCCTCCCGATCGAAATTGACCTGGATCCGAGCTTGCGAGCCTTGTCCTTCAAAGTTCAGGATTACCCCTTCACCAAAAACACCATGCTGCACTCTTTGTCCCAAACGGAACTCTGTTTCCGGCACCGATACACCTGTAAACAGTCCGCCTGCCGAACTCGTAGCACTGACATTTCGGTTTAAGCTGACGGGACGGCTTATCCTGGTTTTTAAACGGATTTCTGATAAATATTCAGCCGGTATTTCACGCAAAAAGCGGGACGGCCTGTTCAATGATTCGTTGCCATACAGGCGCCGGCTTTCGGCGTAGGTAAGGTATAATTTTTTCATGGCTCGGGTAATACCGACATAACAAAGTCGTCTTTCTTCTTCCAGACCACTTGGATCTTCCATCGACATCCTGTGTGGAAACAAGCCTTCCTCCAGGCCTGCAAGAAATACCACTGGAAACTCGAGGCCCTTGGCAGAATGCAGGGTCATCATCTGTACGCAATCCTCATGGTCATCGGCCTGGGCTTCTCCCGCGTCAAGGGCCGCCTGGGCAATGAATGCGCCCAATGGTGATAAATCATCCTCTTCCGATACAAACTGCCTTGTTGCAATTACCAGTTCTTCCAGATTCTCCACCCTGGCTTGGCCTTTTTCGCCTTTTTCCTGCTTATGAAATTCGAGCAAACCGCTTGCATGAATGACGTGGTCGACCTGTTCGTGCAATGGTAAACCCTTTACAAACTCTTCCATTCTTTTGATCAGGCTTACAAAGGCATCGAGTGCACCTGCAGCCCGGGCCGTTAATGAACCAGAACCAATGCTTTCGATAATGGCCTGCCACAGGGATGAACCATTATCCCGGGCACGGATTCGAACCTGCTCAACGGTTTTGTTGCCGATACCGCGTGTGGGCACATTGAGCACACGTTCCAGTGCGGCATCATCATCGCGGTTCAGGATTAATCGCAAGTAGGCGAGGGTATTGCGTATTTCAAGGCGATCGTAAAACCGTTGGCCGCCGTAGACACGGTAGGGAATACCACTGCGTATTAGTGATTCTTCCAGGACCCTTGATTGTGCATTGGAGCGATATAAAATTGCACATTCACTATAGGCCCGACCAGCCCTGAAAACCTGGTCGATGGTATCGGCAATAAATCGAGATTCGTCAATCTCGTTAAAACCGGCATAAACAGAGATGGGTTCCCCTTCGTTGCCTTCCGTCCAAAGCTCTTTTCCCAGTCTTCCCTGGTTATTCTCGATAACCTTGTTGGCTGCATTTAAAATCGTGCTGGTTGATCGATAATTTTGTTCGAGCCTGACCGTTTTGGCAGCGGGGTAATCCCGGGTAAACTGATGAATATTCTCAATTTTTGCGCCCCGCCAACCATAGATTGACTGGTCGTCGTCACCGACCGCGGTGATCCTGCCTTCGTTTCCGGCCAGCACTCTGAGCCAGGCGTATTGTATGGTATTAGTATCCTGGAATTCGTCGATCAGGATATGGCGAAAACGATCCTGGTAGTGCTTCAACAAGTGGGGTTTATGCAACCAGAGTTCGTGTGCGCGCAACAGCAGCTCACCGAAATCAACCATGCCGCCACTATTGCACGCCTGTTCATAGGCCGAGTAAATTTTTAACATGGTCTTGCTATACGGGTCCATTTTCGGTTGGACATGCTCGGCGCGAAGACCCTCGTCTTTTTGTGTATTGATATACCATTGCGCCTGTTTGGGCTGCCACCGCTCCATATCAATTTGCTGGTTGCGCATGATGCGTTTTATCACTCTCAACTGATCATCTGCATCGAGAATCTGGAAGCTTTCCGGCAAGTTCGCATCCTGCCAATGGGTTCGAAGCAAGCGGTGCGCCAGCCCATGAAACGTGCCTACCCACATACCCTGCACGGAAAGGCCAAACAGGGTTTCAATGCGATGCCGCATCTCGCGTGCTGCCTTGTTTGTGAAGGTCACGGCCAGGATGGCGTGCGGCGATATGTTCTCGGTCTGGATCAACCAGACAATACGATGCACCAGAACGCGTGTTTTGCCACTGCCCGCACCGGCCAGAACCAACGCGCTGGCCTCACAGGGGAGTGTAACCGCATGGCGCTGAGCCTCATTAAGCGGATCAATGATATCTGTAACATCCATAACAGGAAAACCGGTCCCTTCCGGAGATAAGTATGAAAACTAACGATTATACAAGGATAAAAGAACTGCAGAGGCCGAAATTAACCAAATTCTATCAGAAAGTCCACAAGCGTGATCAATTCTGAATTAACGGTTGCAGGCTTTATCGGCAGCTGCCTGCACAGCAGAATGAATCAGCGGAGACGTCGCAATGATACCACTATTGTTTTTTAAAAATTTTCCGCAGCTAAAGTCCAGCGGCTTTCCATGCATGTCCGTAACTTTACCACCAGCAGATTCAACAATAATTTTTCCGGCAGCATGATCCCATATTTTCTCTTTATAGCTGGCGTCGACAGGCAAGCGTAGATAAACCTCGGCATCACCCCGTGCTACAACCGCATACTTGCATTGACTGTCAATGCGGCAGGGTGCCTGCTTTATACCGAGTATCTTTGCTATTTTTGAAGCAACATCCTGATTGGAATGACCGGGTTCAACAGACTCGCAAAAACGCACCTGAGATGTTGAGCTAACAGAACTTGTTCCAATTGATTTACCCGGTCCTGCTTCATTGAACAGTTCATACATACGGGCAGGCTTACCCCGGCTGGCAGCGAACAATGCACCCGTTTGCTGGTTTATCTGTAAATTGGGACAACCCAGCACACCGAGCGTTACTTCACCTTTCTCGATCAATGCCAGGGCTATGGCATACTGGCCACCACGTAAAAAACCCTTGGTGCCATCGACAGGATCAAGCGTCCAGAATGCCTTTTTTGTTGCTTTTGCACCACCATGGTCAATATAGGCAAGAACATCATCCGTGCTGGTATCCGGACCGAGCTGACCGGCGACATGCCCGGTCACAGACAACAACAACCGACTATTTTCCTTTCTTCTTAATTCTGCCGAGCCTTCTTCAGCGACAATGGGTATTGCGGGGAAGTCCTGCTTTAAAAGCGCACAAACAATTGCCTGGGCAGCATAATCGGCAACGGTAACCGGGCTTTTATCGCGTTTGTCAATTGACAATGCATGCACAAGATCTTGCTGTACTATTCGACTTGCTCTTGCTGCAGCACGGACCGCAGTTATTGCGGTATCCAGTTTTAATTGCTCAGGCATATATTCCCGGCTCAATTTATTATTGTCTAGCCGTCGAATATATACTCATTGACGAAGGTAAAGCAATACCCGGCCATAAACTGCGCAGGCTTAACAGGCTCGAATAATAACCTTGTCAGATAATTGTCATGAAACGTTTTTTGATCCTTTATGACTTGCATCGACGGTTACGAATGCAACGCGTGCAGAGTCAAACCGGCAATTAACAGTTTTATTCCACGGTTACCGATTTCGCCAGGTTTCTGGGCTGATCGACATCTGTTCCTTTCATGACAGCCACGTGATATGAAAGCAGCTGAAGGGGGAGGGTATAAACGATCGGTTCAAGAATGTTGTCAACCGGCTCCAGGGTGATTACCCGCGTCGACTCATCTTCATTGACCGCCGAATTAATATCGGCAAATACATAAAGCACGCCACCACGGGCCCTGACTTCCTGAATATTTGATTTCAGTTTATCAAGCAATTCGTTATTGGGCGCAACCGTAATGACCGGCATATCTGCATCAACCAGGGCAAGCGGGCCGTGCTTGAGTTCGCCGGCAGGGTAGGCCTCGGCATGTATATAGGAAATTTCCTTCAGCTTCAGGGCTCCTTCCATTGCCACCGGATAAAGAGCACCGCGTCCAAGGAATAAGGAATGATGCTTATGTGCGAATTGCTCGGACGTTTGCATGATAATGTCATCGAGAAGTAAAACTTTCCGCAATATGTCTGGCAGGGCGTGCAGGCCTTCAACGATCTCCTGTTCGCGCTGCACTGAAAGTCCTTTTGGACGCGCCAGCATAATCGTTATCAACAGGAGGGCAACCAGTTGAGTGGTAAATGCTTTGGTAGAAGCCACCCCAATTTCCGGTCCCGCCTGGGTTAACAACACCAGATCCGTTTCCCGGACCAGTGTGCTGGTTGCAACGTTACAAATTCCCAGGGTTGCCAGATAACCTTTTTCTTTTGCCATGCGTAACGCCGCCAGGGTGTCTGCCGTTTCGCCTGATTGAGAAATGGTAATGAATAGCGTGTTAGGTTGAACCACCACCTTGCGATAACGATATTCACTCGCTACTTCAACCTGGCAGGGGACGCCTACCAGGTCTTCAATCCAGTAGCGTGCCACCAGCCCGGCATGATAACTTGTACCACAGGCAACTATGTGCACGGCCCCGACCTTGTCCAGAATATCCTTGGCTGCACTGCCCAGGCTTTGCGGCAACACCTGTGTATTAGACAGTCTGCCCATTAACGTTGACGCAACTACGTCAGGCTGCTCATAGATTTCCTTGAGCATGTAATGTCGGTATTCACCCTTGTCAGCCGAATCAATGTGGTGTGCAAAACGAACGACGTTTCTCTCAAGCGGCTCGCCTTCCATATTAGAAACCGAAACACCTGTTAGACCCAGTACGGCAAAGTCACCCTCTTCCAGAAACATGAACTGATCCGTTACCTGCAGCAAAGCGAGTTGATCCGACGCAAGGAAATTTTCACCGATTCCAACCCCGATTATCAGCGGACTGCCGCTTCGTGCCGCAATCAGCATATCAGGATGATTACTACTGATTACAGCCAGTGCAAATGCACCTTTTAAACGGGCTACCGCCTGCTTTACAGCAACCAGCAAATCATCCGTGGATTTCAAGTAGAAGTGGATAAGATGAACAACAACTTCCGTATCAGTTTCGGAGATAAAGACATATCCCAGGCTTTTCAACTCTTCTCGCAACGACTCGTAATTTTCTATTATGCCGTTATGGACGACGGCAACATCTTCGCTGGACATATGTGGATGAGCGTTACGTTCACTTGGTGCGCCGTGCGTGGCCCAACGGGTATGAGCGATTCCCACTATGCCCTGCAGGTTCTCTTCAACAATGGCGTCAGCCAGTTCCTGTACCTTGCCTTTTCGCCTTACCCGCTCAACGTGCGTTTGATCGGGGGCTATTACTGCCATACCGGCAGAGTCATAACCGCGATATTCAAGTCGACGCAGTCCTTCCAACAATATGCCGGTTACATCCCGGGTTGCAATTGCTCCAACTATTCCACACATAACACTATTAACCTGTAGACTTAATCTGTTTTATTACTGATCGTTGCACGCTTTTTGGGTCGCTCCCAGTTTTTAATGCTGCGTTTTTCGCCCCTGGTCACGACCAGTGAGTTCTCCTGTACGTTCTGCGACACCGTTGACCCTGCACCTATGGTTGCATTTTTCCCCACGGTTATCGGCGCAACCAATGCAGTATTGGAACCGACAAATACACCATCTTCTATGCGCGTGAGATGCTTGTTCACACCGTCATAGTTGCAAGTAATGGTGCCAGCTCCGATATTAACAGCTTCGCCAATTTCTGCATCTCCTACATAGCTTAGATGATTTACTTTACTACCAGTACCAATATTGGCTTTTTTGATCTCAACAAAATTTCCAACTTTTGCCTCTGCCCCCAAAAAGGTACCGGGGCGTAATCTCGCAAAGGGACCCACCTGGCAATGCGGGGAAACCTGGCTGTCTTCGATAATACAATTGGCGCATATCGACACATTATCGGCAATTTTTGAGTTTTTAATCACTACGTTCGGGCCAATATTAACATTATCGCCAATTTCAACGACCCCTTCAAAAACAGTATTGACATCGATACACGTGTCCTGGCCGGCACTCATTTGGCCACGTATATCAATTCTGTCCGGATCGGCCAGGGTCACACCGCCTGCCATTAACCGATTCGCCAATTGGCGTTGATACCAACGTTCCATCTCGGCCAATTGCTGGCGACTATTGATGCCTCTAACCTCCTCTTCGGTTGTTGCCTTGACAGCATTGACAACCAATCCATCTTCAACCGCCATCGAAATAATATCTGTCAGATAATATTCACCCTGGGAATTATCAGAGGATAATTTTGGCAACCATTGTTTCAATCGTTTCGAGGGTACTGCCAGTATGCCTGTATTAGCCTCCCTGACCATCCGTTGTTCTTCGTTTGCATCTTTCTCTTCAACGATTCGTTGAACAGCGCCTTCGGCATTACGAATGATCCGACCATAACCATGCGGGTTCTTTAAGCAGACCGTTAACAAACCAATGGATTTTTCACCGGACTGCAGTAACAATTCGTTAAGCGTATCCACAGATGTTAATGGCACATCTCCGTACAGAATCAATACGTTGGAATCTTCCTGCAAAGCCGGTAATGCCTGGGCTACAGCGTGACCCGTACCCAATTGTTTGTCCTGCGTAATCCATTTTACATCCTGTTGAGCCAACTGTTGTTTTACCATTTCACCGCCATGTCCAACGACGATATGTATAACAGATGCTTTCAATTTAAAAGCTGATTCGATTACGTGTATAACCAGCGGCTTTCCTGCCAGGCGATGGAGTACTTTTGGCATCCTTGATTTCATACGTGTTCCCTGACCAGCTGCAAGAATGACAACTTCAAGATTCATTTACTATGACCTCAATAACCAATCAGGATTTTATTATCCTGCCAATTCATAAAAAAAGGCAGCTAATGCTGCCTCTAAAAAATTAACTGCACTAAAGCTTAATTATATCATCGTCCTACTTTCTTGCGAATTTCTGAAAGCGTTCTTAATTGAGCAACGGCTTCGGCCAACTGGGAGGCCGCTCGCGCATAATCTACTTCGGACTTCTGTTCAGACATGGCCTGTTCAGCATGCTTTTTCGCTTCAAGTGCTGCGGCTTCGCTAACATCCGTGGCCCGTAAAGCGGTGTCGGCAAGAATGGTAATCAAACGGGGTTGTACTTCCAGAAAACCGCCCGAGGCGTAGAATATTTCCTCTTCGCCGTTATTAATCATGCGTACAGGTCCGGGTTTTAATTCGGTTAAAAGCGGTGCATGACCTGGAGCTATGCCCAAATCACCGAAGCTGCCTGTAGCGACTACCATCTCCACCAACCCGGAAAAGATCTTTTCCTCAGCGCTAACAATATCGCAATGTATCGTCATAGCCATAATAATGTTACCTTTTAAGCTATTGCTTGATTTTCTCTGCCTTTTCGATCACTTCATCGATACCGCCAACCATGTAGAAAGCCTGTTCTGGCAAATGATCATACTCTCCGCCCAGGATGGCTTTGAAACTGCTCACGGTATCCTTCAATGATACATACTTACCGGGTGAACCTGTAAAAATTTCTGCTACATGGAAAGGTTGCGATAGGAAGCGTTCAATTTTACGCGCCCGTGCGACTGTCATTTTATCTTCTTCCGATAACTCATCCATACCCAGGATAGCAATGATATCTTTCAGTTCTTTATAACGTTGTAACACCGTTTGTACGCCACGAGCAGTATCATAATGTTCCTGGCCAATGATCAGTGGATCCAGTTGGCGAGATGTCGAGTCGAGAGGGTCGACCGCCGGGTAAATACCCTTCGAAGCAACGTCACGTGAAAGTACAACGGTACTATCAAGGTGCGCAAAGGTTGTCGCTGGTGATGGATCAGTCAAGTCATCAGCTGGTACATAAACCGCCTGAATCGATGTGATAGAACCCGTTTTGGTAGATGTAATGCGCTCTTGCAAAACACCCATTTCTTCAGCCAAAGTTGGCTGGTAACCCACCGCTGATGGCATACGGCCGAGGAGTGCCGATACCTCGGTACCTGCCAGGGTATAACGATAAATGTTATCTACAAACAGCAGAACATCTTTACCTTCGTCACGGAACTTTTCGGCCATGGTCAGGCCCGTCAAACCAACTCGCAAACGGTTTCCCGGGGGCTCATTCATCTGGCCATAAACCATGGCAACCTTGGACTTGGTAAAATCTTCGAGTACAACAACCTTGGCTTCCTGCATTTCGTGATAGAAGTCATTTCCTTCGCGTGTGCGCTCACCGACCCCGGCAAAAACAGACAGGCCAGAGTGTTCTGTTGCAATGTTATTAATCAATTCCATCATGTTGACCGTCTTGCCTACGCCGGCGCCACCAAACAAGCCAACTTTACCCCCCTTGGCAAATGGGCACACAAGGTCAATTACCTTGATTCCGGTTTCAAGCAATTCTTCTGATGCTGCCAACTCTTCATAAGCCGGGGCTTTCCTGTGTATTGGCATACGCTCTTTTTCACCAATGGCGCCCAATTCATCAATGGGATTACCCAGTACGTCCATAATACGGCCCAGTGTCTCTATACCGACAGGAACAGATATCGGGGCTTTGGTATTTTCGACCGCCAGGCCGCGCGAAACACCCTCAGAGGACCCCATTGCGATGGTACGAACCACGCCGTCACCCAACTGTTGTTGAACCTCAAGGGTCAAGTCTTTTTGTGTGACCTTTAATGCATCGTAAACATTGGGCATTTCATCACGTGGAAATTCTACGTCAATGACTGCTCCAATAATTTGTACAATCCGTCCACTACTCATTTCCGAATCCTCTTTAGCCTAATCTCTAATGCTGCAATTGAAAAAATTATACTGCCGCTGCGCCACTGACAATTTCCGACAGCTCCTGGGTAATAGACGCCTGGCGTGCTTTGTTATAAACAAGTTGTAAATCATCTATCATATCGCCCGCATTATCGGTTGCGCTTTTCATCGCAATCATCCGAGCTGCCTGCTCACAGGCAATATTGTCAACTACTCCCTGGTAAACCAGTGACTCTATGTAGCGAGCCAGAAGGCCTTCCAGCAAAGAGGCATCGTCAGGTTCGTATATATAATCCCAATGTCGCTTGTACTCTTCCTCTTCGTCGGGTACCAGTGGAAGTAACTGCAAACTCATTGGTTTTTGTGTCATTGTATTTACAAACCGATTAAACATTACATAAAGTTTGTCGATTTTACCTTCGTCGTAACTATCAAGCATGACCTTAACAGAACCGATCAGGTCCGATGCAGAAAAATCGTCGCCAATATGTGTTTTGGCTGCAACAATATTACCGCCATAATTATTAAAAAAAGACGCCGCCTTTGCACCAATCAAACACAGATCGATTTCAACATCATTATCGTCCCATTCCTTCATCTCTCTTAGTGCGCTCTTAAACATATTAACGTTTAAACCACCGCACAAACCGCGATCTGTAGAAATTATGATATAACCGACTCTCTTTACTTCACGCGCGGTCATAAACTGATGATGAAATTCAGATGCCGCACTGGCTAAATGACCAACAACCTGGCGAATACGGTTCGAATACGGTCTGCCCCTATTCATACGCTCCTGGGCTTTTCGCATTTTACTCGCTGCGACCAATTCCATCGCACTGGTAATCTTTTGAGTGCTTTTGATACTCGCAATCTGTGTGCGTACCTCTTTTCCACCAGCCATGAGTTATCTCGGTTATATAAAAATTAAATTTACCTGGGGGGCTTTCCTACCAGGTTTGTGTCTTTTTAAATGCATCAAGTGCAGCGGTGAACTTGGCCTCGATATCATCGTTCCAATCACCGGATTCAACAACCTCATCCATTAATTCTGCATTTTCACTTTTCATATAGGCAATTAATGAATTTTCAAAATCCAGCACTTTAGCTACTTCGATGTCTTTGAGATAGCCCTTATTGGATGCGAAAATTAACAAACCCATTTCTGCTATGCTTCTTGGTGAATATTGCTTTTGCTTCATAAGCTCTGTTACCCGCTCACCATTATCAAGCTGAGCTTTGGTTGCCTCATCAAGGTCAGATGCAAATTGAGCAAAAGCAGCTAACTCTCGATATTGAGCCAGCGCAGTACGAATACCGCCTGAAAGCTTTTTCATGATCTTGGTTTGTGCAGCGCCACCAACCCTGGAAACGGACACACCCGCGTTCATTGCCGGCCGAATACCCGAGTTAAACATGTCAGCTTCCAGGAAAATCTGACCATCGGTAATAGAAATCACGTTGGTCGGTACGAAGGCGGACACGTCACCAGCCTGTGTTTCGATCACCGGTAATCCTGTCAACGAGCCTGTTTGGCCTTTTACTTTTCCGTTGGTGATTTGTTCGACGTAGTCTGCGTTGACTCGCGATGAGCGCTCAAGCAAGCGTGAATGCAAATAGAAAACATCCCCGGGATAAGCCTCACGCCCCGGCGGACGGCGTAACAACAGGGAAATTTGACGGTAAGCCCAGGCTTGCTTGGTTAAATCGTCATAAATGATCAGTGCGTCCTGGCCATTGTCACGGTAATACTCACCCATAGTACAGCCTGCAAAGGGTGCCAGAAACTGCATGGAAGCCGGATCTGATGCGTTTGCAGCAACCACGATGGTATGCTCCATAGCTCCGTGCTCTTCCAGCTTGCGAACGACAGAAGCAACCGACGATGCTTTTTGTCCCACCGCAACATAAATACATTTAATACCGGTGCCTTTCTGGTTAATAATCGCGTCTACAGCGATGGCCGTCTTGCCTACCTGACGGTCACCAATAATCAACTCACGCTGACCTCTACCGATGGGCACCATGGCATCAATAGCCTTCAAACCAATTTGAACCGGCTGGGCCACAGCTTTTCGGGCAATTACACCTGGG
>CAMYIF010000030.1 GCA_947258415.1 uncultured Pseudomonadales bacterium
AATTTTTGTCGACTTTGAATATGTAATGATATCTTTCGCCAATGGCGACAAGTGTATTGCTATTCTCTTCGAGGTAAAAACCTCCAACATGTTCGATGTAGGAATCCTTCTTCCATAACATTCCAGTACATGCCGCATTAATAATTAGCAGTACGAGCATGAATGCACGCTTCATTTGCACCACGAGTAGCCCTAACGCTTCAAGCAGGGGCTGCTGTTAAGCGGTCCCGGCGCGAAGCGCCCTTGCTGCCTTGACTTGTTAGGCATCACTTCGCAATCCCCGGAGGCCATTCGTCATGCTGTGGCAGGGCGTCCGTAATCTGGTACCACGGCGCCTTCGAACCGACAAAGATGTGCTCACGTGGCCTTGCACCCGGATCACCATCCACTGTGCCAACTACCACTTCACCTACGACGCCGGAGTGTGTACTAGCCAAGGTGGATCCGCATCTCTTGCAAAAGCTCCGCGCATTACCCGGAGAGGTTTCATAGCTTTGGATCAGGTCCTGGCCGGACGTCCATTGAAACGTTTCCGGGTCAAGGATGCCCCACGTTGCGAACGCAGCGCCATTCGACTTCCTGCACCGCGAGCAGTGACAGTTGCCGAGGAACTGGAATGGAGCGGTCACTTCGTACGTAACGGCTCCACACAAGCAACTTCCCTTGATAGACATGTGTAAACCTCCAATAGAGTGACCGTGACGCCTAACAATAATTGGGGTCAGTGTAAAAACTCTTGAACAACATCAAAAATAATACCATCCCCTTTTATTCTACGAACTACCACAAAAAAATTTTAACACTATCGTTTCCCGTCAAACTCCTGCTGGATAAATTGTTTTATTAATAGTTGGCCTCGAGCAATTGTGATCAATAACCATACCAGGGTCAGGGTGCCGAATACGATGAAAATGCCCATCAGGTTTGGCCAGAACAGAGAAACGAGGAGAGTAACTACGGACACCATTGCGCTAAGGCCGAGCATACGTCCCCGGGATTTCTGTAACATCGTTTTGGCTTTTTCCTCGGTATCAAGACCGGCTTGTTTTAGTTGCACACGAAACGCAAGGTATTCCTCACCTCTTTTGCGGCTAACTCGGTTAAATAGGTTGGTGAAACTCATAGTAGAACTTTTTTATTGAAACATCTGAAAGTCTAACATACTGGAATAGGACCATAGTACTGGAATAGGTCCATATGACTATGGAATAGTTTGTAAAATGAATAACAAGAAAAGGTGAAGTTCCCCCAAAATAACAAAGTGATTTATTGAGAGGCATACCGCCTCTCGTATTCTTCGGGGCTGACATAGCCCAAGTAAGAATGCCTTCGCTGTCGATTATAAAACACTTCTATGTACTCGAAGAGACTTTGTTTTGCTTCCCGCCGTGTTCGATAATCTTCATGGTCAACTAATTCTGTTTCCAGTGTACCAAAGAAACTCTCAGCCACGGCATTATCCAAACACTCACCTTTAGAAATAATTGGGGCAGTGTAAAAATTATTTTAAAAGCTCTGACACGTCATTCGTCTTGCACCCCCTCCGCAAATCAACCAGAGTTTTTACACTGACCCTAAATTCCGCGAAAAGAGGAAATGTAATGCGACACTAAGCCTCAATTTTTTCATTTTGGTCTAGTATGGGTACATTCTCTTTGTCGGCTGGGGCCATAAATCAAAGATGATCCTGCTTGCTTTCCCTACTTAGTTCCTTTTTTCGCTCCGTAGACAATATCGCGCAGTGTTGTTAGCTCTTTCTGTATCTCTTCCGGTATTGCGGTACCCTGAGAACCGGAATAACTGAACGTAGTATATTCCTTATATTCATCAAAACACATTTTCGCAAAATTATGCCCTGTGTGTTTTAGCATGCACTCTTTAAGGTATAAGTCGGCGAGGGAATAGTAAAAACTGTAGTGGGTGGCTCTATCGTTTATGGCGAGCCAATACAATAATTTAGCTACCTCCTGCTCGGGCGGGTTGGCGCTATAGTATTTATAAAGCAGGCCTTGCAGCCACAGGTGATAGACTATTTCTTTCTTTGTTGGCACCATGGCGGCACCGGGTTTATCCAATGGACCCAGATATTTATGGACATAGCTTTCGAGCTGTTCAAAAGACACCTTATCAACCCTGGCCGCACCGTTGGCTTCCAGTTCATCCAGGCCTTTTATCCATTCGACGACCTTGCTTTTGACCAAATGCGGTAGCTTATCGTTGTTAACATATTTTTCCAGGTGTCGCGCGCCTTTGCCGGGCTGGTTGTAGATCTGTGCATAGATGGTAAGAATTTTTTTCGTCGTGTCCAGGATAGTGCGCTCCGGCTTTAATGCATAAGCTGAATTGAGGTGCCGGTCGTAATAATCCAGGGCCAATCCGTAGTTACGGGTTAAAAAATTAAATTCCGCGTATTCATAATCGCTGCTAAATGCATCACGGTTTTTACCGTGAAACAAGGTACGGGATTTGTCGTCTTGTGTATGGCATGAGGCGCATATGTAAGCCACTTCCTGCAGCATATTTTGGGCATACACTTTATTGCCAGCATTGATGGCTTGCTGGGATTCTTTCAAGTGCTCAATAAGAATATCGTAGGAGATTTGGTTGGTTTGGGCGCGTTGGGTGAAATGTGGCTCGGCCTGGCCCAGCGAAGTAATAATTTCATTGACTCCGGTTTTTATATTGTCCTCGTTCTCAACATTATTGAAACGCGCCTGGTTTAGAATAATCGGAAATAATTCCAACATAGTGTCGCCAGCTTTTTTCATGGCGAGGTTAATACGCATGTCAGATTGGGCAACGGTTACAAAACTGATTAAACCGCCCAATAAACAGATGAGGGAAATTGGAATGAGCTTTTTGTTCATAGTGATTAGTTATTTGTTTTGAGGATAATGTAGGTATAGGAAAGATAAACGCCCTGTTGGCTATAAGCAAGTAAAGTCTGGCCCCGGGTTTGAGTCCCTTGCTTGTCGTTTTTGTCCTTGCATCAGGTGGAGTACGACTGGTTGCAGCAGCATCAGGCAATCACCCCAAATACTCGACCTACACCTGCGGTTAGCGCCATGGCAAGTGCACCCCAAAAAGTTACGCGTAATGCGCCAATGGCAATAGTGGCAACGCCAGCGCGCGCCGCAAGAGCACCGAGCGTAGCTAATTCGTGTAGCAATTCAAATGATTACGGCATTAGCTGTGTGAACAGGGGCGCTTTGAAGAAAAAGCTGCTTTAAATCAAGACAGGAGTTGCAGGATTATGACTGCTGCGGGAACGGTGATAAAGGCTAGAAGAGTGCTAATTAAAACAGCGGCTGCCGCTTTTTCCGGGTGAAGTTTCAAGGTCGCGGCATAAGCCACCAAATTACCGGCCAGCGGTACGGAACTGACCACCGCCATCATGATATGGACTTCGGGGCCAAAAGCCTGGAAATGCAGCTTATCGAGCAGGATGACAGAAAATCCAAACAGCGGCCAAAGGATAAATTTTGGTGTGAACATGCTGGCAAGTAATTTGATATCTATTTCTAGCTTTGATTGTTTTGACAGGGCCACGCCGATTATCATCATGCCAATGATAATCCAGGCACCAACGCTATAATCCCAATAACGAATAAACGAGCCAGGCAATGCGAATCCACTGAGGTTATAGGCCAGCCCCAGCCAGATGGCATGGACGACAGGGAATTTAAGAACTTTTAAAGCGGCGCCTTTCAATGTTGCGTGGCCGCGTGCGCCAAAGAAATAACCAAGACCAACTTCATTGAAAAAAGTACCAAGATTAAGAAGCGCATAAACGCCAACCCATTCGGGTCCTAATAACGCCAGAACTACTGGCAGGCCGAAATACATGGTATTGCCGGTAACGCTACCCATGCCGATAAGGTTGGCTGTATTGTTTTTCCAGATCTTTTGCGAAACTTTGTAACTTAGCGTGCCAATTGTTGCAGACCCTAAAAAGAAAATAACGGGCAGCGCAATATATTCCGGGGTAAAGTTCATTTGTGCCATAGCGCCGAAATTAACAATCGGGGCGAGGATATAAATTGCTACTGTGGCCATCGAAGGCAGATTGACATCCATCCAGCGCCCGGAAATAAAACCGAGCGCTATCAAAATGTAAAGCGGGATAATATTGGCAATGAGAAGAAGGACAATATCCATAGACTAACTATGTCAGAATTTTTCCAGCTTGTGCACAGCCTTTTACGACCAGGGTGATTAGATCATCGAGAGAATTAAATGTTGCTTAACTGCGGCTGCATGCGCTAATCGCAATCCATTGTAAAGTCGTTCGGTTCCATAGGGCGGATCATTAATTATAAAAAGCGTTTTCATAATTCCTTCCGGTTAATTTCGCTAACAGCCCATAATGTTTCATTCAGTGTGAATGACCCTGTCGGGGAGGAGGCGAGAACCCCGGAAATCGTGATTTAGCATATGCTGAATGACAAACAGTGCAGCTTTCTAACAAGCGGGAAAACTGGAAAGCTGTCAGTTCCGGATCGTGGGCTGCAGCGGCTGCCCCCAGCTTTTCTGCTCTTTGATGGAACGCTGCATCAAGCTGCTTAAAATGTTCCGGAAGCGCTTGCTCCAATTCCTTTGCCTGGGCAGCAGTGAGCTTCTTCTCCATGATGTAACTTGCTCGGATCTTCGTACTGGTTTCTTGAATTGACTTCCAGTCCGCTATTGCCAGAGACAAAGCTATGCCCTGTATCCCCCCGGCGATTTCTCCCATTTCAGCTCTAAGCAGATTTAACACATCCGGTGACAACTTGATATCTTGACGCACGGCATGAGGCTCGGCCGCGCAGGTTTGCACGGAAACCGTGGCTAGACTGCCAATAACAATTACAGTTGCGATTAAATTTTTAAGCATGATTTGATCCTTTCAGAAATATTTCCGTCCCCAACTATTCGCACAAACTTTTTCGTCCGTTACCCGTCAATTTTATAAATCAATAGGGTCATGGGAATCAATAGGGTCATACTCGATTGATTCACGGAATTTCTCGATTTGCTCACTCGTGAAGTTGTTCATTTCGGCACCTCGTCAAATGTGTGGTTTTTAGTTCTTTTCCCCAGGCTGCCGCGGCAGTGTCCCCGGACGTTTCAATAACCATACTAATGAGCCAAACTCTAATACGATACTCCGGATAACGTAGTAACTCACTACAGGATCTGTTGTAAAACACTATAATTTCTGTAGCAAAACACTATAATCAAAATGGTTAATTACTACAGAACCCGTAGTTTTAGGATAACACTCGCGCACATAAGATGATGGAATACGGTCAATACTGCCCGGTGGCGAAAGCCTTGGAGGTGCTTGGAGCGCGGATGCTGAGTAAACGCCTAAGTGAGCTTGAGAATGTCGGACTGGTCCTGAAAAAACGCATTCCCGGTCAGCGCGGGTAGGAATATTTTCTCTCTGAGGCAGGCGAGGAGCTTGGGAAGCTGAGGCACTGCCATTAGGCGACACCCGCTATATAGCTTAGGTAGCAATGTAGAACGTGTGTATGGTAGCTATCAATCGTTCGGTGGCAGGGGAAGAGTGCCGGTAAAAAAATTGTCCTGATCTGGCCCCGATTTTTACTCTGACCCTGTTTTTCGCGTACCTGCTAAAATGACGACAACACAACAGTGCACGCTCGACCGGGGCGTACTCAAACAGGGAGGAATGCTCAATCATGATTGAAGAGGTTTTACAGAGGCTAAATGTTCAGGAGCTGCTAACCGAATTCGTGGCTAGTTTCCTGGCGTTTCTGCCGGCGCTTGTGGCGGCAATCATCATCATCATTGTGGCTTACGTGATCTCGCGCGCCGTGCGGGCAGTGCTACGGCGGGCCCTGAAACGCGCAAATTTCGAAGAGGTACTGGTCGGACTGTTGGTCGACACGGTGCTTCACTACTTTATTGTGATCCTCGGCTTACTGATGGCGCTGTCTCAGCTTGGCGTAAATGTCACGGCCGCTTTGGCCGGCGTCGGCGTCGCCGGCATCGCTATCGGTTTCGCGGCACAGGACTCGGTCGCCAACGTTATCTCCGGAATTCTCATTTTCTGGGACAAGCCCTTCGAGGTCGGCGACTGGATCGAGACCGAGGGTAAGTACGGAAAGGTCACCAACATTACGCTACGTACGACGCGCATACGGACGCCCGACAACAGCTACATCGTGGTGCCGAACAAGCGAATCATCGACGAGGTGCTCGAGAACTTCAGCAAGCACGGCGAGGTGCGTATCGATACTGTCGTCGGAATCGCCTACAAGGAAGATATGGAAAAGGCGCGGGACGTCTTGTTGCAGGCCGCCAAGGACGTCGACGGGGTGCTGGATTCACCGCAGCCGGATGTGGTCGTAGACGAACTCGCGGGATCCAGCGTAAACCTCAAAGTGCGGGTATGGGTGAAAACGGCCGATCAGCGCATGGCCGTCTTTTTCAGAATGACGGAGGCGGCGAAAGCTGCTTTGGACAAAGCCGAAATTGAAATCCCGTTTCCCCACCTTCAGCTTTTTCTGGACACGGTGGAAGACCGAGTTTGGGAGGGCGCGAGGACCGTCGTCACGACAGAATCAAAACAGTGAGCGTGACGCCATTCAGGTGGGCGCACTGTTTTGCGCCTGACCGGGTGGTTTCCAGTTCGAATCCCGGAATGTGTTCCATGACGACTCCGTTGGCGGCAACGTCGTAGCCGGGCTACACCAGGCGTGGAGTAATTGGGGTCCATATATGACGCTAAATACTTCTTCAAGCATCATAAGTACTATTAAGAATATTATGGCCAGGTTCCTTAATTTATTTGCGCTGGCAATTGTCAGCCGCCAAACATGGATAAATTGAGCTCAACACTATCTCCCAGCCAATAAGCATATTTTGTATGGTCTTCCAGATCATTTCCGGTTAAAGCATGTATCAGAACGGTGAGTCCTGCTCTATTCCTGTCGAGCCAGGGAACAAATTCGTCAAAATGCTTTGAGCCAAACGTAATCTGGCAGCTCCACTTGGGGTGAGGGCCAACCAGTTTTTCATGTACACGGCCTACTTTCAGGTTGAACAATTCGCCTGCTTTCTCACACAGCTCAGTTGCGAATGCCAATGTTTCCTGTTCAAAATAAACATGGGCATGGTAGGCCTTATGAGAATTAACGGGTCGCTTGATTTCTTTCATTCTATTTCCCTTTGTATGGCAGCCTGATTCTGAGGCATAAATTAATTTGGTCCCAAATTTAACCCCAATTACCTACACGAGGCCAAGCTGTTGTAGCATCCCCATCTGGTCCCACTGTTCCCAGCGCTCGACTACTTGCCCCCCTGCCACATGATCAAAGATCAATCCTTCGAACTGAACCTGCCTTCCTGTTGGTAGTGTCTCGCCGAGAGGGCCATTGTGTGTTCCTTTGGCTATCCACCGGAAGGCGACTTTGTCACCAGAAACCATTTGATCTTTGACAGTGATATGAAAATCCGGAAATGCCGTCAGGAGACCTGAGACCAGTTCTTTGAAAGCCGCTACTGAGAGGTTTGGTTCTGGAGCTCCGGCCATGTGAATTATGCAGTTAGCCGCAAATGTTTGATCTGCGGGGGCAACATCTCCCCGGTTTAATCCATCGACCCAGTTTTTTTCGTACTTGATTACTTCAAGCCCCATATCCTTGTTCCTGATTTATTAAGCATAGTGACAAATCACATATCACCGATACACCACGATACGCTATACAGATTCGACTCGATACCTGCCTGACAGTCTGAATACGACGTCTTCGGCACCATAATAATTAGCATACCAATAAAACACTTAAAACGTTTTGATGTCTCCCGGCTGCATAACCAGTACTTCAGACGGGGTTTCCCCCAGGGCTTTTATTAACTGTTCCGGGGTACCCTTTAGCGGTGGAAACGTGCCGTAGTGCATGGGTACGACCAGTTTTGTTTTCAGCAGGTGGTTGATGGCATAGGCGGCGTGCTCTGGGTCCATGGTGAAATGACCGCCGATGGGTAACAGGGCGATGTCGGGCTTGTAATACTCAGCGATAAATTTCATGTCTGCAAACACACCGGTATCGCCCGCGTGGTAGAGCTTGAAGCCGTTTTCCAGTTCGATGATATAACCGGCGGGTTCACCTCCCGGGTGCACGCTCTTGGTGTTGCTAACCGGGTCCGTGTGTACGACTTCCGAGCTGTGTTCAGCCCGCACCATGGTCACGGTGATATTGTCCAGCGGCTTGATCGGCCCGCTTTTATTAAACCGGATAAGTTGATCAAAGGGTACGATGTTCAGGGTGCCGAAGGTTTGCCCCATATCCGCGTTGAGCGCAACTTTGGCACCGGTCATTTGGGCCAGTTCGGGGCTGTCGCCGACATGATCCCCGTGTCCGTGCGTGATCAGGATTAAATCGACTTTCCCCAGCGCCTTCAGGTCTTTAAGCGCTTCGGGTGTTTTCGGGTTTTTGGTGATGAACGGGTCAATTAATATGACTTTGTCACCCGGCGTTGTAATCCTGAACGCAGACTGACCCAGCCACTGAAGCTCCCAGGCCATCGCCATTGGGGCTATCGACAGGCAGGATAATAAGGCAATTAGTCTAAGTGAAACGGGTGTGAATTGAGAGCGCATGCTGACCTCCTTTTTCTGCAATGCCATTACCTGGGTTATTATACAAGACTCTGGGATGGACAGAAGATATTATATTTACCTGCATTCTTTACCCGGGCCCGGGTGTACAGGAAGCCTTGTTGAATCCTGAAAAGTTGCAGGATCGATATACAGCAGGGTGTAACCTGTTTCCCGGGGAGGGATAAATAAACGGCAACTTTTAAATATTCGGAACTTTCCTGTGGCCACAGATGAATTTGTAACCGGACAACGCTGGATTAGCGAAACCGAGCCCGATTTGGGGCTTGGTATTGTCGTGGATGCAAATGGCCGGCATGTCCAGCTTAGCTTCCCGGCGGCGAGCGAGCAGCGTACCTACGCCATTGCCAACGCACCTGTGGCCAGGGTCCGCTACGAGGTAGGTGACACCATCACTTCTGTCGACGAGCACAGCCTGGTTGTTGAACAGGTGAGAGAAGAAAACGGCAGCCTGGTTTACCGGGGGCAGGATAAAGCCGGCAATGAAGTGTCCCTGCCAGAACTGGAACTGAACTGCTTCGTGCATTTTAATACCCCGCAGGAGCGCCTGTTTGCGGGCCAGATTGATGATGACAAGTATTTTCGCCTGCGCGTTGAAACCCTGTCGCAAATGCGCACCTGCCAACAGTCACCGGTTAACGGTTTGCTGGGCGCTCGCGTACAGTTATTGCCACACCAGGTATATATAGCGCACGAGGTATCCATTCGGTTCGCGCCTCGTGTGTTACTGGCAGACGAGGTGGGACTGGGCAAGACCATAGAAGCCGGCCTGATCGTGCACCAGCAGTTGTTTACCGGGCGTGCCCAACGGGTTCTGATCGTGGTGCCGGACAGCCTGGTACACCAGTGGCTGGTAGAAATGCTGCGCCGGTTCAACTTGCGTTTTACCATTCTTGACCAGGCGCGTTGCCGCGGTATCGAAAACAGCGACCCGGATGCTCAGGATGAAGTGCTGGACAGCGCCGCTATTGAAGATACCAGGGCAGTTGAACAGAACCGGGATGAAATAAACCCGTTCGAAAGCGCGCAACTTGTTTTGTGCTCCCTGTCTTTCCTGACCGAGAACAGGCAGCGCCAGAAGCAGGCATTGGCCGCAAGCTGGGATTTATTGCTGGTAGACGAGGCGCATCACCTGGAATGGAGCGAAAAACAAGCCAGCCCGGCGTACCGCTGTATCGAGTCTTTATCCCGCACAGCCAATGGCCTGTTGTTGCTGACCGCGACGCCGGAACAGCTGGGTGTTGCCAGCCATTTCGCCCGGTTACGCCTGCTTGATCCCGATCGCTACCATGACCTGGCAAAATTTGAACAGGAAGAGGCCAATTATGAGCCGGTCAACCAACTGACCAGGCAATTGCTGGCGGTACTTGAAACAGAACCGTCGGGTAAGTTGCCGAAATTATTTTCACTCGATCGGACAATCCGGCAGTTCCTGGGTGGTGAAATCACCGATCAAATACAAGAGATTGCTGACGGCGATAAAGCCAGGCCCGGGGCCGTAGACGATTTCGTCCAGACTGTTATCAGGCAGCTGCTGGACCGCCACGGTACCGGGCGCGTGCTGTTCCGGAACACGCGCGACGCCGTGCAGGGTTTCCCCGAACGCCGTCTGGTGCCGCATGCCTTGACGATTCCGCAAGGTTTAAAACCGTGGGATACAGCAGTGCTCGAAGACCTGCTGTACCCCGAGAAACCTTTGCAACGCTTATACGGGGATAAATGGGTCGAGAAAGACACCCGGGCCAGCTGGCTGCTCAAATGGCTGGCCAACCATTCATCGAAAAAAATGCTGGTGATATGTGCCCGGGCGAAAACGGCAGTCGATCTCGAGCTGTATTTACGATTACGCGGCGGTATGAGTTCGGCGGTTTTCCATGAAGGTCTCGGCCTGGTGGCCCGGGACCGGGCGGCGGCCTATTTTGCCGAGGAGGAAGGTGCCCAGGTGCTGGTTTGTTCAGAAATTGGCAGCGAAGGCCGAAATTTCCAGTTTGCCCACCACCTGACCCTGTTTGACCTGCCATTGAATCCCGATTTGCTGGAACAGCGTATAGGCCGACTGGATCGTATTGGTCAAAAGCAAACTGTGCATATGCATGTGCCTTACTATCAAGGGGCTGGCGAGCAAACCAGCGCCCAGCAAACCCTGTTGCGCTGGTACGATGAAGGCCTGGATTGTTTCCGCAAGTCCTGCCCGGCAAGCCAGGCGGTTCTGGATGCTTTTGCCGATGAGCTAACCGATTGCCTGGTCAGCAACAGGAACCCGGATTCGTTGATTAAACGCTCCCGCGCCATGACCGGGGAGCTAATGCTTCGCCTGCAGCAGGGTCGGGACCGTTTACTGGAGCTCAGTTCGTGCAATCACCAGCGGGCAGCCGGGCTGGTAGAGGCCATTCAGAATGGTGAACGTGCCGATGAACTGGACAGCTATATGGATAGGGTATTCGATCAATACGGAATCGATCAGGATCATCACAGCCGGCAAAGCAAGGTGCTGCAACCCACTGATCATATGCTGCTGGGGCATTTTCCCGGTATCCCGGACGAGGGCGTCACGGTAACCTGCCATCGTGGGATGGCGCTGGTGCGCGAAGATATACAATTTTTATCCTGGGAACACCCCATGGTCTCGGAGGCGATGGACATGGTGCTCAGTGGCGAACTGGGTAAAGTTGCGATGGCCACGATTAAAATGCCACCGTTCAAGCCGGGCACGCTGTTACTTGAAGCCATTTATACCACGCATTGTATTGCTCCGGCCGAATTGCAGTTATCCCGCTTCCTGCCGCTGACAACGGTGAGACTTGTTGTTGATGAAAATAAAAAAGACTTCAGTAATATTATTACCCATGAGGTATTGAACGCGCGAATTCAAAAGATCCCGAAAACCACGGCACAGGACCTTGTCCGGCATGCGCGGCCCGGAATTGCGGCGTTGATAGCCAATGCCGACAAGATGGTGGGTCATAGAAGGGGGGGGCTAGTCAGCGCAGCGGTTGAGCATATGCAAAAGCAGCTGACCGTGGAATTGCAACGCCTGGTCGCCTTGTCGGCGGTAAACCCGAATATTCGAAAGGATGAGATCGAGCATCTTCGGCACGACGCCGAGCAACTGGAGGATTACCTGCAGGGTACCCGGTTAACGCTGGATGCGTTGAGGGTGCTGGTAGTCATCTAGCCCGGTATTCGCCCAGGTAAACGGGAGAAACTGTTTCCAGAGTATTTTAACAGCGCCCTTAACCAGAAACCCCGCGTGCTGCGGGGTTCTTACCGGGCGTAATTCAATTTACGACTTTGTTAGTCGGTCGTCGATACGTTGGTAGCCTGTGGGCCTTTTGGACCCTGCTCGGTTTCGAAGTTGACGGTCTGTCCTTCCTGGAGTGTACGGAAACCGTCACCCTGGAGTGCGGAGTAATGTACGAAGACATCTTTGCCGCCATCGGAAGGTGCAATAAAGCCAAATCCCTTAGTTTCGTTGAACCATTTAACTGTACCTGTAGACATATCTTTAACCTCTAATGCGGTAGTTATTTTTTGATAATTTGCAGCTATTAAAGGTGATTGACAGGACTTTGGAAAAGTATTCTGAACTAACCTTGATAAAGCGCAAGCGGTAAAATTCTAACGCATTGTTTTATTAATCTCGAATATCGATAGGTTATAAAAATCAATCCTTTAGTTATTTTATAATATATACAGGCCGGACTTTAGCCATAAAAATTGTAAAATCCTGGCCGGCTCAGCCAGCCCCTGGGCAGTAATTCATGGCAATACAAATGAAAATCAAACGGAATCCCCGAAAGAATTATGCAGATGCAAATCAATAAATAGCAATTAATCCGGTATTTAAGGAAAAAACAGCTTAAAGCAAAATAAATTTCAAATATTTTCTTATTGGCAATATGAGTATTAGCGGAATTAAATATATTTAAAACAATAAGATAAGTAAATATAGCCAAACGTTATGGGGTTATAAGAACAAAATATTATGCGGTGCACAAAATATTAGTTGACAAGGGTTGGTGGCATCCGTATATTTCGCATCATGAATTATGCACTGCACAATCAAGTGTGTTGCAAATAGTTAAAACCTGGAGATTGACAATGAATACTTATCAAGAAAATTTTGCTAAAGCTTTTGATGTAAACGAAATACAAGAGAACTTCAAAACAATGTTTGATGCTGAAAAAATTCAAACAAGCCTGAAGGATTTTTACAACGTGGAAAACCTTAAGGATCTTTACAACGTAGAGAAATTTCAAGAAAACGTGAACAAGTTGTTTGCCGGTGAAGCGTTCAGTGGTGTTAGAAATTACACTGAATCATTTGGTGGTCAGGAGCAAGTTCAGGAGCAAGTTCAGAAAGGCGTAAAACTTGGTGCTAATGTTATTGCTGCTAATACAAATGCGGTAACTGATGCGGTAACCCTGAAAGCAATTCAGGTTCGTGAAGGCGTTGAAGGTGCTCTGAAGCAAGCATATGTTCTGGCTTCTGCCAAGGACATCAAAGCGGCTGCAGATGCTCAACAATCTTATGTAGAAGCTTTGCAGAAAGAACTGACTGAAAGCGCATGGATGAATGTAGGATTGGTTGCTGGTCTTGTTGAAACTAATCTGAATATTGCAAAAGAAGCTATCGAGCAAGTTAAGTCTGCTCAAAAAGCTGCTTAATCTGCAATTAAGTAAGTACCAGAAGACGGGTGGGAGATTTCTCCCACCCGTTTTTTTTTGCTGGCGTTAAACCTGGTGTTGTAAGTAGTTGTCTGTCCTTACTTTATTTTCATCTGTTGGCGCCATCTGCTGGCCTGGCAGTTTGCCTGATATCCCGCCTGTATTAGCTCTTATCCGGGCACCAAATAATATTTGACCTTTGCCCTGGAAAGTACGATGATCGGTGTGCGTACAGAATCCTGTGTTAAACTTTGCAAATGCAGAATAAGGCCCTGATTTATGATATGTAGATAAGCTTTATTAACAGTTTTACCTGTAAGCATTTAAATTTAAACTTCTTTAATAACAAGAAGATAGGCATTTATTTCCCCGCTAATTTCTCTCCATTTAATTTTTTCTGTAAATCAAAAATATATATTGTGCGATGCAACAAATAAATGTTGACTCTAAGCATATTGGCTACTATAGTCTGATCATGCAACGTTCTGCTGCATGGCTGTTAAACACAAGAGCAACTCACTTGGTCGGGGTTTAAGATAATGACTGAATTTCAAGTAAATATGATGTTTGATCTGAATGCTGTTCAAGAAAATCTAAAAAATATGTTTGATGTTAATGCAGTACAGGAAAATATTAATACTTTGTTTAGTCTGGAGAACAACCAGGCGATGGGTTGTGTCAAGGACTGTACGCAGTCATTGGTAGACCAGGAGCGGGTAGAAAAGAATCTGAAGCTCGCCTCCAGTGCCGTTACCGCCAACACCTATGTTGTCGCCGACACCTTGACGCTGACTGCGATCCAGCTTAGAGAAGGCGTCGAAGGTGCGTTTAATCACCTTGAAGAACTGGTTAAATGTGGTGATATCAAGGAAGTGGCCAAGGCACAACATGATTATGCCCAGACTCTCCACGATACACTGATTGAGCGAACCTCTATGAATGCCAGCATGATGGCCGGTGTTCTGGAAACAAACGCTAATTTTGCCAAAGAAGCCATAGCCCAATTCAGAACAGAATAACCTGTTACTGAAAAATGAACCCCTGAAACTGGACGAGGTACATTAAGTGCCTCATCCGGTTATCAATGTCGCTTTCTATACTGCCTTTCTGTCATGCCGTTTAAACTTTCTGTTCCGGCTTTAATTCCTGTTGTAGTATTCTCGTTCCAACTTTTAATTTTCGGTTTAAATTCTTATCTTATCGGTGTTTCGAACAACAATGCCCTGTCAGAAGGTTTATAAATTCATATTGTTCACCATCAGCGGTTACCGGTAGTGAAGACTGCAAAAGCCGACTGGCTGGTATATATCATCCTCGCCGACGATGACAGTTTTTATACCGGTATTACCACCGATATGACGCGCAGATGGCACCAGCATACAGGGAAGAAGGGTGGAGCCAGGTACTTTCGTGGCCGCCAGCCAATGGAAATTATTTACCTGGAAGACGGTCACACACGCAGCTCGGCGAGTAAACGCGAAGCGGCAATTAAAAATCTGGTTCGCCCGGAAAAGGAAGCACTCATTTTATCCGGCACAAACAAGGTGGAGTTGCTGAAACCTTTATTGAATGGCTAAAGCACTGTCGAAAGCAGGCTATTGATGACCGTGCCTTGCTAAAAAACGGTCGAGAGCATTGGCGAAGCGTTGACGATCCGAATGGCCCAGTGGAGCAGGGCCTCCGGTATTCTGCCCGGTACTCCTGATCTCCTCCATAAGATTTCGCATTGCCAGGCGCTGGCGTATGTTTTCGGCTGTATATTCCGCACCGCGCGGATTAATAACATGCCCGGATTTCTCAATGACCTGTGCGGCAAGCGGGATATCGGCGGTGATTACCAGATCCCCGGCAGTGACATGTTCGACGATATAATCATCGGCGACATCAAAACCGCCGCTGACCTGAATCGATTTTATTAACGATGACTTGGGTGTGCCGAGTGGTTGATTGGCTACCAGAGCTAAAGGTATTTGCACGCGTTCGCAGGCCCGGTAAAGAATTTCCTTTATGACAACCGGGCATGCATCGGCATCAACCCAAATCTGCATGGGATTGGTATAGCACTCTTTGCAGGGGGACTATCGGCTAGGGCATGAAAATATTACTGCCGGGAGCTCCCGCTGCGTTTTCCTGGCCGGGAACAACTATTTGGGAAGCCGCTTCACGGCGCATTTCTTCCAGCTTTTTGAAGGTATCCTGTACACCCTGTTTGGCTGCTTCGGAGAACATTTCAACGGCTTCAGCCAGGTTTTTGGCATCGAGTTCAAAATTTATTGGCAATACACCGGCGGGCGTCATTAACTGTGCCTGTCCGGCGTATAGAACAGGGCGTGAATCGTCAGGTGTACCATCCGGCTTGATTGGCGTCAGGCATCGAATACTGCCGACTTTGGTGTCCGTGATGGTCTCATCCTTGTAAAGATCTGATGTGTTCATGACAAATTCAGGTAAATCTGATGGTTTATTTCCGAGCATAATGGGCCTCAATGTGTGTTGCTGAATAAATTAATTGCCAGACCCTACAGAAAAACAGGCGGGTTGACAAATGGGTGTTTAAAACTGGTCAGGTATCGTTCGGCGGATTTCTTTTTTTAGGTCGTTTTTTAACGGGTTTTCGTTTGGATTTATACCCTGTTCCGGCTCCAGTCTCATTCTTCACGCGGCTGATTTTAAGTGGCTGGTTTCGCACCCTTACCTTTTGCAGCAATTTAAATATTTCCTTCGGCATACCTTCGGGCAATTCCACGGTACTGTAATCGTCATTAATTATAATCTGCCCGATATGACGACTGTTCATTTCCGCTTCGTTGGCAATGGCGCCGACAATATCTCCGGGTGTTGCCTGGTGATTACGGCCTACTTCAAGGCGATAGGACTCCATGCCAGGAGATGTTCGAGTGTGCTCTTGCCTGGTCTGGCTGGATCGGGCACTCTTGATTGCACGATCGGGTTTCTCTTTAAGGGATTTGGGCTTTCGGGCGGCTTTTTTCGGTGTGGGCTTGAGTGGTCGATCCTTCTGCAAAAGCCAGGCGAGAGTCGCTGCAAGGTTTTCGGGTGAATCGCCCATTTCGGTGCATATTTCGGCGACAAGTTCGATAAAGAACGGGTCGGGTTTTCTTTCCGAGGCAGTCGCGATCTCCTGTTTAAACCGCTGAACGCGTCGCTCGGCGACATCCTTGGCCGTCGGTAATTTTATCGGGGTAATATTCTTTTTGGTGGTTCGTTCGATGGTACGCAACAAGCGCTGTTCCCTGGGGGTAACGAATAATACCGCGCTGCCTTTACGACCGGCCCGGCCGGTGCGGCCAATACGGTGGATATAGGTTTCGCTGTCGTAGGGAATATCGTAGTTAACAACATGACTGATGCGCTCCACATCCAGGCCGCGAGCTGCAACATCGGTGGCAATCAGGATATCGATACCGCCTTTTTTCAGTTGCTCGATAGTTCTTTCCCGCTGGCTTTGGCTCATATCACCGTTAATCGCCGCGCAGGAATAGCCGCGCGCCGATATTTTCTCCGCCAGCTCAACGGTGGCACCACGGGTACGGACAAACACGATGGTTGCATCGATATCTTCCATT
>CAMYIF010000031.1 GCA_947258415.1 uncultured Pseudomonadales bacterium
AAACGGTTGTTTTTCATCGCAATCGGACGTTTCTGAAAGAAGAGGGCCGGTTACTGTTTTGGCGCCGTCTGGCCGTTTTCATGCTGTTCAGCATGAGCATCACCTATCTGATGGCGCCCGCCGGGCTCTACGCATCTACGATCGGGGAACTGCTTACTATCTACCCGGTCCCCGGTGACATCACCCAACCCTACTGGTTCGCAGAGTTCTCGCGGGTACAGCCCTTCGTGCTCGGCCTGGCGGGATTTCTGACTTACTCTTTGATCACGTTTGCACACGGTGTCACCACGGGAGAACTCGGCAATCGCCTGTTCCTGACGCTTTGGAACCGCGGCATGACGGTCGTGATCCTCAGTCTCGTGTTGACCGCGATGCAGCTCGATTCGGCGCTGCTGAACGCCCTGATTTTCATCGCCGGCGTGTTTCCACAGACCGGGCTTCAGGCGATCGCCAAGGCGGCCCAGCGGGGCGCCGAACAGGCGGCGGCCCTCAATCCGGTCGGCCTGGCGGCCTTGCCGCAGATCGACTCGTTCGGAGAGAACTCGTTGAGATCGCTCGGCATACACAACGTATCTCGGGGGTCTGCCCGTTTCAGCCAGAAACGGCGATTTTACTGCGTTGGGCATGGGCTGGCTGTTCGATGCTGGCAATCAGCTTGACCTGCGCTCGCAGGTTCACAGTTCCCTGATCAGGTCACTATTTCAAGTTCGCGCGCAACCTCTGCAAACGCGTCAGCCGTGGTCTTAAGTTGTGCCTCTGAATGCGCTGCCGAAACCTGCGTACGAATCCGTGCTTGTCCTTTGGGTACCACTGGAGAAGAGAAACCGATCACATAAATACCCTTTTGCAAAAGCATGCCGGCCATTCTGGCCGCCAATGCTGCATCGTGGATCATGACTGGAATGATGGGGTGGTCGGCGCCGGCTAATGTGAAGCCTGCTTCGGTAAGATGTTTGCGAAAGGAGACTGCATTGCTATTGAGTTTTTGCAACAGGCCTTTGCTTTGCTCGAGGATTTCGAGCACTTTGAGAGTGGTATGCACTATCACCGGTGCCAGAGAGTTGGAGAATAAATAGGTCCGGGAACGCTGCCGTAACATGTCGGCCGCAGCTTGCGATTTACAAGCCACATAACCACCCGAGGCACCACCCAAGGCTTTGCCGAAGGTGCCGGTGAGGAAGTCGATTCTGCCCATGGTGGCGCAGTATTCGTGGGTGCCTTTGCCTTTCTCGCCCAGTACTCCGACCGCATGCGAGTCATCGACCATTACCAGTGCGTCATATTTGTCGGCCAGCTCACAGATGGCAGGCAGGTTGGCTATCACGCCGTCCATCGAGAACACGCCGTCGGTGGCAATCACCCTGAAGCGGCTGTCCTGCGTGGCTTGTAGTTGTTCCTCCAGCCCGACCATATCGTTATTGGCGTAGCGAAAGCGTTTGGCTTTACACAGGCGGATTCCGTCGATGACGCTGGCATGATTCAGGCTGTCGCTGATAATCGCGTCTTCAGCACCGAACAGGGATTCGAACAGGCCACAGTTGGCGTCGTAGCAGGCGGCATAAAGTACCGCATCGTTCATGCCGAGGAAGCGGCTGAGTTTGGTTTCGAGTTCGCGGTGAATATCCTGGGTGCCGCAGATAAAACGTACTGAAGCCATGCCATAGCCATATTTCTGCACGCCCCGTTTGGCTGCCTCAACCAATTCCGACGAATTGGCCAGACCGAGGTAGTTGTTGGAACAGAGATTGATTGCGTGGCCGCCCTCCTGCAGCGCCAGGTCGGCACCTTGTGGCGAGGTGATGATACGCTCGCTCTTATACAATCCCGCTGCGCGGATCGCGTCCAGCTCGGTGTTCAGGTATGTGTCGAAATCACTCATTTCAGCTTTCCCAATTCAGAATCACTTTGCCAGCCTGGCCGGACACCATGGCATCGAAGCCCGCTTGAAAATCGCGATAGTCCAGGCGGTGGCTGATCACCCCCGAGATATCCAGGCCGCTGTCAATCATCACCGACATCTTGTACCAGGTTTCGTACATTTCGCGGCCATAAATACCTTTAATAGTCAGCATATTGAAGATTACGTCGTTCCAGTCCATCAATGAGGGTTCCGATGGCAGACCCAGCATTGATATTTTGCCGCCATGTGCCATGTTTTTGATCATGCTTTGCAGCGCGATCGGACTGCCGGACATCTCCAGGCCGACGTCGAAGCCCTCGGCCATACCGATCTCATCCATCAGCGCTTCAATTTTTCGCTCAGACACGTTAACGGTATGAGTGGCGCCGAGGTTCCTGGCCAGTTCAAGACGATTGGGGTTGAAATCGGTGACCACCACGTGACGCGCTCCGGCATGTTTACATACTGCTGCGGCCATCACACCTATGGGGCCGGCACCGGTAATCAATATATCTTCACCCAGCAAGCCAAATTGCAGCGCGGTGTGAACGGCGTTGCCAAAGGGGTCGAACATGGAAGCGATATCCAGGTCGATGCCGGGGCGATGCACCCACACGTTGGACATTGGCAGCGCGATATATTCGGCAAATGCGCCTTGCTGATTTACGCCTATACCACTGGTATGCGCACATAAATGACGTCGGCCCGCCATGCAATTGCGGCAGCGGCCGCATACAATATGACCTTCACCGGAGACTATCTGGCCAATTTCAAAGTCGTTAACATTGCTTCCAATCTCAACGATTTCACCGACAAATTCATGTCCGACTACCATCGGCACCGGAATAGTCTGTTGGGCCCATTCATCCCATTGATAGATATGCAAATCGGTACCGCAGATCGCCGTACGTTTGACCTTTACCAGAACGTCATTAATACCGATCGTCGGCTCCTCCACGTCCTGCAGCCAAAGTCCTGGCTCGGCATGGGCTTTTACTAGTGCTTTCATAATCTGTGCCTTTATCAGGCCAATAAGAAACAGGCAGGAGTAAAAAAGAATAAACACTTTTTTGGATTTAGACAAACGTTGGTTAGCGTGGGTTAATACCGAGGTTTGAGTGACTTAATCGATGATTGACGGGACGAATCGCTAGAAATTCAGTCCGCTTCAGTCGTTGTATCCACGTTATTGCCATGGATGGCATGTATGCCGGTTTTGCAGGAGCCAAAACCGGTCATTACCCGGTGCCGCTCTTCAGCTGTCTTTTCCAGCCAAGTGCTCGTTTCTGTTACGCGCTGTTGTTGTCGTTTCCCCCGTTTCGCGGGTGCAACTTGAATCCGGTGCTTGCTGTTAGGCGCATCAGTAACGTGAAATTTTAACTTTATGTTATTTGGATAACCAGGTTTATTGGTCTGGTCCAAGTCCTATAATTTTATAGATTGCACCATCATCAGTATGATGATGTGTCACATAGAGTTCGCCCTGCTCATCTTCCCCAAAACTACTGATTTGGTATTTGCCCCATTGGTGCTTGTTATCAAGCAAAATCACAGAACCCCACTGTCCTGCTGCAGATTTACTCAGGCCTTTAATGGCCCCGGAACAATAATCGGCAAAGAGATAGGTACCATAGAGGCGTGGGTATTTTTTACCCCGATAGACATAACCACCCGTGATAGCGCATCCCGATCCATGGTCATATTCAAAAACAGGTGACGTGAAATTTTCTTTCTTACAATTGTATCGGCATAGGCTACCTTCCATCTTCGCCCACCCATAATTTTCTCCACCCTTACTTGAAGCGGACTGAAAATTAATTTCTTCTCGCGATTTTTCTCCAACATCGGCGATATAAATATTTCCGGTTAAGCGGTCGAAGCTAAAGCGCCATGGATTTCTCAATCCTCTGGCCCAAATTTCGCCTCGTTTAGAGACATCGTTAACATATGGATTGGAACGGGGTATTGCATACGGCAATTCCTGATCAACATCAAGCCGTAATAGCTTGCCCAGAAGCTTTGATGGGTCTTGGGAATAATTACGGGGATCTCCACCGGAATCATCTTCATCACGGGTCGGTATCGATCCACCATCGCCCATTCCAATATATAAATAGCCGTCTGGTCCGAATTGAATTTGACCCCCGTTATGTATATTTATTAATTGTGGGATTTTTATGACTATCTGTTCGGAAAGTGAATCCGCAGCATTGGGGTCTGATGAGACTGTGTAGCGTGCAATTATTGTATCGCCATTACGATCGGTATAATTGACAAAAAAAGTACCATTGCTTTTATACCTGGGATGAAAAGCAATGCTCAATAGCCCCCTTTCTCCGCAGCAAGACACACGTTCAGTTATATCGAGAAACGTTCTCGATAAACGCTGATCACCATCAATGATAATGACCTTTCCACGCTGTAGCGTAATAAATAACCTTCCAGATCCATCGCCGGCATGGGTAATAGAGACCGGATTCATTAATCCCGTGGCGATAGGAAGTAAGGCGATTGAGTCTTGCAGTGCTTGTGTATTTTGATGATCAGAGCCGACGTTATCTGTAACACAAGACGTAGTACAGAGTAGAAGCAAAATATATAAACAAACCAAAAGGTTTTTAGCCACGTGTTTTAAAAATAAACCTTGATGAGCACCATTGGATTGTATTGACCCTATAATCGAATGTAAAACACCGTGAGTAATGGCCTGTGAAACATATAGCGTATGCGCTTGACCGAGTATTGGATATAAGCTTGCACTAGAAATTTCGAACCACCGGCTCGGCATCTACAACATAGCGTAATGGCCCTCCCGTAACTATAGAATCAAAGGGCCAGCAGGTAACCAGAACCAGCCTGCTATGCGTGTCCGATGCCAAGACAAGATCGGTGCGCGCGTCGGCAATGGTCATACCAGTTATCCGGTAATCCGCCCATTCACCGCGTGACGACTGCAATCGGACCAGGTCGCCAGACCGCAATGCCTGTAAAAAATTGAAATGGGTATCACGATGTCCCCCGATTAAAATAGTGCCTGCCGTCCCTGGCATGGCACTGCGACTATGATGACCCGGGCCGAAAGCCAGGGCTTCGCCATGATCACCGGAAAGGATAATGACATCAGTCGCCAGTTGAGGAGCCGTTAATCTGCCCACGGGCCAGGTATCTGCCCACGGCCAGGGTTTGTGAAAGGCATTATCTGTAAGCGTTTTATCCCAGGCATCCGCCAACAGGTATTGCGCCAGTATCGCCTTGGCATAAATCCAGCCGCCCCTGCCGACCTGCGTGGCACCGAACAGCAAGAGCAGCAGGATAACGGCAACAGCAACGAAGCGAATCATCGGGATTTTAAGCATGATTGCCGGGAACCCGGATTCGGCTGTAACGCTTATAAAACCCGGCCATTGCGGCGGCCAGAAAAAGACAAAACAGCCCGGTGATAATCTGCAACTGCGCCGGGGTGGCGCCCCGCGGCATGCGCATTTTCGAACCTTTGGGCGGGTTGTTTTTTAGCGCGTGTGTTTTCAGCGATTGTTGCGCTGAACGTTCGGGGGTTTTATCTACAGCGACCAGGCTGGTAAAACGGCTTACCAGGTGATGATCGATCGCCAGCCGGGTAATATCAAGGCGCATTTCATCCTTGCTGACCGGGTCCTTAATGCCAATATACCGGTTCACCAGGCTGTCAATCTTGCGTCGCGCCCATAATGCCGATACGCCTGCCCGGCTGACTTGCCGATCAAAAATCAGGGTCTCGCTCCAGTGTTGTTCACCGTTACTACGACCGCTAATGGTCAGCTCCGTGGGCTGCCGGTCCGATTTAAGGCTAATCACCAGGGGCTCGCCTTTATAAAGGTCCGATATAGGTCGGGGATAGAACTCGAGGGCATATTGATCAGAATTGAGGATTTTAATATCGGTCAGTACGGGCGATTGCAACTTCTGAAACAGCGCATCCATACGGGATTCCACTTCCGATGAAAGGGCTATATAGGTAAAAGTGCCGCGGCCGAATTCTGCCGCTTTGGCCATGAAATGGCTATTGGGCGCCGATCCAATACCGACCGTGAACAGACGGCTATTGCCAAGCCTGTTCTTAATCAGGTTAAACAACTGCTCCTCGTTGCCCACCGCGCCGTCAGTGATAAAGATAACCTGCCGGGTGCGACTCATACTCTCAGGACCGTCATCAGCCCCACCATCGACAATCAGCGCACGCTCAATCGCGGGGTATATTTCGGTACCATTGTTGGCTTCAAGCCCGCGCACAAAACTCGACGCGTGTGATTTAACCTCATTATTTGCCGGCTGGACCCGTCTAAACAGCGCATGGGTTGTCGAATTAAATTCAATGATATTGAATCGATCTTCGCTATCGAGTTGTTCAATGGCCCGAATCAACGCCTGTTTTGCCTGCCGGATGGATTCCCCTGCCATCGAACCCGAGGTGTCGATCACGAACACCATGTCCTTGGGTATCGTTTTTTTATTTATTGCCTGCGTTCCGGGGGTATTCCCATGGGGCGGCATGAGCATCACCATGGCATAATACCGGTTGTCTACCTGTTCAACAAACAGGCTGGCAAACGGCTCGCTTTGGGACAATGCGGTCCATTCGAGAACAAAGTCCGCGTTGGACAGGTGCTGGCTGCGGGCAAGGTTAACCCGGTAATGCTGATCGTCAATGCGGGTCTTATCAACCGGGTGGTACAGACTATTTACATCAGCGACCGGGAACCCAGGCTTTAAAACGACGCTGATGCTGGCTGGGTGATGATCGCTTCCCCGGGTACCGAAGGGCGGTGAAATTTCAGCGGCATCGGTGACAATTCCCGTGTTATAGGGTTGCCCGTTATCGGCATCAGGATCAGCACCCGGTTGCGCAGTACCCGGGATATAGCGCGGGGTCAGGGTCATGGGGAAACGCAAGCTGAATTGCCCCTGGTCCAGCCGTACCTTTTGCTGGTATTCGATAAAAATGGTGACTATTTCCTTCGGGCCTATATTGGCAACCGAGGTGGTAAACATATTCGGGCGCTGCTGGCTTAACAAACTGGCCTTCTTGCCTGCCTGTTTGGCAGCCCGGTAGATAGCCTTCGCTTGCCGCTTTTCCCTTATTTCAGCTTCGATGACGCGATCACCAATGCGCATACGCAAATGATCCACCGCGGCATCCTCGGGTAACGGAAAAACATAAACACCTTCGACCCAATCCAAACCGGGGTTTCGAAAATGTTGCTCCAGTTTTACCCGCGCAATGGTACCTGTGATGTGAATCGAAACGTCCATATCCAGCTGCGGGGATGAAAAGCATGAATTGCCTTCTGCCTGCAGGAATAATTGCCCTCCGCCGATGGCATCGTCAGGGGTATGGCAATCAGTGGCGTAGCTATGCTGACTCGTTATCAAGACCACGAACAGGCCCGAAAACACGAATAGTTTACAGCTTTTGTGATACCAGCCAAAGGGAAAAAATGACTGCAACCAGCCGACGATAGTGACCGCACGGGACGTAAACATAAAACCTCCTTATTCTTATTTTTTCGGGGTTTTTGGGGATGAGCGGTTTGCCTGAATCCAAAATAAATTCAGGCAAACCAGGCAAAAGCTATTTTGCTTTTACTGCCACCTGAGCGGCTGTTTTCAGCTCGACACCTTCCACCTCGATTTCCACGCGCCGGTTTTGTGCCCGACCCTGGCGGGTTTCGTTGTCGGCCAAGGGCTCTAGCTCGCCCATACCTTCAACCTGGTATAACGGCTTGTTCAGTCCCATTGTTGCCAGCTTGTCGGCCACCGCCCAGGCCCGCTTGATTGACAGTTTTTCATTGTCTTCATTTGAGCCGGTATTATCGGTATGGCCGACAACCCTGACTCTTTCGATGCTGTGCCAATTACCCACGCGCGCGATAAAATTACGCAGCTCCTGTTCGTGGCTGTTCCCCATGAGCGAATTGGTGCCACCCGAAGAAAGCACCATTTTTGTTTTTACGGGAATTTCAACCGGCTTGATTTCATTACCGGAATCTACAGCTGGGCTGATAACAGCAGCCGTTTCCTGGGATATCTCCTGCTTTAAGCCCAGGTCGGGTGAGACCGGTTTATCCAGCGTGGATTGACAGGCGCTCAGGAATACGGCCAGGGTTAAAGCCCCCAGCGCGTCCTTACAGGTACGCTTTATTTTTTGTGGATCACTGTTTTTAATCTTGAATTGCATAATTATGTCCTTGTTTGAAATATTGGGTTCTTGTTTCAGCCGGTATGCACACAGGTGCTGCGCGGGCCGATACGGGTTGGTAATGGCAATGAACGCCGATGCTTGGGGCGCAAATGGCAACATTGGTAGTTTTGACTAAAGGGCACCATTCGCGCGAAAATCTGCGGATTCTCGATAAGTTGTTCATCCGACACGGGCACAAACTCAAGCCTGGTTTTGTTCATCAGGTTTCACTCCTTACTGATCTATTGGTGATATCCGTTGTGTTAATTACGAATGCAAGTAATTAAAGCGGAGGCAAATGGAGGCAGGTTGGATAAAAAATGGAAACAAAATGGAGATTGATGCAATTGGCAATAAGCCTTGGTCAAATTGCACTACAATGCACGAGTGAAAACTGAAACCGATAACCGAAAACTGATTGCCGTTGTCGAAGATGACGCCGATCAACGCCGTAACTATTGCCGAGCCCTGAAAGACAAAGGCTTTAGCGTGGTTGAATATGCAGACCGGGCATCGGCACAAAAAGGCTTACGCAGGCAATTACCCGACCTGGCGTTGCTCGACATTTGCCTGGGCAACGAAATGGACGCCGGTTTCGAACTGTGCAGGGAGATACTGGCATTATCACCTGGCTTGCCAGTGATATTCCTGACCGAAAGGGTGGATGAAATAGATAAAATTTCCGGCCTGAGAATGGGCGCGTGGGATTACCAGACCAAACCCGTTAGCTTGAGCTTCCTGGCAGAACGAGTTGCCTCATTGTTACGCCTGAGCGCTGCCAGGCAACCCGAGGTGATAACCAAAACCGTGCAGATAGGCCCGCTTGCGCTGAATGTCGACGCGTTGCAGATTTCCTGGCGTGACCAGCTTCTAGAGCTCACCATGACCGAATACCGTATGCTGGAAGCCCTGCTAAAACACCCGGGATACGCGGTTTCGTACGACAGCCTGATGCAGGCCACCATGCAAAACTACGTCACCCGCAACACCATCAATACCCACATGCGTAATATTCGCAATAAATTTCGCCAGCTGGACAAGAAATTCGACTGCATAAAAAGTGAATATGGCTTCGGTTACCGCTGGATGGCATCGCCGCAAACCGGGACTCCCGCCGGCCAACCGGGTATATCCAGACCCATGGACGGTGGTTAACAGAGTGACCCGTTTTCCCTTTACGCGGCAATTCCGACTGCGCACAAAATTGATGTTGATGGGCCTGCTGTTGCTGATAATCCCGCTGCTCGGTTATCAATACCTTCTGGAAATGAAAACCTTTCTCATCGAGGGGCAGGCACAGGCACAGTTGCTGACCGCCAAGGGAATTGCCGCCAACCTGCACAACAGGAACGACCTGTTTGAACAACTTCCCGACTCCCCGGAAAACTATGCCAGCCTGCCCAGCTACCCGTTAACCCAGGCCATCCGGCTCGACGGGTTCGACGACGACTGGCGCAGCCTTGTCACTAAAATGCGCCGCTATGGCACACCCTCTGAAAATGCTGAACAGGAAAACGATTTTTCGCTGGTGCTGGGATCGCGCCAGAATTATCTCTACGCTTACATGAAAATTAACGATGCGACCCCGGTATATCGTCACCCGGGTTTTCTAAGGCTGGATAACAGCGACCATGTTCGCATCAGCTTCAAGGACCCGAATGGTGTCACCCGGCGCCTGTTAATGACCATGGAAGGCCCCGGTGTCACTTCCAGCTACTACGTCAACGATTCATGGCTTTACGCCGAGCAAGGGCAACCTGAAAACCGCGTCCAGGGTTTTATTCGAGCCAGCAAAAACAGCTATTACCTGGAATTTCGCCTGCCTGTTTCGTTACTGCACGAATCCCGGCAATTGGCCCTGGTAGTCGCCAACGTTACCGACCAGGAACAACGCCGGGTCAGTTCTTTTTCCGGAACCTTCCCTGAAGCCGGGTCTCACCGGTTAAGCCATATCATCATGCGTTCGCCCGAACTGGAAAAAATACTTGCCGGACTGGGTCGGGCCGACGCCAGGATCTGGGTATTCGACAGGCAACAGCGGGTGCGCGCAACCATCGGCAATATCCAGGGATATAATCAACCAGGCGCTGCATCAACCGATGAACAACTGACCGGAACCGGCCCGTCGACACCCGCCCTGCTCGCCAGTTTGTCGAACAATATCCTTGATTTTATCTTCCGAAGCATCGCCGGTGAATCTGTCCGCGATTTCCAGGATTATGATCCCCGGTTAACCCAGGCCAGGGATGACCAGATCATAAAACAGGCATTGGCCGGGATTTCGGGATCGCAACAACGGCGCTCTCTGGATAACCGGGCCGAAATCCTGACCGCGGCCTACCCGATTTTCGACCAGGAATCGATCACCGGCGCGGTGGTCATGGAACAGAGCACCCAAACCATCCTCGAAATACAGCGCCAGTCCCTGCAGAGGGTGGCCAGCTTAACCCTGCTCAGCCTGATGGCCGTTGTCCTTGTCGTCGCCCTGTTCGCGACGAGGCTGGCATTTCGCATTCGCCGGTTACGCCAGGAAACACGTGATGCGATTGACCCTGAAGGACGATTGCTGACCAACCGGCTCAGGCATGAAATCCATTCGGGTGATGAGATTGGCGACCTGGCACGCAGCGTTTCGGAAATGCTGGAAAAATTGCATCAATACCAGGATTTTATCGGCACCATTCCGCGCACCCTGCGCCACGAAATCAACAATCCGCTAAACACCATCAGTACCTCGCTGGAAAACCTGTCTTCACGACTCGATAATGAGCAGCTAACCTATTTAACCGGCGCACAAAAAGGGCTGGCGCAGATAAACGCGCTGGTTGAAAAACTGGCTGAAGCCGCCAGCCTGGAATCGGCAATGGAAGAAGACGACAGGGAACTGATCGATTTCGGCCAGCTGTTAACACAATATTTATTTTATTTTGGGCAAAGCCGCGAGATCCATTTGAATAGCCATATTCCCTCCGAGCCGGTATGGATCAATGCAGCCGGTTATCGTATCGAACAGCTACTCGACAAGCTGCTTGAAAATGCGCTTGATTTCAACTTGCCGGCCGAATCCATATCAATCAGCTTATCAAGCGACAACCAGGAATGTTGCCTGGAGATAACCAACAAGGGCACAACCATCGATCCTGAAAAACTGGCGACTCTGTTTGATTCCATGCAATCCACGAGGGCCGACCAGCGCCATTTTGGACTGGGCTTGTATATCGCGAAACTTATTACTCAGGCGCACAAGGGCCGCATCCACGCCGAAAACCTGCCTGACAACTCAGGCGTTTGCTTTAGTGTCAGGCTGCCCCTGGCCATGCCGGGCCCGGCATAATTTTTCGGTATTTCCGCCGGCTAGCCGCTCACAGCACGCTTGCTGGCCTCAATAACGTCTTCGCACTGATTGGCTATCGGAGAATATTTAGGTTCCAGGGAAATGGCCTTGCGGCACAATTGCTCGGCCTGCTGGAAATTATTTTGCTGCATTCGCAGGCGTGCCAAGTGTAGGTAGAGCTCGGCATCACGCGGCGAGATCCTGATGGCCCGCTCCAGGGCGCTGGCAGCGGAAACCAGGTCACCCGCATTCTCGTGGTTTTTGGCGCTTTGCATCAGGGCAATGACGGCTGCATTTTTAGTACTCCGGTTCTCGATCACCACCCGGGAGGAACGGGGTTCTGTTTTTTGATAAACGATCACATCCGATTTTTGGGTGTCGATGCGTGTGCCTTCGGCATCGTATACGGGTATTTCGTTGCCTGGTTGCGTTGTTGCACAGGCATTGAGTAACAGGGCCAGCATTGGCAACAGGATCGGGAGATGTATTTTCATATTCCTATCTTAATCGGCCGGGGCTGATAATTAAACGTAACCGGTAAATTTACATGCACAACAAGGTAATGATCATTTAAATAATGTTTCGAGCCACGATCGCGGAGTTGGTTTTTGTGTAACGGCACACTCGTTGCTATCAACGGGTTGGCTGCCCTCAATAAATGGCAGGTAGCGAGCACCTTCACAATTTTCGCCGCTTAACAGGCCAGTATTCTCTTCAACCCAGTAATAGGCCACCTGCTTGGGGACCTGGTCGGAAAATGGCTCGGGTAGCAAGCGTTGCATCAGGTTAATCCAGACCCTCAGTGCTCCCCTGCCCCCGGTCAATCGCGTAGGTGAATTATCATCATTACCCAACCAGACAATAGCCAGGCGATCACCGGTGAACCCGGCAAACCAGCTGTCCCTCAAATCATCCGTGGTCCCGGTTTTACCGGCGATGTTCAGATCCTGTGGCAAATAGGCATAGGCCGATTTCCCCGTACCTACACGCATGGTTTCCTGTAACGCATAATGCAGCAGATAAATAGCACCGGGATCAAACTTTTGCTCGACTTTCAGCGAATAACGACTGAGCGTTTCACCATTGGCCGTTGTCACTTCCATGATCGAACGTAGTGGAGTGTCAAAACCGCCAGCGGCAATGGTCTGGTACATGCCGGCTACTTCAATCGGCGACAGGCCGACAGCACCGAGAATCACAGAAGGAAACTGTGGCAAGGGTCGCTCAACACCCAGCTTTTTAATGGTCGCCAATATTTTTTTCAAACCAACTTCCATGCCCAGGCGCGCCGTCGCCTGATTATACGAATGCGCAAGGGCGGTATGTAATGGCACCATGCCATGACTTTCGTGATCGTAGTTTTTCGGCTGCCAATCCGTTGAGCCCCTGTTTGGAATGATCACCTCGCTGTCGTCTGCCATCGTCGCCAGCGTATATTTATCCGGCTCGGAAAGCGCGGTTAAATAGACCGCGGGCTTGAGTAATGAACCAACAGGGCGGATAGCATCGAGCGCGCGGTTAAAACCTGAAAACTTGGCTTCCCTGCCGCCAACAACCGCCAGCACTTCAGCCGTGTCGGTGCTGGTGACAACAATGGCTCCCTGCAGGTTTTTGATGTTCTGCGCGTTGTTATTTTGCAGTTGGGCGACGGTTTTGGACAGGCTTTGTTCGGCGTCGCGTTGCACCAGGGGATCCAGGCTGGTAAAGATGCGTAGCCCCTCGGTTTCCAGGTCCTCGGACTTGTAGTCGCGGCGCAACTGCCTTTGAACCAGTCCCATAAATGCCGGGTACAAAGATTCTGAATAGGAGGGCCTATCGATGACGTCAAGCGGCTGCTGCTTGGACCACTCGATTACATCCCTGGCCACCACATCCTGCTCGGCCAGCAAGTCAAGCGCCAGGTTACGCCTTGCCAGAGCCCTTTGTGGATGCCTGCGCGGGTTATAATAAGATGGCCCCTTGACCATGCCCACCAGCAGGGCCGCCTCGTGCAGTTTTAATTTTTCCAGGGGCCGTCCAAAATAATACTGACTGCCGAGCCCAAACCCGTGAATGGCGCGGTTTCCGGCCTGCCCGAGGTAAACCTCGTTCAGGTAGGCTTCCAGGATTTCTTCCTTGTCATAATGCATATCAAGCAGCACGGCCATGATGGCTTCCTGGGCTTTTCGCCACAGGGTACGGTCACTGCTCAGGTAAAAATTCTTCACCAGCTGCTGGGTTAAGGTGCTGCCGCCCTGTAAAACCTTGCCCGATTTGACATTAACCCAGAATGCCCGGGCGATGGCGCGGGGCGATATGCCATGGTGATCGTAAAACCCCCTGTCTTCAACCGCTACCAGGGTGTCGGTTACGAAAGACGGGACATCCCGAATGCTTACCAGCAGTCTCTCTTCCCGCTGGCGGGTAAATATACCGCCAACCCTGACCGGCTCCAGGCTCATCAGGCTGATTGCACGACCCGACTCGCTCTCCAGTTGGCGGATTTTGCCATAGTCAAAACGCAGGTTAATTTTTTGCGCTGGTGCCGTCTCGTTGGAGAATTGAAATTCACGGGTGAATAGGCTGACTCTGTTGCCCGATACACGGTACCGGCCTGGCCTGGAAACATCGCTTTCTTCCCTGTATCCGAGTTTCTTCAGTTCGTATACCAGGTCCGAGAGCGGCAGGGGCTTACCTTCGTATAATTCCAGGGGGCGTGCAAAAACCTGCGCAGGCAGGGCCCAGCGTTTGCCCTCAAACTTGGAAGTCACCTGGGCGTCCAGGTAAATCAGGAATCCGGTCAGCGCGACCAGGGATACGGCAATGAATTTATATATAAACCCGCGCAAAGCGGATCTACCCGAATTGCTTGTCCCCGATTTTCGACCCTGGGTACCTTTTGCCGTCTTCCGTGATGTTGTTTTTTTTCTTAAGACCATAAAAACTGTTTAATAAAAAATTCAAGCGATGCCGATACCCGGAAAGAGCCATTTATTTTTACACCGGAAACAGCAAGGATTCATTTAAAGGCACACTTTTGTTACACTCCGCCGACCCTGTTTCACCTGCCCTGTTTTGGGCCAGGTAAAATGTTATTACGCCGAAATTAACGGAGAACAATGTGAGCGACCAACTCGTTAAAGCCCTGCAAAACCCCGGGATATTTGATCATGAAACAGATTCTTTCCAGGTGCTCGAAACGCATATTTCATGGGTTATATTAACAGGTCCGTATGCTTATAAAATAAAAAAGCCGTTTAATTTTGGCTTCCTCGATTTTTCGACACTGGAGAAACGCAAGCATTACTGCGAAGAGGAAGTTCGCCTGAACCAGCGCCTTGCCCCCGAGCTTTACCTTGGCGTTTTACCTATTTCCGGAAGCGAGCAGGCACCGGTATTGGGCGATGGTACGAAAGTAATTGAATACGCAGTTAAAATGCTGCAGTTTCCACAGGAAAACCTGCTTGATCACCTGCTCGAACGCGGCCAGCTAACTGCGGATCATATTGACGAAACGGCCAGCACCGTCGCCCGATTCCATGAGCGAGCCGAGGTTGCCAGCCCCGAATCTGAATTTGGCCGGCCACAACAGGTCATGGCGCCCGTGGAACAAAATTTCGAGCAAATCCTGCCTTTCCTGAAGGACCCAAACGACCTGCTCCAGCTCGAGCAACTGCAAGCCTGGACAAGGGGCAGCTTTAAACTGCTGGCTCCGGTAATGGAAAACAGGAAAGCCCAGGGCAAAATCCGCGAATGCCACGGCGACCTGCACCTGGGTAATATCACCCTGCATAATGGCGCCATTACCCTGTTTGACTGCATAGAATTCAACGAAAGTTTCCGCTGGATCGACGTAATCAGCGAGATCGCATTTTTCGCAATGGACCTTGAAGACAGGGGTTTACATGCCTATGCCAACCGCTTTATCAACGCTTACCTGGAACATACGGGCGATTTCGAGGGCCTGAAAGTCCTGAGCTTTTATAAATCGTACCGCGCCATGGTTCGCGCCAAGGTTGCCCTGTTTAACCTGCACCAGCCTGAAATCAGCGACGAAAAGCGGGCCGAAATATTTGCCAAATACCGAAGCTACACGGCGCTGGCAGAACGTTACATGGCCATCCCCAATGAATACATTCTACTGATGCATGGCTATTCCGGTACCGGGAAAACGACCGTCAGTACCGAGCTGGTTGATCAGTTGGGCGTCATCCGGTTACGCTCCGACGTCGAACGCAAACGCCTGTTTGCCGGTGAACTATCTTCCGGTGAGCTCAACGAGGGCATCTACAGCCACGATGCCAGTGATCAAACCTTTGAGTATTTGGTCCAGACTGCCCGGACAATATTGCAAGCCGGTATGCCTGTGCTGGTTGACGCTACATTTCTGCAGGCCCATTACCGCAAATTATTCCACCGGCTGGCGGAAGAGCAGGCAGTTCCCCTGCAAATTATTGACTGCATACTCGATGACAGGATTACCAGGGAACGAATCGCCCATAGGTCATCCATTTCAACTGACGCGTCTGACGCCAATATCGAGGTTTACGATGCACAGATTAAATCGGCCGACCCATTATCTGCCGTTGAAATATCACACACCCTGACCGTTGATACAGCAAGTTATGAAGCGGTGAAAACCTTTGCTGAACAAATAAAGCAAAGGATTTCCCTGAACCCGTCATCACCTGCATGATGGGCGACGAACACCTAATTCCTTTGTGTGTTTTGTTTCTTGGAAAACAAAGTATTTGGTCAAATATGCATACGATTTAATTGTTCCTGGGCTATTACGGCGCAGAGCCATGCAGTTTTGAATTGATCGAAGGATTGGCGATGATAACCTCAGGGAATTCGTTTATCACCCAAAACTGTTTAAACAGGCAGTATAATAATAATTATGCCGAAGGCGAAATAAAAATACTGTTAGTTGCCACAAGGAGATCGTCGTATG
>CAMYIF010000032.1 GCA_947258415.1 uncultured Pseudomonadales bacterium
GTGACAATATCACGCTCAACTCACAAAGCGGTCCTGTTACCCTGCCAGTTCTGGGTGTGTTTTATGATTACACTTCCAGCCAGGGCCTGATTGTCATGCCCCGCAGCCTGTATGATCAATTATGGGAAGACGAGGGAGTATCTGCCGTGGGACTTTACCGGAAACCAGCGGTCTCCCAGGAGGCTTTCCTGGATACCATACGCCGAATGGTAGCCGCTATTGATGCCGATATACTGGTGCGTTCAAACCAGGAAATAAAATCCACATCACTGGATATCTTTGACCGCACTTTCGCCATAACCCACGTACTGAGACTACTCGCGATTGGTATTGCATTTGTCGGTGTACTCAGCGCACTCATGGCCCTGCAACTGGAACGCAGCTCTGAATTTGCCTTGTTGCGCGCCACGGGTGCGACCACGCGTGAGGTTACTTTCATTATCTTACTGCAAACCTTATTAATGGGTCTCTATTCAGGCATGCTCTCCATTCCGATTGGCTGGATCATGTCAGACTTGTTGATTGAAGTAATTAATCTGCGCTCTTTCGGCTGGAGTATGCAGCATGTATTGCCTGCCGGAGTCTTTCTGGAAGCGATCTTTCTGGCTATTTTAGCTGCTCTTCTTGCGGGTATTTATCCGGCGTTGGCAATGAGAAACATGCCCGTTGCCCAATCTTTGAGGGATGAATAGCATGTCCCGATGGTCTTTGCTGCTTTGCTTTTTCCTGGTTTTTTCCTGTAGCGATCCGGAACCGCAGCGTCAGCCCCTTTCGGTGGCAGCAGCACTTGGCGGCGAGGATCTGTCGGGTTATGCCAGGGCAATTGAACCTCACAGCTTCACATTTCCCGCCGATCATAACGCACACCCGGAATACAAAAACGAGTGGTGGTATTTTACCGGAAACCTGGTAACGCCCGACGGCAGGCCGTTTGGATACCAGGTCACTTTTTTTCGCATCGCTTTGTCACCACAGCCAAATCAGCGCACATCAAACTGGGCAACTAACCAGGTCTGGATGGCACATGCGGCGATAACTGATATTAACGAAAAAAAACACCACAAATTAGAACGCTTTGCACGCGGTGCAGTCGGCCTGGCCGGTAACACAGCCTCGCCGTTTCGTGTCTGGCTTGAAGACTGGTCGCTTTCCTCGGAACAAGGTGAATTCCCATGGACAATTCATATTGAAGATAAAGAGTTTTCGCTCCAGCTCAGCGTATCACCGAAAAAACAGGTCGTGCTACAGGGAGACAAGGGGCTGAGTCAAAAAAGTCCAATACCCGGAAACGCCTCCTATTATTTTTCCTTTACCCGGTTAAAAACGGAAGGCCAGATTATCCTCGGCGAAAAAAAATACCCGGTCAGCGGGCTTAGCTGGTTTGATCGCGAATGGGGTACCAGCCTGCTTGGCGAGGACCAATCGGGTTGGGACTGGTTTTCCCTGCAGTTTAATTCCGGTGAAGATTTAATGTTTTACCAATTGCGCGATAAGGCTGGCAAACCCCATCCGAATAGCCTGGGTAGCTGGGTCAAAGCCGATGGCACTTACATGGTGATTGAACCAACAGATATCCGGCTAAAGCCGGTCAAGTGGTGGACAAGCCCGAACGGCGCAAAATATCCGCTACATTGGGAAATGAATTACCTGTCGGCCAATAAGACCTGGCTGGTAAAAGCCGCGCTCGATGACCAGTTGATGGATGTCAGCGTGCAATATTGGGAAGGCGCGGTAAACATTTTTAACCTTATCAGCAATGAGCCCATTGGCAAAGGCTACCTGGAGATGACCGGTTATTGAGCGGGCTTTCTTGCCAGTTCCACCTGGATCACATCCATCATGCCGCTCCTGAACATAGCGGCGCAACTTGATAAATAAAAGCGCCATTTACGGATAAAATTCTCATCGTACCCCAAGGCTTTTATTTCATTTATACGGTTTTCGAAATTAGCCAGCCATTTATCCAGGGTAATGGCGTAATCCTGACCAAAATGAAACACATCATTAACTGTTAAACCGCTGATAACAGCCTCGTTCTCAAAACGTTCCCTCGTCGGTAGCATGGAGCCGGGAAAAATATGTTCACGCAGGAAGTTATTACCATTTCGGTAGATTTCAAACCTTTCATGGGGAACGATAATCGTCTGTATCATCGCCCTACCCCCTGGTTTCAGGTAATCGTGAACATGTTCCATAAAAGTAGGCCAGCAAGCCTCACCGACATGTTCAAACATGCCAATCGAGGCGACCTTATCAAACGGCCCTGAGAGTTCACGGTAATCCTGCAACCGGACATCCGTCAGGTCTTTCATCCCAGCTGACAAAAGCCGCTTCGTGGCATATTCAGCCTGCTCGTCTGAGAGTGTTACGCCGGTTATATGACATTTCCTGGATGCGGCTTCCTGCATAAAACCACCCCAGCCGCAGCCTATATCGAGCAGTCTTTCACCGGGCCCTGGTGCCAGTCTGTCGAGGATGCGCGCGTATTTGGCCTTTTGTGCATCTTTTAAATCGAGATCAGCATCAGCATTGAACAAGCCACATGAATAAGTCATACCTTCATCCAGCCAGAGCCGGTAGAAATCATTTCCCAGGTCATAATGTTTTTGCACGTTTTCCCGACTGCGATCCGGCGTGTTGACTTGCAAGTGTTGCTTGATCAACATGAGCAGCTTAAGTACAGGGCCTGAGCGAACCATGGCTTCAAAAATACTGAGGTTTTCGACGGCGAAGCGCATAAAAGAGGCTAAATCGGGTGTATCCCACCAACGTTTGCCATAGTCAACGCCCAGGCCAACGTCGCCCTCGCGAATCAAATCGTCAAATACCTCCCAGCGTGAAACCTGCATTAGCGCGGTGCTGCCAGGCTCTTCCCCGATATAGGTAGTCGTTTTACCATCAGGCCACTTTATCGTTAACGCACCTTTGCGTAACTGATTGAGTGCCCGTAGCAATATTTTTCGTTGATGAAGCACATGACCTCCCTTTTGTCGAAGCCCTCAAACAAAGCAACGGTGAATTTCCTTATTTGTTATTAAATTTGGCCATAAAACCGGCCGTGTGTAGCTGCGTTAAATCAATCAAACGATAAACTTGGGGGGGTGTTAACCAGGAAAGCATTTTGAACTGGAATCACCGGGGTGAAAGCCCGGTCCTCCAGCATAAATCTGTGCTATTAAAACTGGTGGTTAGTGCGGGAATGGCTGTTGTAAGGGCCATACAGAACATGTCCGTAGCCGATAGGGGATATCAGCCTTTACTTTATTCTACTATTAATTTTCCCCGGTACATCTGCATCTGGCAGGTGAAGTCGTATTCCCCAGGGTTCATTGCAGGCAGGGTGATGGTTTTATAATGATCCAGTGGCAGTTCTTCGCTGATATCAAAATCCGAAAATAAAACCATTTCTGCGCAGGGCGAGGCATCTTTTCTCAAAAACTGCAAAGTCGCGGATTGCCCGGCCGGCAAGCGGATTCGGGATGGCTGGTAGGTACCGTCCTCGACGATTACCCTGATGGCTCCCTGCCCGGCGCTGACTTCTCCCGGTTGGTAAATCCAGAACCACCAGGCAATCAACCCGATCAGCAGCAATCCAAGCACATTAACTATCAACATATCATTACTCTTGGTGTTCGCCTGTTTTGAAAAATCGCAAACGGTTGGCATTACTGACCACGGTAAGCGATGAAAACGCCATGGCCGCACCGGCAATCACCGGGCTGAGCAATAACCCGAAGAAAGGATAAAGAACACCGGCTGCAAACGGCACACCCGCCGCGTTATAAACAAACGCGCCGAACAGGTTTTGCCTGATATTGCGCAATGTCGCCTTGCTGACAGCGATGGCGTCGGCCAGACCGTGAAGAGAGCCGCGCATCAGGGTAATATCGGCGCTTTCAATAGCCACGTCGGTGCCGGTACCAATGGCAAAACCAACATCGGCCATTGCCAGTGCAGGGGCATCATTAATACCATCGCCGGTCATGCCCACAACCTCTCCTTCCGCCTGCAACGCCTGAACCTTTCCGGATTTATCTCCGGGCAGCACTTCGGCAAAAAACTCGCTAATCCCCACCTTATCGGCCACCGCTTTAGCTGTGGCCCGGTTATCCCCTGTCAACATGATTACGCGAAGTCCACTTTTTTGAAGACGCCTGATCGCGGGTATTGAATCAGCCTTGATCGGGTCGGCAACCGCTATAATTGCCGCAAGTCTGCCATCGACCGCAAAGTACATGGGTGTCATGGCTTCTGACGCCATTTTTTGGGCGACCTCGACGTGCGTGTCGATAGCTATCCTGTTTTCGTGCATCAGCTTTTCGTTACCCAGCAGCAGTTGCTTGTTAACAACACTTCCTTCTACGCCCTGACCGGCAATAGCCGAAAAACCCTCGATCTTTTTCAGTTTTAAATTGCGTTCTTTGGCAGATTCGACGATGGCCATCGCCAGCGGGTGTTCGGAACCGGCCTCCAGGCTTGCCGCAAGTAAAAGTACTTCATCTTCAGTACATTTAGCCGCAAGATTGGCAGTAATTTTCGCAGACATTTGCAGGGCCTCGCCATTGCGAATCAGGACCCCCGCCTCGGCCGCCTTGCCGACGCCGACCATTACCGACATGGGAGTTGCCAGGCCGAGTGCACAGGGGCAGGCAATAATAAGAACTGTGGTCGCTGAAACTATAGCGAAGGCAATAGCCGGTTCGGGTCCAAAATTCAGCCAGGCCAACGCGCTGGCTACTGAAATAATCATAATTGTGGGCACGAAATAGCCCGAAATAAGGTCGGCGAGGCGCCCAATTGGCGGTTTCGAATTTTGCGCACGCTTGACCATGCCGATAATACGGGCCAGCGCCGTGTCCTTACCCACGCGCGTTGCCCTGAATACGATTGAACCCGTTTTGTTTATCGTACCACCAACGACTTCGTCATTTTCCTTTTTTTCCACCGGCATCGGTTCGCCCGTTAGCATGGATTCATCGACCGATGTATTGCCCTCGAGCACCAGGCCATCAACCGGGATTTTTTCACCAGGCCGTACGCGTACCCGGTCGTCTAACTGCACCTGTTCGATCAGAATATCGACATCTTTACCGTCGCGAATAACCCGTGCCGTTTTAGTCTGCAACCCTATTAACCGTTTTATCGCTTCGGAAGTTCTTCCCCGCGCCCTGATTTCCAGTGCAAGACCCAGGTTGACCAAACCAATAATCATGGCAGTTGCCTCGAAATAGACGTGCCTGGCAAGGTCCGGAATAAGGTAAGGAAAAAACACAACCATCATCGAATACAACCAGGCAGTACCCGTACCCAGGGCAATCAGGGTATCCATATTGGCACTGTGATTAACAAAGGATTTCCACGCGCCGATATAAAAATGCTTCCCGGAAAATACCATAACGCCCAGGGTCAACAACCCGATAACCAGCCAGATAAGACGTTCGGCGTTGGTTGTCACAGTCATTTCGCCACCGACGACACTATAGATCATCAACGGCACACCCAGCGCCAGGGCAATGCACATCTCCCGCATCAGGCGTTTATAGTAATCCTGGTCAGCTCGTTCCTTTTTCTCCAGCGAATCCTGTTCGGAACCCTGTTCATGGATCTTGGCGTGATAGCCGATACGCTCAATGGCCTCGATCAGGTTACCCGGATCTGCGCTACCGGTTACAGTAACCATACGCTGTGCCAGGTTCATCTCGGCTTTGTCGACCCCGCTGACCTTGTTCAGGCTGGCTTCTATTTTGGCCACACAACTGGCGCAGCTTGCACCTTCGATATCAAATTCCTGTCGATTTAATGAAGAAGAACGCGACGATGGCTGATCGTGCTGATGACGATGACCACAAGATTTACTCTGATTGCTGGGCGGATGCTTCATATGAAATTCCCTTACTCCTGTTGGACACCGATTCATTGATCTTTACGCGATGCCCATTGCAGCAGTTAACCATAAAATGACCTTGATGCCAGTTATAAAAATACAATTTCAATCGATAGCCCTTAACCACCTGGTTTTAACATTCGAACATAAAGCTCGCTCGTCCCGTCATTTTTTAATAACAGCACATCATAAGGGTCGAAACGATCACCCATTTCCATCCCGGGGCTGCCAACGGGCATTCCGGGTACCGCAAGACCAAGAGCATCTTCGGGTGGATTGGCAAGAAATTGCTGCATAATGTCGGCGGGCACATGGCCTTCAAAGACATATCCATGGTTCGAAATGGCAGTATGACAAGAGCGATAACGCGGCGAAATTCCAACGTTCGCTTTTACACTACCCAAATCATCTGGATGATGAACGACAGAGTGAAAGCCGGAAGCACCAACATGCTTAATCCAATCCTCACAGCAACCACAAGTCTCGCTTTTGTAGACATCCAGCGTCACTACTTGGGTTGCTTTGGTTTCCTTGCTCTCACTGAAAGGCGCACCATCATCATCTGAACAGGCAACAATACCAAATAAGATTAAAATAACGGCCAGCCATTTTATTTTTTTTGCTATTAAATTCATGATTACCCCGCAACAGATTAATATTTTTTAAATTAAACAATCGGGAGATGTGATTCCCCCACTAATACAAATGATTAAATAGGAAACGCCCTTTTCAGGCGTAACTATCCTGTATTCAGCGAGAAATGGGTGGGCGATATAATGAAGAGGGAAACTGATTTTGTGACAGATTGGTAAACGATTTTGCCTCTGTTGAATGAGGCAGTACACCATCTCGAGATGGGCTGACAACTAATGCCATAAAACAATGACCAATGTCGCAGGCATCAACACAGCAATCTGACTGATCCGTAACATCCTTGGAAGAATCATCAGCATCAACAAGATTGGAAAACCCTGAACTAAATTGCATATCCTGCATAACGGTGTCAGGCATTGTGTGACTGTGATCGCTGGTCAGAAAAGTCGACGCCATTACCTGACCAGTAAAAGCCAGAATTAAAACGAATGTAATTTTAAACCTGAATTTTAACATTTAACTTTTAGCTATTAACCTTCTGCGGGCGATGCTTGAACATATTTCAGTGGATCGATTCAATAGGATAATAGTTCAATTTTATGTAACTGGATACCGTCTAACGGGCCAATAATCGATTCTGAAGTAAATACTACCAGCCAGGCACGCCTTCCATATCCGGTAACTGGTGCGCTATCCCTTTATGACAGTCGATACAGGTTTTTTCGCCACTGGCCAGGTGCGTACTATGACTATCTGATGCACGTTTGCTTTGAACGGTAAAATCCATGTATTCAAAATTATGACAGTTACGGCATTCCAGTGAGTCGTTCGCCTTGAGGCGATGCCACTCGTGTTCGGCCAGTGTTCGCCGCCGTGCCTGGAATTTTTCCTCGGTATTGATCGTTCCGACCATCCAGGCCCAGACCTCCTTGGATGCTTGCATCTTGCGGGCCATTTTGTCGGTCCAGTCGTGGGGTACGTGGCAACTGGAGCAGATCGCACGCACACCCGAACGGTTGGTGAAATGAATAGTGGTCTGCAATTCCTGGTAAAGATTTTCATGACAGCTGGTACAAAATGGCTCCGAGTTGGTGAATTCCATGGCCGTATTGAATCCACCCCAAAAGATAATACCAGTCACGAAACCACTAAACACCAGAAGGCCAAAACCAAAGTGAACACTCGGCGCTTTAAGGATACCGAAGACTTTCTTTATAAAGCGCATGGTTTACTCCTTGCCAGTCTTTTTCAACATGCTATCGATGTCAACAAATGTATTTTCAACCACCGGTTTTACGTCGCTCTGGGTAACATGACACTGTTCACAAAAATAGCGTCGTGGTGAGATTTCAGCTAAAAAATTTCCGTCCCTGTCCATAAAATGGGTGACCGATACCATCGGTGCCTGGCTTTCCTCGGTTCGGCTGCGGCTATGGCAGGACATACACTTGTTAACCTTGATATTAACCTGGTAATCCCGTGTCTGGTGGGGAATCAGCGGTGGCTGCATCGGGTAGTTGCGTTTTTGTTTAAGATCGGTGTTAAGGGTTTTGCCAATCGGTGGCGCAGCCACTTCTTCATTAATTTCCGATTTTAATATAGGGTTAATGGGCTCTGCTGTAACCTGGAAGGCAGATAAAATAAACAACACGAATAAGAGTCTTTTGCAGTTTTTCATTTTCAACTCCCCCTAGACCTTAACTACTTTAACAGCGCATTTTTTAAAATCCGTTTGTTTGGAAATCGGATCGGTTGCATCAAGCGTTATTTTGTTAATCAGGCGTGAAGCATCAAACCAGGGAACATAGACCAGGCCTACGGGCGTTTTAAACCGACCACGGGTCTCAACCCTGACACGTATTTCACCGCGTCTTGATACCAGTTTAACCTCATCACCACGGCGCATACCTCGTGATTTAGCATCATCCGGGTGCATATAAAGTAATGCGTGGGGAATGGCCTTGTGCAGTTCGGGTACACGTTGGGTCATTGACCCGGAATGCCAATGCTCCAGTACACGCCCGGTGCTGAGCCATAAATCATATTCCTTGTCAGGTGACTCCGCTGCTGGTTCGTAAGGCAATGCAAAAATCACCGCTCTACCATCCGGTTTACCGTAGAACTCGAAGCCTTTCCCGGCTTTGACATACGGATCGGAACCCTCCCTGAAGCGCCAAAGTGTTTCCTTGCCGTTAACTACCGGCCAGCGCAACCCGCGTTCATTGTGATAACGATCGTAAGGCGCCAGGTCATGCGCCTTGCCGCGACCAAATTTTGCATATTCTTCAAAAAGTCCTTTTTGAATATAAAAACCAAAATGCCTGGATTCAACATTAAGCCGGTCTTTTTTCACTTCTGAAAGCGGGTACTTATTGACATTTCCGTTCTCAAACAATACCTGGTAAAGCGTTTTGCCGGCCAGTTCCGGCTTTTTATCCAGCAACTCTTTCGGCCACACCTCATCCGTAGTAAAGCGTTTTGAAAACTCGACCAGCTGCCACATATCAGATTTTGCATCACCTGGTGCCATCACTTGCTGGTACCAGGACTGGGTACGACGCTCTGCATTTCCGTAAACACCTTCCTTTTCAACCCACATGGCCGTAGGCAAAATCAGGTCGGCCGCCTGGGCCGTTACGGTCGGATAGGCATCACTGACAACAATAAAATTATCCGGGTTACGGTAACCGGGGTAGCCTTCCTCATTGATGTTCGCGGCCGCCTGCATATTGTTATTACATTGCACCCAGTAGGCGTTCAGGACGCCGTCCTTGAGTTTACGGTTCTGCAAAGCCGCGTGGAACCCTGGTTTTTCAGGGATGGTGCCAGCAGGTAATTTCCAGATCTTTTCTGAGTAGGCACGGTGATCAGGGTTAGTCACAACCATGTCCGCAGGCAACCGATGAGAGAAAGTTCCCACCTCGCGCGCTGTTCCACAGGCGGAAGGTTGACCGGTCAATGAAAACGGGCTGTTTCCCGGTGTGGCAATTTTTCCGGTTAGCAAGTGGATGTTATAGATAAGGTTATTACACCAGACACCGCGCGTATGCTGGTTGAAACCCATGGTCCAGAATGACATGACCTTTTTGTCTGGATCGGCATACATCTCGGCCAGCTTGACCAGTTTTTCTTCGGACACACCCGACAGTTTGGATACGTACTTGGGTGTATAAGTGGACACAAATTCTTTGAATTCTTCGAAAGTCATCGGCGAAGAATCATTCGCTTTATCGGCGTTTTTAGCCTGTTTCTCGAGCTTGTGCTCGGGCCTTAACCCATAGCCAATATCCGGGTTACCACGGCGGAAATTAGTATGCTTGTTAACAAAATCCCAATTCACCTTATCCTGCTGGATAATGTAATTGGCAATATAGTTAAGCATGGCAAGATCGGTTTGCGGGGTAAAAATAATCGATAAATCGGCTAAATCAAAGGACCTGTGAGTAAATGTCGATAATACAGATACCTCGACATGCGGATTGCTTAAACGCCGGTCTGTTACCCGCGTCCATAATATCGGGTGCATCTCGGCCATATTCGAACCCCAGAGCACAAAAGCATCGGCCTGCTCGATATCATCGTAACAACCCATCGGCTCGTCAATGCCAAAAGTACGCATGAAACCACCCACAGCAGAAGCCATGCAGTGGCGTGCATTCGGATCGATATTATTGGAGCGGAAACCCGCCTTCATCAATTTAACCGCTGCATAGCCTTCCTGGACGGTCCATTGGCCGGAACCGAACATACCAACAGAGGTGGGACCTTTTTTCTTTAATACCTCTTTGTACTTTTCCTCCATGGTGTCAAAAGCAACATCCCAGCTGACCGGGGTAAACTCACCAGTTTTATCGTATTTCCCGTCTTTCATGCGCAACAAGGGGGTCGTCAACCTATCCTTCCCGTACATGATCTTCGATAAAAAATACCCCTTGACGCAATTCAGGCCCTTGTTGACCGGGGCATTAATATCGCCATGCGTGGCCACTACTTTACCGTTTTTGGTCGCAACATTAATGCCACAACCGGTTCCGCAGAAACGGCAAGGCGCCTTGTCCCAGGTTAACTTCGTTTCAGCAGAACTGGTAATAATATTAGACGCGCTGCTCGGCACAGCGATTCCAGCTGTGGTCGCGGCGACGCTGACGGCACTCGCTTTTACAAAATCTCGTCGTGATAATTTCATTAGGATCTCTCCTCCGTTTCTGTTTCTGACGCTTCGTCAACGTACTCGTGATAGACGAGACTTAAATCGATTAAATGTGGAATCTGTTGAAGGTTAATAAAACGGTCGGCAATGTCCTTGTTATTGTTGGCTTCTATGGACACGATGAATTTCCCGCTATCGTCCGTGCCATGTATTTCGCAACCCTGCATGGCGTTTATATTTTTGCTTATCTCGCCAAAATGATCGGGGTGTGATCTGCCAATCAAACTGGCTACATGGTACTCAGACATAATTCGTGTTCTCCTGCGCCGGTTGTTGTATCGGTTGTTGTATAGGTTGTTGTGCCGGCAAAAATTGAATGGCATCGGTCGGACAGGTTGATACACACGCGCCACATCCATTGCATAGATCCAGGTTTATCGCGGGCTGGGCAATAGAAGGTTGGGGACTATCCCTGTAATACTTGAAGAGAATCGCAGACTGGTCGCAAATATCAGCACAACTGCGACAATAGATACCTTTCCGGGACAAGCAGTCGGCGTTGATTTCGGGTCGTTGGGCTATGACCGGACGCTGTTTTAAATCAAGCGCCCCATCCGAACAGGCGCTAACGCACTCCTGGCAAAAAGTGCATTCAGCCTTGGAAAAGTCCAGCTCGGGAAAACCCCCGCTGCCTTTTATTATAAGCTTATCGGGGATGCCTCAACACATGCGCCACAACGGGTACAATGGGATATAAATTCAGCCTCATCCAGGCTCCAGGGCGGACGAAGTCGAGCCGAGCCATGCAGCCCTGCTTTAAATAGGGAACGCTTACTCAGGTCAACCATAGTCGCCGCCCTCCTAGTGACTCCCTGGTGAGCCAAAAATTAGCTGGCTCATCCAGACCATAAAACCATAGCCACCCATGATTGCCACACTCAATAAAGGGAAGACAATGAACAGAATCAGAATGAATACAAAAATCTCGTCTTTTTTGCTGGGCACCTCGGTGCTTTTTTCTTCTAACATTTAGATCTCCTCCAACCTTATTACTCTATTAAAAAAATTACATTGTTCGCCATGACATTTATCAAGCCAGCCAAAACCAGCCAGTAATTAAAGCCCTTGATAAAAAGGATCATTGTTTCAATTGCTATTATTCAATTGTGCGAGTTGCTTTATGTTGCGCGAATAAAAGATGGCTCTCTGAACTGGTCACAAAAGCGAAAATGCCTGGTCATAGTCACCAGGCAGTCAAAAGCAAGCCGATTCGCTGTTTAGTATTCACGCGCTTATGCCTGCTGTAACTAACTCGAAAACGAATAAGATTGACAAACCGAGATGATTAATTATGAATCCTGTGAGTCAATAACAAACTTAATCATCGCGACTAGATAGATCAGGATGTGTTCAGGGGGGGGAATGATCGTTTGAAGTGGTGCTGATCAATGCGTTTTGGTCTTCACCAAAACGCACTAACTGTTCTACCCGCGCCACGAGCCTTATTGCAGCCCGTGACCTGGTTGATGGATATTTCTTTATTAATCCTTTTTAGTCTTTGTTTTTACAACCATTACCGGGCAATGAGCATGTGCCACGACCTTGTTGGCAGTGGAACCGAGTAATATCTGGCCAATTGTGCGTGAGTGAGAAGGAATGACAACCAACCCAACGCCCAATTTCTCGGCTGCTTCGATAATTTCTTCAGCAGGCTCGCCAGAAATCAAGTCGGAAAACGATTTTATGTCCTTGGGAATATTTTTTTCAATGAACTTATGCAAATCAGCGCTCACTTGTTCATGCATTTTTTTCATTGTACCTTCCGGTAAATAGGTACCTACGGGCGACAGCCTGAAACCGGGAACGACCATTAACACGTGAAGCTCTGCATTATTTTTGCGGCACTCGTCAATGGCAATTTTCAGGGCTTCTGCTGCCAGTTTGGTTTCCGAAAGATCGATGGGAAGTAAAATTTTATTAAACATATTGGTTCCTTATTTTCCATCTCATGTCATCGTTTGATGATGACAGAAGTATTATTGTTAAACTGCTGAATCAGCTACCCCGGTGTTATTTTTAGTTGACATGCGCATCGAGTGACAAGTCCTTCGGGAATAATATCATAGAATATCTTTATTGATCACTTTGTATCCCTTTTTTACCATCAGGGGCGTGATACATGGCAGAAAAGCCGGTATATCGGATTACTAGCCCTCGTCTCCCGGTTGCAGGTAATTCGGGTCCAGCAAAAAGGCATCCAATATATAACCCTTCCCGGTATGATCTACTGGTTCAATAAGTAAGCAACGGTTTCCTGTAATCAAAAACGCCTGCCGATACCGACACCCCAGATTATCGGATTAATTTCGGCATTGATTGTTGCGCTGCCAACGGCAATATTTTTGAAATGTGCCTCCGTTTCGATGTTGACATATTTCACATCCAGGTTAATAAACCAGTCATCATCCAGCTTGATATCAATCCCTGCCTGAGCCGCCAGACCCCATGAATCGTCGAGTTCCACCTTGTCACCGGGAGCCGGTAATACGGAGCCGGCTACTTCCTCATCAAAGAAATGGGTGTAATTTACGCCGACACCCAGGTAGGGACGAATATTTGAATCGGGAGCGAAATGGTACTGCAATGTCAAGGTCGGTGGCAGCACCTTGGTATCGATCACATCACCCAAAGCTGCCCAGGTTTTTTCGCCCTTAACCGTATGCTCAGAGTAGGCAAGGATCAACTCCAGCGCCCAGTTCCTGGTGATCATATAGGTAATATCCAGTTCAGGTACGGTATCATCATTGACACGTACACCGGGGCCGGAGCCAACGCCATTGATGTATAACTGACCACTATCGTGGTTCGGTGCCACGGTAATAACGCGGACACGAACCAGCCAGTCACCCGCTTCATAGGCCATCACCTGTCCAGCCATCATCGAAAACCCTGCTGCAGCTATCAGGGCAACTAACAATTTGATCAGTTTCATAACCTAATCCCTGTAAAGATTTATAATTAATTTGGAAGAAAGCAGCAAAGATTACTCTTTCCGGGAAATTATGCCTTGATAAAAGTCACAAATATTGCGGGTTTTTTGAATGGCCCGTTGCTGAATGCACGCCTGTATATGTCGGGTGATGTGCATGCTCTTTTCCCTGTAATCTCTTTTTCGTTACTTTAGCCTTACCAGGCAATAAGGCTCCTTGCTGCTTCCGGTTGACGCTTTCTTTGATTATCAATATTATGTAGCTTTTATCTACATGTCTATTCTGTATACATTATTACGTGGACTACAAGCGCAGGTTTCTCATTCAGGTTTTTCATTTGGGTTACTACGACAGAGAAACAGCAAACTGTGCCAGGCAGCGAACCCCGGATATAAACAGGTAAACAGATGACCGAAAAAAAATGGCCGCTTCGCTGGGATTTGTTATTACGCTACCGGTTGATCGAGATAATAGCCCTGTGGGAAGGCAGGTTGACGACCAATAATCTTTGTAACAGCTTTGGAATCGGTCGCCAGCAGGCCTCGAAAGACATCAACGAGTACATCCGCGAAGTCGGTCCGGGTAACCTGGTCTACGATCGTCGCCTGAAAGGCTACAAACCCACCGCCGAATTCCAGCCGCAGGTTACCGAGGGGCTGGCTGATGAATACCTGCACCTGTTGAACCGCAACAAGGATATCAAGACACGCTTTTCCGGGCTTGACCTGGGATCGGCCAATTCTGAAGTGTTACACGTGCCGGTTCGCGATGTACGCCCGGAAGTGGTTCGGCCCGTGGTGCAGGCCGCGCAACAGGGCAAACGCCTTGAGGTGGACTACATCTCGCTAAGCTCGGCGGAACAGGAAACACGGGTTATTGCGCCACATACCCTGGTGTATTCGGGATACCGCTGGCATGTGCGCGCCTATTGTGAGAAACGCAGGGACTTTACCGATTTTGTCCTCAGCCGCTTTCGGGGCGAACCCGATATCATCGACCATGAATCGCCCAACCCGATCGACCTGGATACTTTCTGGAACAAACAGGTAGCGATTATTATCATGCCCGATACCCGTCTGTCCCCTGCCCGGCAGACGATTATTGCCAACGATTACGGTATGAACCGCAAGCAGCTAACAATCACCACCCGTGCCGCGCTGGTGCCCTACGCGCTGAAACAGTTGCAAATCGACCCCTACATGATGCAGCAAAAACCGGAAGCACAGCAGATCGTGGTAGCCAACCTGGAAGAACTGCGCCAGTGGTTGTTTTAATCCGTATCTTTTTTATCGAACAGTTGATTACCCGCCCTTCACCATGATTATCGTTGACCTGCCTGAAAAGGATACATATCGATTTTTCACGCGTTGATATGTAGCCATTAGCGACATAGTATTCCTGTTACTGCTTAAACATATGAATTCAATAACGGGGAGATAACACAAATGGGTACCTATAAAACAATGAACCTGGACGTCTGGTCTTACATCTGGCTGCGCTGGAAAAGCCTGTTCAATGTGAAGGACAAGGCGCGCCTGCAATATTTTCTTAACTACGAAAGCAGGGACGAGGCGCAGATTATTGCCCTGTCCAAAACCCTCCAGGGCTTTGATATCGAAATTTACCGCACCGGGTTGCTGCGCAGGAAATGGCACGTTTGGGCTGTTTCAAAAACCGACATTGAAGTCACCCACGATTCCTTTGCCCGCCTGTTGAAAGCACTGACCCGGCAGGCGGGTGTTTATCATTGCCAGTTAACCGGTTACTCGGCGCGTTTCAAAGGGGCGGTTTAAAGGTGTTGCACAGGTGCCGGGCAGCTCATGGCAGGTAGACCCCAATGCGTGCAAATATAAGCAAGTGCAATTATTCTGCCCGCAACGCATCGATAGGCGTCATGTTCGCCGCACGCGAAGCCGGGTTTACACCGGCCACAAGGCCGATCAGTAACGAAATGGCCAGTGCTCCGGTAATGATTTCCAGGCTCAATTCGACAGGCAATCCGGGGGCAAACAGGAAGATCAGAAACAACAGCACTATCACCGCAACAATGCCGCAAATGCCACCGACCAGTCCAAGCAACAACGCTTCGGCCAGGAACAGTGTCCTGATCAGCGGCACGGTCGCGCCCAAAGCACGCAGCAAGCCAACTTCTGAAACCCGTTCGTTGACGGTAATCATCAAAATCGTGGTTATGCCGACTCCTCCGACCAGCAGCGAAATTGCCCCCAGGCCGGCGGCTGCGTAGGTAAGTATCTGCAAGATATCATCCATGGTTTCCAGCACCTGGTCCTGGGTAATGATGGTGAAATCCTCGAAGCCGTGTCGACTGATCAATTGCTTTTTTATCTTTTCGGAAATTGCCTGGCTGCTGGTCCTCGGCGAATAGAAAACGTCAATTTCCATCAGGCTTTCGCGGTTGAATAACTGCAAGCCCTTGCTGGCGGGAATAAAAATCATATCGTCCAGATCGGTACCCAGGAACTCTCCCTTTGGCGCAATCACCCCGACAACCCGGTACCGTTCACCGCCGATACGAACGAATTGCCCGAGCGGGCTGGTTGCGCCAAACAGTTCACGCTTGACCGTTGTGCCCAGTACCGCCAGCGATCGTGAACGCCGAAAATCCTCTCTGGGTAAAAACTCACCCGTAGCGACTTCGAGCTTCCAGGCTTTATCGGCGAGGGCACCGACACCGGCAACATTGGTGTAGCGGCTGCGCTGGCCGTATTTTATTTGCGCCGTGCCCATTACCACTGGCACCACTTCTTCGACGTTCGGCAGGCGCTCCATCGCTTCGGCATCTGACAGCGAAAGGGGCCGCGTTGTATTGAGTATCCCGCCCAGGCCAAAGGTCTCGGTTTTACCCGGGGTTATCGCCACTATATGGCTGCCGAACTGGGTGAACTCATTGAGTACGTAAAGGCGCAGCCCTTCGCCCATGGCGCTGAGCAAAACCATCGCAGCGATACCGATGGAAAAGCCGAGAATGGTCAACAGCGAGCGACTGCGTTGTATCCACAGGGCCTTGAAAACCCATTTTGCACCGTCGGTTAACGTCATTGCTGTAATCCCCGCATCGCCAGCACAGGGTCAAGCCCGGCGGCCCGATTGGCCGGGTATATGGAGAACAACAAACCGGCCAGCAGTGCGATACCCACAGCCGCCGGAACCGCCCATACCGGGGGAGCCAGTGGAAAATTTGGCCACAATACCGAAGCCACGAAAATCGACCCGAAGGCAAAGGCGATACCCGTGATCGAGCCAAGGGAGATCAGCAGCAAGGATTCACCCATGAATAACTGCCTTACCTGCCGGCTGCTTGCACCGATCGCCTTTAGTAAACCAATTTCCTCACGGCGCTGGCTGACCGAGATCAGGCTGATATTCATTATCAGGATACCGGCAACCAGCAGGCTGATGGCCGAAATCGCGCCGATCGCCAAAGTAAGGGTGGTAAGGATATTACCAAAAGCGGCGAGCATGGCATCCTGGCTTACCAGGGTAACGTCGTCTTCACCCTCATGCCGCTGCCGAATGATCGAGCGTATTCGCTTTTCAGTATCGACTATCGACGTATTCACGTTAAGGTCGATAATGATGCGAAACAGCCCCGGGGAATTAAACAACTGTTCCGCCGTGCGTACCGGTATGATAATCATGTCGCGCAGGTCCAGGCCGAGCGATTCACCGCGTTCTTCAAGGATACCGATGACCCGCATGCGCCGATCGCCCACCCGTACCCATTGACCGATGGACGGGGCAGCGCCGAACAATTCGCGCTGGAGCTTGACGCCCAGCACACAGACCGCAAGGGCTTCCGAATCGGCCCGGGGAGGCAGTATTTTACCCTTGCCCACGTCCAGCTTCCGGACCACGAAGAAGCCAGCCGTAGTGCCGATAGTAATCACTTCCCTTGAGCGGCTTTCCCTGGCAACCGTGGTCGTGCCGGCGATAACCGGGGCGATGGCGTTCACGCCGGGAATACGCAGCAGGGCATTGGCATCTTCAAGGGTCAGGTCCCGGGGTACGGTCCCGTATATTGGCGGTGCGCCACCTGTGGTTTCCTTCCGACCAGGAAGAACAACCAATAACCGGTTGCCAAGTGAAGAAAATTCCTGGTCCACGTAACGCCTGGCGCCCTCACCCAGGCTGGTTAACAGGATCACCGAGGCAACGCCAATACCGACAGCCAGCAACAGCAGGAATGTGCGTACGCCGTAACGCTGAAAGACCAGCGTATTGAAACGTACCTGGTCAGACAGGCGCATGGTCACCCCGCTCGCCTCGCTCTGCCTTTACGCCCTTTCCTTGTCTCTCATCTTTTTCAATCTTGCCATCGACCATGCGTATACGACGGTTGGCCCTTTTGCCAATATGGCGGTCATGGGTGACCAGGATCAGGGTTATGCCTTCCCGGTTGAGTTGTTCCAGAACCTCGATAACCTCCTTGCCGGATACCGAATCCAGGTTACCGGTCGGTTCATCGGCGAGCAATAATTTCGGGTGCATTACCAGGGCTCGGGCAATGGCTACGCGCTGCAACTGGCCACCGGAAAGCTGGTTTGGCTTGTGATCCGCACGATCACCCAACCCGACCATATCCAGCACTTGCCTGACGGAACTGCGACGAGATTTGACCGGTTCACCGGCAAGCACCATGGGTAACTCTATATTCTCGAAGGCGGTAAGCCGATTGATCAAATGAAAGGCCTGGAAGATAAAGCCGATATTTTCACCCCGCAAGCGGGCAAGTTCCTGCTCGGGCAGGGTTTCCGTCGCCACCCCGTTGAACAGGTAGCTGCCGGAATCGGGGTGATCGAGCAGGCCGATCATGTTCAGGAGTGTCGATTTTCCGGAGCCGGATGGACCCATTACCGACAGGTATTCGCCGGTTTCTATCGACAGGGTTACGTTATCCAGCGCGTGTAACGGCGTACCACCGACCTGGTATGTCTTGTTAACGGAATCGAGAACGATCACGATTACCGGCTCACATTGACAGCTGCGCCAACGGTCACACCCTGGGTGCCAATATTGCTGATGATCTCTGCGCCTTCCTCCAGGCCCTCCACTACTTCGGTAAAGTGCCAGTTGGACAAGCCGGTAACGATTTCCAGCTTCTGAATAAGCCCTTCCTCGATAATCAGTACATAGCGTTCGTCGACAAGCAATTCAGAAGGAATCCTGAGCGCATCGTTTTTGGACTCGAGGATAATTTCCATATCGGCGCTGTAACCGACCAATAACCCACTGTCACCTTTGGCCGGCTCCAGGTTAGCTTCAACCTCTACGGTACGCGCCTGCTTTTCAAGGTCGAGTACGTAAGTGGATATTCTTCTCACGGTTGCCGGGAAGACCCGGTCACGGTAGGCATCCATGGTGACGCGCACCGGCATGCCCACATTGATTTCAGAAGCATCGACTTCGTCGATCGGCGCGCTGATATAGTGGCAGGTATTGGTCAGCAAATCGATCAGCGGGGGCGTTTGCACCCCAGGTGGAGAAGGTGTTGAAAATTCACCGATTTCACCGGTTACTTCGGCGACCTTGCCGGCAAAGGGCGCATACAGGTAAGTTTGCGCCAGTATCGCCTCGGCGTGACTGAGCATCGCCTGGGCCTGGAGTTCGCGCGCCTTTGAGCCTTCGCAGGCGGCGGCACTGGCTTGCGCCTTGGCCTGCGCCAGGTCGGCGCGTTCGGCAGAGGTCAATTTTTTACCAAGCAGGAAGGCCTGTCGATCGGCTTCCCGGTTATCCGATTCCGAGGTAATGCAGGCGCTTTCTTGCATTTTGTTGGCTGAAATCACTTCTGCCTTTGCCTGCTCAACCTGTGCTACACGGTCCCTGTTCCACAGGGCAATCAGCAACTGGCCCTCGTTAACTCTGTCTCCCTCGCGTACGTAGATATGTTCAATCTGGCCGCCGATCGGCAGCGACAGCTTGGAGCGCTGGCAGGCTTTTACCGTTCCGGCCCGGGTATTGGCCACGGTTTTTTCGACCAGTCCCCGTTCAACCTTGACCAGGGTTACCTCAACAGGATCTTCAAGCGATGCCCAATAACCCAGGCCCGCTACTATTAACAATCCCGCTATTACGAAATGCCATTTCTTCATTTGATATCCAGGGCAAGCTAAACTCTAAACTGGTTAAAGCCTACTATTAAACGCAACGTCCAGTCGAATGATTTCAGGCATGGTCCCGCACGCACAAGTATAGAAATAATGCAGTTACAGCGCGGCAGAGCGGCAAATGGGGTTACCGTCGCCGGTTTGCATAAAGGGGTAAGATGAACGGCTGTGCTTCTAAAGCACCTGGCTGTAAATAACCTGGTGACCGACATCGGGATCGCGCACCCGCTGCATACCCAAAGCATCTGCGAGTTGTTTCATGGCGTTGTTATCGGCAAGTTCGATGGAGTAGAGTTTCCTGACACCATGCTTGCTGGCAAACTCGATCAGCTTTTCCATCAGCAGCCTGTCCAGGCCTTTATGTTGCCATTCATCAGCGACCGTCACGGCAAACTCATGGGCTTCGCCCGTATCATCCAGCGCATAACGGCTGATGCCGGCCACCCGCTCTTCGCCATCCGTTGTGACAGTGGCAATGAATGCCATGCGATTACCAAAATCAATATCGCATAATTCTTCCAGTTCTTTATCGGTCAACTGTGTGATGCCACCCATGAACCGGTAATGTTTTGATTGTGAGGAAAGATGATCGTAAAAATACCTCTCCAGGTCCATATCATCCTTCCTGAATGGTCGGACGGTTAGCTGTTCCAGTGGATTCGCTTTTGATTCGAGTTTGCCGTTATCCATGGTGATAACTCCAGGTAATACTCCTAACCGGGCCTTCCAGCGTGAGCTTTTTGAATGATGAACAATTGACCCACATCATTTGGCCGTCAACCTGTGCAGCCGAACCCGGTTCGATTAACAAAATGTTCAGGGCTGCCGGTTTTCAACAGGGGT
>CAMYIF010000033.1 GCA_947258415.1 uncultured Pseudomonadales bacterium
CTTCGCTTAGATCGCCCATCGCTGTGGTATTGAAACCTCCATCAACGTAGGTGACCTCGCCGGTAATACCCCGGGCCAGGTCCGAGAGCATGAATGCCGAGGCATCGCCAACTTCGTCAATGGTAGTATTATGACGAAGCGGTGTCTGGTTCTCGTTGTAATCCAGCATTTTCCTGAAGCTTTTAATTCCGGAGGCCGCCAGCGTTCTTATAGGGCCGGCTGAGATGCAATTGACGCGCGTTCCCTCTGGACCAAGACTGCGTGCCATATATCGCACGTTCGCCTCCAGGCTGGCCTTTGCGAGGCCCATAACGTTGTAGTTGGGCATGGTTCTCTCTGCACCCAGGTAAGATAGTGTCAGCAAGGCACCATTGCGGCCACTCATTAATTTGCGACCGCCTTTGGCAAGTGCTACGAAGCTATAGGAACTGATATCGTGGGCAATTCTGAATCCTTCCCGCGTAGTGACGTCTATATAGTTGCCATCGAGTTCGTGGGCAGGGGCATAACCGACCGCGTGAACAATACCGTCCAGTCCATCCCAGTGCTTAGCAAGCGCTTCAAAGGCTGCATCAATTTCTTCATCACTGACGACATCGCATGGAAAGGTCAGTTTCGATCCCCATTTTTCAGCAAAACCCTCGACACGGTCCTTAAGTTTTTCATTTTGATAGGTGAAAGCCAGTTCGGCTCCTTCCCGGTAACAGGATTCGGCAATGCCTGCTGCAATTGATAATTTACTGGCAACCCCGACGATAAGAATTTTTTTGCCTGATAGAAAACCCATATTTATTGTCCTTAGCTAAATGACTAATATGCCTGATTATTAAAATTATGATTTTATTATTAATTTAATTACGCTTAACCTGCAATTCTCAAATAAGTATACCCAAAGCAGTTGGCAATTAGAATCAATGAATCTGCCTAAAGAAAGCAGCATTGATCAGCGATTGCGTATAGGTATCCTGCGGATCTTTAAACACCTGGTCAACCGTCCCGTATTCCATAATTTTCCCCGACTTCATCACGATCAGGTCGTGGCTAATCGCCTTCACTACCGATAGATCATGACTGATAAAGATGTACGTGAGCCGGTATTGCGTTTGCAGCGTTCTGAGCAGGTCGACAATTTGTGATTGCACGGTTCGATCGAGGGCAGAAGTAGGTTCGTCGAGGACAATCAGTTTCGGTTTTAAAATTAATGCCCTGGCAATGGCGATACGCTGGCGTTGGCCACCGGAAAACTCGTGCGGGTATCGATGCCGGCTGGCAGGGTCAATGCCTACCTCCATTAATGCCTTTACCACGGCCTCTTCCTGTTTTTCCGCATTACCCAGGCGGTGTATCTGATAGCCTTCACCTACGATCTCCGCGATCGACATTCTTGGACTCAGGCTTCCGTAGGGATCCTGGAACACCATTTGTATTTCGCGCCGAAGCGGTCGCAGTTGTTTCAGGTTCAGATGGTCAATGCGCTGCTCGTTGAAACGTATGACTCCCTTGCTCCTGATTAAGCGCAGTATAGCCAGCCCAAGGGTTGTCTTACCCGAACCACTTTCGCCGACAACGCCCAGGGTATGTCCTGATTTAACCCGGATATCAATATCCCTGACCGCCTTGACGTAATCTACGGTACGAGCCAGGATGCCTTTTTTAATCGGGAACCAGACGTTAAGCTGATTGGTTTCCAGCAGCACAGGCGCTCCGGCATCAGCCGGTACGGCCAGTCCGCGTGGCTCGGCATCGATCAACTGTTTGCTGTACGGGTGACTGGGTCGCCGGAATACATGTTCGGTTGGCCCCGATTCGACAATTTCGCCCTGCGACATGATGCTCACCTTGTCGCTGTAGCGACGAACCAGGCCCAGATCGTGGGAAACCAGCAAAATGGCCATACCCATGCGCTTTTGCAGGCTTTTTAATAAATCAAGTATCTGGGCCTGGATGGTGACATCGAGCGCAGTAGTAGGTTCATCGGCAATTAAAATATCCGGCTCGTTAGCCAGTGCCATGGCGATCATTATACGCTGCCTCTGGCCGCCTGAAAGTTCGTGCGGGTAAGCCTTTGCCTTTTCCTCGGGATCCGGAATCCTGACCATGTTCAATAATTCGATCAGGCGCTTGTTGGCGCTCTCATGCGATATGCGTCGGTGCAGGTAAAGGCTTTCGAGAATCTGCTGACCGACCGTGTGTAACGGGTTCAGCGAAGTCATGGGTTCCTGGAAGATCATGCTGACACGATTACCCCGAAACTTGCGTAACTCCTGAATTGGCATATGAATGATTTGGTGACCATCGATTCGAATACTTCCACCCGGGTGACTGGCAATCGGGTAGGGCAGAAGCTGCAGGATAGAAAGGGCCGTGACTGTTTTCCCGCAACCCGATTCTCCCACCAGTGCCAGGGTTTCTCCCCGCTTAAGCTCAAATCCAACGTGCTTTACCGCCCAGACAAGGTCGTTGTAAACCTTGAAATTCACACTCAGGTTGCTGACTTCGAGTACATTGCCTTGCGGTACTGTTTTATTATCAGGGGCATTCATTGCAAGGTGTTCCTTGGATCAAATGCATTGCGTGCGGCTTCGCCTATAAAAATCAACAGAGTCAGCATAAGCGACAGCACCAGGAAAGCAGAGATACCCAGCCAAGGTGCGTGCAGGTTCGATTTTCCCTGGGCTACCATTTCGCCCAGCGAAGGTGAGCCGGGAGGCAATCCGAAACCCAGAAAGTCCAGCGCTGTCAGTGTAGTAATGGCGCCGGTAAGAATGAAAGGCAAATAAGTCATGGTAGCGACCATGGCGTTAGGCAGGATATGCCGCATCATGATGCGGCTGTCGAACATACCAAGCGCCCTTGCGGCCCTGACGTATTCGAGATTCCTGCCCCGCAGGAATTCGGCGCGCACTACATCGACCAGAGCCATCCAGCTGAATAACAGCATGATGCCCAATAACCACCAGAAATCGGGAATAACTATACTGGACAGAATAATCAGCAGGTACAAACGCGGCATGCTGCTCCAGATCTCGATAAAACGCTGGCCGAATAAATCGATCTTGCCTCCGTAAAAACCCTGCAAGGCGCCAACCGCAACGCCGATAACAGAACTGACCAAGGTCAGCGTCAGGCCAAATAATACCGACAGCCTGAAACCGTAAATCAGGCGAGCGGCAACATCGCGGGTCTGGTCGTCCGTGCCAATCAGGTTATCGGCGCTTGGCGGCGAAGGAGCAGGCTGATTCAGGGCAAAGTTCATGGTCCTGTAACTGTAGGGAATGGGTGGCCATATCATCCAGCCCTTTGCATTGATCAGGTTTTTTACGTAAGGATCACGGTACACCGCCTCGGTTTCAAATTCACCGCCGAATGTGGTCTCCGGGTAGGTAACAAACAGGGGGAAGTACAGGGACTGGTCGTAATAGACGAGTATCGGTTTGTCATTGGCTATGAATTCAGCAAACAGGCTCAGTCCAAAAAGAACCAGGAAAACCCATAATGAGATATAACCACGCTTCTGGGCCTTGAATACCTGCCAGCGACGCTGGTTCAGAGGGGTTAAGGTGATTTTCAGCATCAGATTTCCCGGGTTTCAAAATCAATGCGCGGATCGACCCAGCGATAGGTCAGGTCGCTGGCCAGCTTCACCAGCATGCCCAGCAGGGTGAAGATGAACAATGTGCCAAAAAACACAGGGTAGTCCCGGTTCAGGACCGACTCGAAGCTCAATAAACCCAGGCCGTCTAGTGAGAAGATCACCTCGATCAACAGCGCGCCCGTGAACAGGACTTCGATTATCAGACCGGGAAAACCGGCAATAATGATCAACATGGCGTTTCGGAACACGTGACCGTAGAGAACCTGGCGTTCAGTCAGTCCCTTGGCGCGGGCCGTGATCACGTATTGCTTGTTGATTTCATCGAGGAAAGAGTTCTTGGTTAACATGGTGATAGTCGCAAAACCGCCGATGACCAGCGCGGTGATGGGCAGAACCAGGTGCCAGAAATAATCGACTACCTTGCCAAACGGCGACAACTCGTCCCAGTTTGTCGACACCAGGCCACGCAAGGGAAACCAGTCAAAGTAGCTGCCGCCGGCAAAGGCGACAATAAGGAAAATTGCGAACAGGAAGCCGGGTATTGCGTAACCGACGATAATGACCGAGCTGGTCCAGACGTCGAACCTGGATCCGTGCTTGATCGCCTTGCGAATACCCATGGGTATCGAGATTAAATAGATGATCAGCGTCGACCAAAGGCCAAGCGAGATAGACACCGGCATTTTTTCAATAATCAGGTCGGTTACCTTTTGATCACGGTAAAAGCTTTCCCCGAAATTCAAGGTCGAGTAATTCTTTATCATCAGCCAGAAACGTTCGTGAGCCGGTTTATCGAAGCCATAAAGCTTCTCGATTTTTTTAACCAGCGCGGGATCGAGTCCCTGCGCGCCGCGGTACTTTGAGCTTTCACCACCGGCACTTCCCGGGCCCCTGAGTTCAGCCTGTGTTGAGCCACCAAGTCGAGAAGATGTGCTGGTATCAAGGCCCTGCAATGTGGCCAGCATCTGCTCAACGGGACCGCCAGGCGCTACCTGGACGATGGCGAAATTAATCAGCATGATGCCGAATAATGTCGGCACAATAAGTAATAATCTGCGGACAATATAGGCGTGCATTTAAGGTGTCGTCATCCTTTGCTTAAACCACCAGTTATCAATGCCTATGTTATATTTAGGTGATATTTCGGGGCGTTTAAATTTATTCCAGTAGGCTATCCTGAATGTCTGGCTGTGAAAATGCGGGATCACGTAATGTCCCCAGAGTAAAACCCGGTCAAGCGCCCGGGTCCTGTAGACAAGCTGTTCCCGGTTGGGCGCACTGATAACCAGAGAAATAAGCTCGTCGACGACCGGATCCTTGATACCCATCAGGTTTCGGCTACCGTGTCGGTCGGCCTCGCTTGAATGCCAAAAATCACGCTGCTCATTACCCGGTGAGGAAGATTGGCGCAAGCTGGTAATTGTCATGTCAAAGTCAAACTCATTGGTGCGATTCACGTATTGTTGCGGGTCGACGATTCTCAATCGTGCCTCGATTCCCAGGCGTTTTAGGTTCTGGATAAAGGGCAATACCATGCGTTGATATTCCTGCAGGTCGAGTAATATTTCAAACTGCATGGGCCTGCCGCTTGTCGTTTCTACCAGCTGGTTTCCGCTGACTTGCCAACCGGCTTGTTCAAGCAAACGAAAGGCTTGCTTTAAATTTTGCCTGTTATTGCCCAGACCGTCAGTTTTCGGAGGGAGGTAACTCAGGGTGAAAACTTCTTCGGGAACCTGGTTTTTGAAGGGAGCGAGAATGGCCATTTCGTGTTCATCGGGTAACCCCGAAGAGGCAAGCTCCGAGTTTTCGAAATAGCTTTTGGTGCGCGTATAGGTATTGTAAAAGATCTGCTTGTTGGTCCATTCAAAATCAAAGGCATACGCCAGTGCCTGTCGAACCTTGCGATCCTGGAAAGGCCAGCGGCGCGTATTGTAGATAAAACCCTGCATCCCGGAGGGAATGCTGTGCTTGATCTCTACCTTGATAATTTCGCCCTGGTCAAACTTTTCTCCCTGGTAACCCGTTGCCCAGGACTTGGCGGTATTTTCGATGCGAATATCGTATTCGCCGGCCTTGAGTGCTTCCAGCGCGACCGTAGCATCACGGTAATAATCGTAACTGATCAGGTCGAAGTTATAGCGGCCCTTGTTAACCGGCAGGTCTTTTGCCCAATAACTGTCATCCCGTTCGTAGACAATTGATCGCCCCGGGTTAACCGACTTGATACGATAAGGGCCGCTGCCCAACGGAATATCCAGCGAAGATTTGTCAAACTCCCTGTCCTGCCAATAATGCTTCGGCAGCACCGGAAGCTGGCCCATAATCAATGGCAGTTCCTTGTTCTCTGAGGAACGAAATATAAATTTTACCGTGTGTTCGTCCAGCGCCAGGTAACTGACAACATCCTGGTAATAAGTGCTGTAAAGCGGGTGGCCCTTTTGGGTCAGTAGCTCAAAGGTAAAGATAACATCTTCGGCGGTTATCGGATGACCGTCATGGAACCGCGCAATGGGATTAAGCCTGAAAGTAACCCATGACCGGTCTTCGGGCATTTCGATTGTTTCGGCAACCAGCCCGTATTGCGAGAAAGCTTCGTCGTCGGATTGCACAGTCAATGAATCGTACAGGTAACTGCTGCCCAATCGTCTTAAGCCGGCCGCAGGGACACCTTTGATAATAAAAGGATTCAGACTGTCGAAGCCACTGCTCCTCACGGCAGGAAGCCGCAGATGACCTCCCTTGGGTGCTGCGGGGTTTACATATTCAAAATGACTGAAATCGGGCCCGTATTTCGGCGCACCATGCATAGCCAGGCCATGCGAGGGAAGAGCGGATGCAGTTTGAGTAATGAACAGCCATAGAATGAATGAATACCTGTGGTAAACCCTGGCTCTGAATGATCGCCTTAACATCTGTGATTATTTCCAGCCCGATTATCCAGAATTAATTGTTCATGTTTTGTTTGAATGATGTGTCTGGCTGCCTTGAAATCCAATAGTACCAGCAAGGGCTTGAAAAAAACCTTAATTTTCACGATTTCAGGAATGATCGATATATATCAGGGCCGAGTATTAAATATTACCGTGGTTAAAGACTCGCACGGGTAACATCAACGTAGAGCTTCAGGGATTGCCCTGGATAAAGGTATTTGTTCCGACTGATGCCGTTCCAGGATTCTATGTTACTGATGCTGATATTAAATTTATTGGCAATTCTGGCTAAAGAGTCGCCTGACCTGACCCGGTATCCTATTTTTCGAATCACTTTCCTGTCATTGCCGGATAATTGTGCGGTAGTCATCGGTGTTGCTACCCATACAACCAGTTTTTGACCGATTTTTAGCCTGTCTGCGGTACCCATGCCGTTTGAGCGGGCCAGTTCCCGCATGCCGACATTGTATTTGCGGGATATTGTCCAAAAGCTTTCACCTTTCCTGACAGTATGAAGCGTCTTGGCTTTGCCGGTTTTAGCACCTTTTTTTTGCTTGATTTTCAGACGCTCCGCCGAACTGAGCACATAATGATGGGAAGCCTCGCTGGCGACCGGGATAAACAGGATTTTACCCGCATGGATGCGCGAACTGCGCATATTATTGATTTGCTTGAGTGCCTGGGCCGTTGTGCCATGTTTTTGGGCTATGTTGCTTAAACTATCACCATTTCGAATCTTATAACGTATCCAGCTGATACGTTTCTCTTTGGGTAACCGGGCCAGGTTGGCCCTGAAAATTTCGGCTTTATAATTGGGAACGTTAAGCCTGTGCGGCCCTTTTGGCGAGGTTGCCCATTGATTAAAGCCTGGGTTTAACAGGTAAAGTTCATCCAGTGAAATCTCTGCCAGCTCGGCTGCCTGGGCAAGGTCAATCTGCGAGCCGATATCGACTTGGGTGAAATATGAGACATTGGCTATTTTAGGATAATGTAAATTGTACTTTTCCGGATCTTTCAGCAATTGTCCGAGTGCCAACAACTTTGGAACGTATGCCTTTGTTTCTTTTGGTAAATTTAACGACCAGAAGTCAGTGGGGCGACCCCTTTTTTTGTTGTACCTGATGGCTTTTCGAACATTACCTGCCCCGGAATTATAGGCCGCCAGAGCGTGTAGCCAGTCACCCTTAAATTGTTTATGCAGGTCCTGAAGGAAATCCAGTGCAGCATCGGTAGCGGCGACTACATCGCGCCGACCATCGTACCACCAGTCCTGTTTAAGCCCGTATCGTTTGCCGGTACTCGGGATAAACTGCCACATACCGGATGCTCTTCCGTGGGAATAGGCGAAGGGATCGAAGGCACTTTCGACGATCGGCAACAGCGCAAGCTCACCCGGCATATTACGTTTCTCAAGTTCATCGACGACGTAAAACAGGTATCTTTCGGCGCGTTTGCCAACACGATCAAAATAATCCTGGTGACGTGCATACCAGTTTCGCTGCACACGCGTACGCCGGTTATCAACATTTAAATCCAGTTGAAAATTATTACGGGCTCGATCCCATACATTTTCAATGGGTATTGATTTTTTTTCGTAATCGGGAATAGATACCGGGGTCAGGCGCATGGCAATACGATCGTATTTAATCGATTGAATGATCCGGATCTCATAGGGTGAAAGGGAAGAGGCCTGTTCTGAACGGGATGGAACTGTAGAAATTGTTTGTTGTTGAAATACAGGTGGTGCGCTACAGGCAACCAGGTAAACGACTGAAACCAGGCAAAAAAAAGCTTTAGTGGGTAATTTTATTATCATCGCTATCTTATGGATTGAGTGAACAATGGTTATTTTTTTAGCAGAATGCGCCTGGCTCAGGTTAAATATAGGTGTTTAGAAGCCATCTTTCCAGCATCGAATCACCTTAAAAATTTCTTCTGGCCTGGATAATTTGCTATTCGCATGTTTCTCGGCAGCCTGTTTTATTTTTTTCCGGTCACATCGTAAAAAAGGATTTATCTTCATTTCAATTTTAATACTGGATGGAACTGTTGGTATATTCTTGTCCCTGAGCCGTTGGCAATAAGCATCAAAATCTTTCAAATCAGGGTTTGAGCCATCAACAGCCTTGGCAAACTTCAGGTTGGCAAGGGTATATTCATGGGTACAATATACTTGTGTCGCGCCCGGTAATTTACTCAATTTTTCCAGTGATCTGTACATTTGTTCGTAGGTACCTTCAAAAACCCGGCCGCAGCCACTGACAAAAAGTGTATCCCCGCAAAACAGGACGGGGTTATCCTGGCTCCTGGAGAAATAGGCGATATGGTCCAGGGTATGGCCCGGTACTTCAATTATGGTGAATTCAAGACCAAAAACAGTAATGCTATCACCCTCACTCAAAGGGTGGTCTATTTGTTTAATTGAAGGATTGTGCGGCCCATAAACAGGAACGGAGCAGGTAGACAGTAACTCGCTGATTCCACCGATATGATCGTGATGATGATGGGTAACCAAAATGCCTGCCAGTGACAGGCCTTGTTTGCTTAATGTTTTCAAAACGGGACTGGCGTCTCCCGGATCTACTACGAAAGCAGACTTATCCTGCTGATTTTTAATCATCCAGATATAGTTATCATGGAAGGCAGGGATGGGAGAAATTGATATTTCAGGTCTCGCTTGCATTGAAAACTCTCAATTTGCATCTAGAAACATTATAATAATTAACAATTCAAGGACTGTACAAGTACAATCTTGGGTGATTTATGATGCGCTCACTATTACATTTCAATCCGCCTTCAGTGACACTATGTCGTCAACAGTGGCAACTCTGGCAGCAATGCCCCTTGGCCAAAGAGCTGGCCGAGATCGAGCAACGGGTCATTGATCCATTGGTCGCCAGGAAGTTCGGGCGACACCTGTTACAGATAAGCATGGCGGGTAGTCCGCCACTTCATCGAAAATCACCCATTGGTAATAAAACATTTTTGAGTTTCGATTACCCCGTTTCAGACCCACAGGTATCAGTTGTTTCCAGACCTGATTTTCTGTCCATCGCCAACGAATCTGTCGATGTACTAATTCTGCATCATGTACTGGAATTTTCTGAAGATCCCCACAAGGTTTTAAGAGAAGCCTTGCGCGTTTTAGTCTCGGGAGGTCAGTTATTCATCATCGGTTTTAACCCGCTGAGTGCCTGGTGGTTACGCAAGTTATTTACCTTCAAACGACGGGCGCCATGGTCCGGGCATTATTATTCGCAACGTCGGGTTGCCGATTGGCTTCGATTGCTGGATATCAGGCTTGAGGACACGAGTTTTGGATTTTTCAAGTTGCCGACCAACCAGAAAAAGTTACTTGATGTCGCGTATAAACTGGAAGTTTTCGGACAAAATTACAATTGCTTTTTTGGCGGTATTTATGTCATGGTGGCGCGCAAACAGGTCGCCGGCCTAATGCCGTTACAACAAGCCTGGCATCAGCACCAGATTATTTCCATTCCGGTAACCGAGCCGACCACGCGATGCCTGAAGCAGGGCAAGTAAGGATCCTGAAACAAAACCTTCAATAGTGTTTAAATTATAATTGAGTAAATCAAATTGAGTGACATTGTCGAAATGTTTACCGATGGTGCTTGCAAGGGTAATCCGGGTCCGGGTGGCTGGGGCGTATTGCTGCGTTACAAGGACCATGAAAAGGAATTATCAGGCGCCGAGACGGCAACTACTAATAACCGGATGGAATTAAAGGCTGTTATTGAAGGCCTGAAAAGCCTAAGGAGAAAATGTCATGTTGTTGTTACCACCGACTCGGTTTATGTCAAATCGGGAATGACCGAATGGATTAAAAACTGGAAAAAAAGAGGCTGGAAAACTTCAACGAAAAAACCGGTCAAAAATGCGGATCTCTGGCGATTACTTGATACAGAAGTAGCCAGGCACGACGTCGAATGGCACTGGGTAAAAGGCCATAGTGGTCATCGTGAAAACGAGATTGCCGATGATCTGGCCAACCAGGCCGTAGCACGGCTTATGAAAGGATAAACGCATGCGCCAGATAGTTTTGGATACGGAAACGACCGGGCTCGAAGTCAGCCAGGGGCACAGGATTATCGAGATTGGTTGCGTTGAAATTATCAATCGCAAGCTCACCGGTAATCATTTCCATCAATACACCAACCCGGAGAGGGAAATCGACCAGGGTGCCGTTGAGGTGCATGGTATTTCACAGGATTTTCTCGCCGACAAGCCTACTTTTATCGATATCGCCGATACCTTTATGGCATTTATTGAAGGCGCAGAACTGATTATTCATAACGCCCCGTTTGACGTTGGTTTTATCAACTACGAGTTATCCCTGCTCGATAAAAAATACCCGCGTATCGAAGAAGTTTGCACCGTTATCGATACGCTGGTGATGGCACGGCATAAGCACCCCGGCCAGAAAAACAGCCTGGATGCCCTGTGCAAGCGTTACGGTGTTGATAACTCGCAGCGCGATTTGCACGGCGCACTGCTTGATTCGGAAATTCTGGCCGACGTTTATTTGCTAATGACGGGTGGACAGACTGCCCTTAGCCTGGGTAGTGCGCAGGATCAGGATTCGATCCAGTCAAATGAACTGAGAGTTGAATTGCTGGATCCCGATCGAACCCGGTTGAAAGTGCTACGTGCTAACGAGAAAGAACTGGCTGCCCACCGAGCAAGGCTGGAATTTATCCAACAGCAAAGCGGGCGGTGCCTTTGGTCTGAGCCCGGTTATCAGTGGCCTGACGAAAACCCTAAATAAAGCTGATCAGGGAGAAATAACCGACTATTGACAGAACGATGGTGTAAGGCAGGGCCATGATCACCATACGCATGTAAGAGAGCCTGATCAAGGGCGCCAGTGCCGATGTCAACAGGAATAAAAACGCTGCCTGACCATTCGGAGTGGCGACGCTGGGCAAGTTGGTCCCGGTGTTAATAGCGATAGCCAGCTTGTCAAAATGCTCACGGGTAATCGCCCCCGATTCCAAAGCCGCCTTGATTTCGGAAATATAGACTGTAGCCACGAACACGTTATCGCTGATCGCCGACAGCAGGCCATTGGCCATAAAGAAAATGCCCGGCTGATCACTGAGCTCCAGGGTAAACACGTAATTGATTACCGGCGAAAATAAATGCTGTTCGTGAATGACGGCAACGATGGCAAAGAAGACAACCAGGAGCGCGGTGAACGGCAGGCCTTCTTCAAATGAATGGCCGATCTGGTGTTCTTCGATGATGCCGTTAAAGGCGGTCAGCAGAACAATAATGGTCAAACCGATGATACCCACTTCGGCGATATGGAACGCAAGCGCAAAAATCAAAAACACCGCGACCATGGCCTGCACGCCAAGCTGGCATTTTTCCTTCATGGTGCGCTGTTCGCTGTTTTCCTTGTCAGTATCCTCAAGAATAATACGTACGCCTTCCGGGATATCCCCGCCATAACCAAACCAGCCGGTCTTTTCCAGTACAACAACCGTGCACAGGCCAGCGACAAGCGTGGGCATGGTTACCGGTGCCATGCGCAAATAGAATTCTATAAAATCCCAACCGGCCACTTTGGCGATCACCAGGTTCTGGGGTTCGCCGACCAGGGTGCAGACGCCGCCTAACGCTGTTCCGACGGCGCCGTGCATCAACAGGCTGCGCAGAAAAGTACGGAATTTATCCAGGTCTTCCCGATGATATTCGTGAACGTAGTCATCAGAATTCGGGTCGCTGTCATGGTGCTGGACCTGGGCGCCCGAGGCCACCCGGTGATAAATATTATAGAAACCGACGCTCACGGTAATTAATACCGCGGTTACGGTTAACGCGTCGAGAAAGGCCGACAGGACAGCCGCAACCAGTGAAAACAACAGGGAAAGAGCAATCTTGGAGCGAACATTTACCAGAATTTTGGTAAATACAAACAGCAACAGGTCTTTCATGAAAAAGATGCCGGCTACCATAAACATCAACAGGAAAATGACTTCTATATTAGCCAGTGCCTCATTAAAGACAGCCTCCGCAGACGTCATCCCGATGATGACAGCCTCGATTGCCAATAAGCCGCCGGGTTGCAACGGGTAGCATTTAAGCGCCATTGCCAGGGTAAAAATAAACTCGGCAATCAGCAGCCAGCCAGTAACAAAGGGTCCTAAAGCAATAAGGGCAAGCGGGTTTAGTATCAAAAATGCGATTATGGTTTTTTTATACCAGAGCGGGGCAATTCCTAAAAAGTTATCAACGGCGGAGTTCATTATACTGGTCGACATTATTTTCCCTTTATACGTTTTGTTTGGAAATTAACCGGCAGTTTGGCTAAAACTGGTTCATTGATGCAGGTGTAGGGCAGTTTAGCCTGATTTCTTATTATTAAATTCCATATGATTGATATTATTGTTTTCATACAAAGTAATAGGCCCTGCACAAATTACAGGTAGGGGGCAAATTACAGGAAAGTGAAGATAATATACCTTACCTTGTCCAAATCATGCAATTACCAAAATTGCTTTGTGCAGATTGTTTTCCTGAAAGTTTAACGGTGGGAGGACAGGAGTTCCTGGTAAAGGCCCATAACAATTCCGGCAGTAACGCCCCAGATATGGCGCTCTTCGTAGAACGCAGAATAATACCGGCGGGTAATACCATTGTGTTCATGGCTGCGGCTGTCGTAGACGTTGGGGTCGAGTAAATAATCAAGTGGTACCTGGAAAATATCCGAAACTTCATTTGGGTCGGCAGTTAATTTTACCGGCGCCTTTACCAGCGCGACCACGGGTGTAATGCAAACACCGTGCAGGGTAAAATAATCACCCAATCGTCCCAGAACCTCGATCTTATCGGCTGTCAGGCCAATTTCTTCTTCTGCCTCCCTTATCGCTGCCTCGGTTTCGGAGTCATCCTGTGCTTCAATTTTTCCGCCCGGGAAGCTGACTTCACCAGGATGGTATTTCAGATGTTCCGCACGGCGGGTAAGTAAAACATGGAGCTCTTCATTACGGGTGATGATCGGGATCAGCACCGCCGCGTGTGCGCGTATTTGTTCGTGTAGTTTACGGAAAGAAAGAGAGTCGGCGTTTTCAATCGGGTTTGTAGATTTCTGACCATCCCTGTATTCAAAATGTGCGCGTAATGACTGGAGGCTCGGGCTGATAGCCTGGTTACCGGGAAGGTCGATCATAGTTTTGCTCAGAGCACTCGTTGTCATTTGCATTGCCTAGAATATCCATTAAGTGTGAAACTTTGACATAACTTTCGTGGTATTCGTTCTCTGCATCTGAATCGGAGACAATTCCACCACCTCCCCAACAGTATAGACCACCGTTTTTGCAAATCATTGTTCTGATGGAAATATTGGTGTCCATATCGCCGTTACAGTTTATATAACCAATGCTTCCACAATAAGCCGTTCTGCGGACCGGCTCGAGTTCTTCGATAATTTCCATAGCGCGTATTTTCGGTGCACCGGTAATGGAACCGCCGGGAAATGCACCTTCGAGTAAATCCAGTGAGTGCCTGTCGGGTAAAAGTTCACCCAGTACGGTGCTGACCAAGTGATGTACATTGGAAAAGGATTCTATCTCGAACAGGGAAGGAACACTGACACTGTCGAGCCGACAATTTTTGCTCAGGTCATTACGAAGCAGGTCGACTATCATCAGGTTTTCGGCCAGGTCCTTGGAACTGTTCCTGAGCAGTTGTGCGTATTGCAGGTCTTTTTGCGGATTGGGGCTGCGCGGGCGTGTGCCTTTAATAGGGCGGGTTTCTACCTTGCCGGCACGGCACTTGATAAAACGTTCGGGTGACAGACAGAGCAGGGTACAGTCGCGGGTTTTCAAATAGGCGCTGAACGGTGCATCTGTCGAGGCTCGTAATTTCCGGTATGCCGCCCATTCATCACCTTCGTACCCGGCTTGAAAGCGCTGGGCAAAGTTTGCCTGGTAACAATCGCCCGCACGGATATAGTCAATAATCCTGTGGTACTTTTGATCGTATTCGGCGCGTGTCATATTCGACTGGAACGGGCTGGTCAGAGCAAAGTGATGATGGCTGGCCGATAAACTGCAATGGTCTATTCGTTCCAGTATATCCCTCCTGACCTGCAGTTCGCAGTCCGGGTGGGCAACGAAATATGCCCGCGACAGTTTGTGATCACGAATTATGGCCCAGAGGTAGATACCAATATCCATCTCGGGAATGTCGATGTCGGATCTTGCCTTGCCGGAGAGCGCTACAGAATGACGCGCCAGATCGTAGCCGAAATAACCGATCGCACCCCCGTAGAAAGGCAGTTCCACAAGGCCTGGGTCGGCATCTGGCAAGTCGGCCAATTCATTTTTTAATACACCGAACGGGCTGCTTGTGTAAGTCTGCTTGCCGGTAGCACTGACAACCTCTGTAATTTGCCCGCGTGTTATTACTTGCTTGCAGGGGGCAGCGGAGATGATATCGAAACGCTGTGATTTATTGCTGGGAAAATTACTGTCAAGAAAGACCAGTTGAGGCAGGTCTCGCAGGCAGGTGACCAGTCGCTCGGCACCAGGACGGTAATCGATGGATTCGACAAACAAGGGTTGAAGCCGGGATGATTCAGTCATTCACATATCTGTTTAACTAATTATTTTAATACATTGTATTATAATGGTTTTATCAGCTTTTTCTTTGCAGAGCGATGGCGCTCCCGCATCTCGACATCGATGTACTTGTCGGTAATGGCGCTGGAACCGTGGCCGGCGTCATCGCGGACATGTTCGCGGGGTCGGTGCTTGACGTCATCGGAGATTCCGGTATGGCGCAGCCAGTGCACCGTCGCTGCCCGCAACAGCTCGCCATCCTGTTCAAAGCCGGCTTTTTGTAGCCGCGCAATTGCCGCATCGAAGCAGAACTGCACGATGTTGCGGATCTGCCGGGTGCTGCTGATGCCGCCACGACCACGATTCTTCGATATCAGTGGCGTGGTTTCACCGGGACTGGGCAGCGGCCCCAGGCCACGATGCTGGCGATACCGCTTGAGCGCCGCCAGCATGGCATCGCTGACCGATACATCCCGTTCCTTGTTTCCCTTGCCGACGGTAGTAAACCACCAGTTGCCATCCATATCCATGTGAAAATCACCCATTTGCGGCGTCCAGCGCGGCGTATCGGTGAGTTCCGATACCCGCAGGTACATGCCATACAATGCCTGGATAACGAACAGGGTGCGCTCGT
>CAMYIF010000034.1 GCA_947258415.1 uncultured Pseudomonadales bacterium
AGGAAGAGACGTACGGCAGGGAAGCCAGGGGTGTCCAACATTACAAGGATGTAATTGCGGACGCCTTGTCCTGCATATTCTTACCTGCCGTAGTCAATTGAAACCCCCTGGGAAAGTATATTGATTATCGAAATCATATACATACATCAATGTTGCCAGAAAGCTTTTTTCCCTTCCTGCCGGGCCTGTTCAACAGTCAAACCAATATCATTTAACTGCTCATCGGTTAATTTCAACAATGCCTGTCGTTGCCGGTGATACTGGTAAAATAACCTTAGTTGACCCAGTACCATTTTGAACATCGTTTTAGCATTCAGGTCAAAGCCGGTAGCACGTGAACAGTCAGGCGCATGCTGGATTAATATTGAATTAGTCAGTGTGTGTTTCATATCAATTACCTCCTGTGTCCTGAAACTAATCTAATGCCTTGTAAAGGCCAGAATCCAATCGTTTATTTTGATAAGCGTCATTTGATTTTCCGATGGCGTTATTAATGGCAATAGGTTTCAATAGGTATAAGGGAGATTAAGCTGATGGAACTCGGTCAATTAAAAACGTTTATAACCGTAGCCGAAGAACAGCACCTGACGCGTGCTGCGGAGCGCCTGTTTACCAGCCAGCCGGCAATTAGTGCACAATTAAAAGCACTGGAAGAAACCCTTGGTGTCGCTTTATTTGACCGTACACCGAAAGGCATGCGCCTGACACTGGCAGGCGAGAAGTTGTTGCCGCAAGCCAGGGCTGCGCTGGACGCAGCAGACCAGGTAGTCTCACAGGCAAGGATACTGCGGGGGGAAGTGGCAGGTAAAATTACCGTTGGGGTTAATACCGACTTTTCATTTCTGCGACTGTCAAACCTGCTGCTGAATATCCATGAATCTCACCCTGGAATAAAGCTGTCTTTTATGAATGGGATGTCGGCCGACATTATTGTGGATATTCGCAAGGGTAAAATAGATTCTGGGTTTTTCTTTGGTCCGTGCAAGACAGCCGATTTACACGTTCTTTTTTTATCTGAAATCCAAACGGCCGTGGTTGCACCGATTAAGTGGGCCGATAAAGTGCAGCACGCCAGCCTGGAAGAATTGTCTCGACTTCCGTGGGTTTATACAAATTGTCGTTGTCCTTTTCGCGATTTAATCGAACAGCTTTTTACCGGGACCGATCTCGAGCTGACGAAGACTGTCTTTGTCGATACGGAGGACGCTATGCGTGATCTGGTTCGTACTGGGTCTGGTATAGCACTATTACGAATGGATGATGCCGAGAGGGCGGAAAAAAAAGGCTGGGGAATACGCTGGTCTGGCGAGCTACCTACCATATCGCTCAGTGCCGCGGTTCAAACCCGACGAGTCCGGGAACCTATAATCCGGGCATGGCTAAAATCGCTTTGTAAGATTTGGCCGGATGCCAATGCCCTCCCGCAGGCACAACAAACCGGTTAACTGCAGGGAGACAGCTGATTTAATAGACGAACAACCCTGCCGTCCTTTCCGTAAAAAAATGGCCCTGGATTATTTTTTGCAAAAAAAAGCCCGCATTTGCGGGCTTTTATCTTCACACATAATGACTATTTCCTGGTAGCCCTGGTCCTGGTCCTGGTCGTTTTTGTGACCTTCGTAGCCCAGCTATCAGAGATCTTTTTTGCCGCATCTCTGCCACCCAGACCAAAAGCCAACGCGACTGCAACAGCGACACTGCCAAGGGTAAAGCCAAATGCCATATTGACTATATTATCTGCAAGGCCCATGGCTTTCAGGCCCATTGCCAGCACCAACCCCAGGATAGCAATTCGCGCGATATTGGCAATATTAGCGCCACTGCTCCCGGAAAGTTTTTCGTAGGCAAGTGTGCTGAGGTAATTACCAAACAGTAAAATAACGCTGCCAACCAGAATACCGCCACCAAACTCAATGATTTTGGCAAAGATAATGGAAATTATTTCGATACCCAGCACGTTCACGGCAGCAATTGAAGCGGCTAACATCGAAAAGAACATGATGGTGCTGCTGATCAAGCGAGTCAGGGTGAATTTTTCGTTAAATAAACCCTGTGCTCCCAGTTTCTCAGGAAGCTTGTTTGCATGCATGCCGTCCAGCAACCCGGTAAGCATGGTAATGATAAACTTGGTCACCAGGTATACGACTATCAATATAATGCCGGCACCAATTATATTCGGAACCGCAGCCATCAATTCTTCAATCATTGCTGATGCAGGATCAGAGATAGCCGGGATATTCAAAACACCCAGTGCAGCAACTATGATTGGCAAAAGAATAGTAATCAATACGAATGCACGACCGAAATCGGATAGCTTTATATCGTCTTTGCCGGTTTTCTCGGCAATTTTGTCGTCAAACTTGCTCAATCCGATTGCCGCCAACTCCGAAACGGTATTGGCTATTATCCAGCCGGCATAGGCGATAATTCCTGCACCGATGACATTCGGAATGGCTCCAGCCAATTCGATAAGCATATCTTTCAATGGCGCCAATACATCGGTAAAACCGAAATATTGCAGCACCACCATGACCAGGAATATGGTCAGCACGGCTTTAAACAAAGAAGCCAGTGGAGTCGCCATATCAGTTACGGATTTATCTGCATTGACGCGGTACAGGAAATCGACTTTTTTTAATAATTTATCCATGAAACCGGAGATGGCTTTTACAGCGTAAAGGCCTACAACCAGAATCAACAGACCAATAATTGCATGCACCAATCCGCCTGAAAGCATTTCGGTAATGCTATTCATGTATTCATTCATCATCTTTATCCTTTATTAGAAAGCAGATATTTATTTTAGGTTTATAAAGCAATAAAAAAGCTGGAAGCTACCAGCCATTATTCGAGCACTACTCCAGCCGGTCGTTGTTCAGATTAGTAACGACATTCTTTTCTTCAGGCTTATTTCGCGACCCGTTTACAGTGCTTTATCTTCGACAAGCTGATAATCCAGCACCCCAGTGTCGGAGACGGCTGCAAACCGGGGAGTACAATAACATAAATTGAACTATTTCAATATTATACAGCTAACGATTGGCAGGTTATCTGCAATTTTTCATTACGCGGTTTTCATGCTGTGTCTTGACTGACTGAGAGTATTTTCAGGTTTTAAAAGTACAGGACATCAGCATTTGCAAGGGAGGGGGAAATTCTGGCCGAGCGAAAGCTGCCAAGCAACCGAAACTGAATAAAAAACGAGAACCAGGTAAAAATTTTGACCTGGCTCGCTTTACGTTTATATGCAGCTAATTGATTGTTTGATTTACTCTGGCCGCAGTTGCTGGCCTGACTCTGTAACTGGTAAGCGATCCCTGCTGCTAGCTTTTTGGGTAGTAACAATGATCACTTCGCAAAAAGCAGCTAATTAAACAGCAACTCTCTGGGTTTCCTGAGTCTCGTTCGCAGCTACAAAGGGATCCTGAGTCTCTTCAGCAGGCATAAACAGTGATGCCGCGCGTTTTTGAACCTCATCTTTGGAAACATGCTCTACCCTGCTTGCCAAAGACCAACGGTGGCCAAACGGATCGATAAGGGTACCGACACGATCACCCCAATAAGCGTCGCTCAAGGAAGACAGTTCCACTGCACCTTCAGCGATAGCATTATCCCAAAGTTGCTCTACATCTTTCACGTAAAGGTGAATTTGGCTGCCATTATTACCCAGTGTCGCAGGCGAGAACGAGCCAAGGACCGGCGTTTCCTGGGTTAACAAAATAATGGAATTTCCAATTTTGATGGTCGCGTGAATAAGCGTAGTTTCGGTTGGATCATAAGTTCTTGTTTCAATGGTTGCGCCAAACGCCCTCTGGTAGAAATCTATTGCCAGTTCTACTCCATTTACAATTAAACACGGTGTTGCTGTTCTATATCCCTTTGGCACTGCGGCTACTTTTTTGGACATTGAAATATTACTCCTCTACAAAAGGCCTTTTTATCAACAAGGCCGAATTAAAACAATTACAAAAATCATCGGCGCTACCAGGTAACAACCGACCAGCAATAATACACTAAGAATTAAAATGTAGCATTGATTTTTTTAGAGTCAATCACAAGGCCAGCAATCAGGTTAATGACTGATCACGACAGGGGCTGCAAAGCGCGATCCGCAGTAAGATAAATTGTCCTGTTCGGAAGAATTGGGTGCAATAATTATCAATCGGATCAGTGGTATTTTTCAGTAGTATAATGCCCGGGTTGCCGCCGTCTGTGCCGGCGCATTCCACGTAACTCGATGACCGAAATGACATCCCTGATCATAGCCGCACTGCCGCACATCATTACGTGCGAGTTTTCGGCTGCCAGGGCAACACCGGCCCACTGCTCAAGTTGTCCATTTTCGATAGCCGCGGGAATTCGCATCGACAGTGAATCGGGTACTTTTTCCCTTGTGATCAGCGGGATAAAGACCAGCTGGCCAGCGTGCCTTTTCTGCAGATCGGCAATCAGGTCCGCGTAGGCAAGCTCTTTTGTTGTTCGGACCGAATAACAAAGCACCACGCGTTCAAACTTTTGCCACACCTGCTCACATTTGAGTATCGACAGGAACGGGCCAATTGCGGTACCCGTTGCCATCATCCACAGGCAATTTGTTTTAGGCACTTCATCGATAACCAGGAAACCTGCCGGGATATTGGCTACCTTGACATTATCACCGGCCTTCAGGTTAAACAGCCGTGGCGATAATGGGCCCCCTTCGACGATATTAAAATATATTTCCAATGGAAATTCTGACGGTGCATTGACCAGCGAATAGGGTCGAGCGATCACTTGCCCGTCGATATCGAGCCCGATACGCACAAATTGACCTGGTATAAACGGACCCAGGGGCGCATCTATTTTTAATGAAGTAAGACGCTCGGTTATTCGCCGGTTTTCAACAACAATACCGTTATGCCAATTGGCCATTCATTCAACCTTTGTAATAAAAATAATAAGAATAGTGCAACATGGTCCCTGTCTGAAATTATACGCGCAGAAATAGTTCCCTATATTTTCGGGCATTCATTATTGAGCTTGCCTGGCAAAACCGGGCTTGTTGAAGACCCTTTGAACCAGGCTAGCTGGTCGTGTAATTGTACGACCTCGCCAATAATAACCAGGGACGGTGGTTTAACATTTTTTTGTTCAACCAGTGTCGGAAGGGAACCCAGATTACCAATAATAACGCGTTGCTCGGGCAATGTACCCCGTTCGACCAAAGCGACATGTGTATTCACCGGCATGCCGTGGGCAATCAGGTTCTCACAAATCAGGTTAATACTGATCAGCCCCATGTAAATAACCAGGGTTTGGTTTTTATGGATTAACTCATCCCAGGGTAAATCGCAGGTATTATTTTTTAAATGTCCGGTTAAAAACCTGACCGACTGCGCGTAATCACGGTGTGTTAATGGAATACCCGCATAAGCTGCACATCCGGATGCCGCGGTGATACCGGGAACAACCTGGAATGGAATTTGCTGCTCCATAAGCTGATCTAGCTCTTCTCCACCCCTGCCGAAAATAAAGGGGTCCCCGCCCTTGAGTCGCAAAACCCGCTTTCCCTTTTTAGCAAGACGCACCAACATGTGATTAATTTCTTCCTGAGGCAATGTGTGTTTTTTATTGGCTTTGCCAACATTAATCCTATTTGCATCACGTCGGCACATGTCCACAATTTGCGGAGATACCAGGCGATCGTACAACACCACATCTGCCTGTTGCATCAAGCGCAGAGCCCGGAAAGTGAGCAGATCCGGATCACCGGGTCCCGCCCCGACCAGGTAGACTTCCCCGGTATATTCGCTAGTCGAGGTATCATCCAGTAGCTTTTTCAACATGGTCTCGGCCAACTCGTTTTTCCCGGCAAAAACCATCTCGGCAATTGGCCCTTGCAATACTGATTCCCAGAAGGCACGTCGCTGGTTAATTTTACCAAAGCGGGTTTTTACCTGATCACGAAATCGCCCGACCAGTTTGGCCAGGTTACCATACGTGCCGGGAATCAATGATTCCAGGCGTGCCCTTAGCAGCCGGGCCAGTACCGGGGATTCTCCGCTGCTTGAAACGGCGATAACCAGTGGCGAGCGATCAATGATCGCGGGAAAAATAAAACTGCTTAAATGTGGCTGGTCAACAACGTTAACGGGTAAACCCCGCTGCCGGGCATCTTCGGATACATGGATATTAACCTGGACATTGTCGGTACCGGCAATCACCAGGCCAACCCCGTCGAGATCATCCACACTGTAATTTTTCGCGCGGTATTCACAGCCGTTCTGTTTCACCAGCAGGGCCATTTCCTCACCCAATTCTGGTGAAACCACCCGTAACCTGCCGCCGGCACGAACCAGTAATGATGCTTTCCGGTGGGCGACTTCCCCGCCACCCACCAGCAGGCATAGCTGGTTCTTGAGGTTATAAAATATGGGTAAAAATTCCATGGGTCTATGATACGCCTATTAAAACGTTACTTTATGACTATTTGGCAAAGACCGGTTGAAAGGCAGGTATCGCCCCTGCTCTAGGGTGAAATGATGGTTTCACCCGCCATATAAGGCACCAGTACTTGCGGAATGGTTACGCTGCCGTCTTCGTTCTGGAAGTTTTCAAGTATGGCAACCAGGGTGCGACCAACGGCCAGGCCCGAGCCGTTTAGGGTGTGCACCAGCTCCGGTTTACCGGTTTCAGGATTGCGCCACCGGGCGTGCATCCGGCGCGCCTGGAAATCAAGGCAATTACTACAGGAGGAAATCTCGCGATATTTTTGTTGGCCGGGTAGCCATACCTCGATATCGTTGGTCTTGGCTGACGAGAATCCCAGGTCACCTCCGCACAAAGCGACCACCCGGTAAGGAAGTTCCAGCTTTTGCAATATCACTTCTGCATGCAGGGTAAGTTCCTCCAGGGCCTGGAAGGACGTTGACGGCTCGACTATTTGAACCAGCTCTACCTTCTCGAACTGATGCTGCCGAATCATGCCGCGCGTATCGCGACCGTAACTCCCCGCCTCGCTTCTGAAACAGGGGGTATGGCAAGCAAACTTCAAAGGCAGGTCACTGGCCTCCAGAATCTGGTCACGTACAAAATTAGTTACCGGGACTTCGGCCGTGGGGATCAAGTACCAGTCGTGTTCAGCCGAGAGTTTAAACAAATCTGTTTCGAATTTTGGTAATTGGCCGGTTGCCTGCAGGCTTTCAGCGTTGACGATATAGGGTACGTAGACTTCTTCGTAGCCATGCACACCGGTTTGCACATCGAGCATAAATTGCGTCAGGGCACGGTGCAGGCGGGCAACAGGCCCCCGCATGGTGGCAAACCGGGAGCCGGTGATTTTTGCCGCCATCTCAAAATCAATGCCGGAAAGACCTGCTGCAACATCAACATGGTCCAGGGGTTTAAATACGAATTTTTTTGGCTCACCCCAGGTACGCAGCTCGACGTTATCTTCTTCTGTTTCACCTTCCGGAACCGATTCGTCGGGTATATTGGGGACACCCAATAAAATGTCATCGAGTTGATCCTGGATAATCTTGAACTGGTGCTTGGCATTATTGAGCCGCTCACCAAGTTGTCCAACTTCGGCCAGCAAGGGGGCAATATCCTCCCCGGCTGCTTTTGCCATGCCGATATTCCTGGAACGTAAATTACGTTCATTCTGCAGGTGTTCGGTTTCAATCTGCGCCTGTTTACGTTCGGTTTCAAGCAGGCTTAAACGCTCGACATCCAGCTGATAGCCTTTCTTGAGTAATGATGTTGCCAGGGTTTGCAGGTTGGTTCGAACCTCTTTTGGATCAAGCATGTAACTATTTCATCCCGTCATTCAAAAAAATTGTTTGGTAAGCCATATACCCGCGGCAACGGCTAAAATACAAACCACGACACTGCTGGCGATATATATCATGGCGGTGGATAGCCGACCTTCCTGTATCAGCACCAGGGTTTCCAGCGAAAAGGTAGAAAATGTCGTAAACGCACCTATAAATCCCACCATTAATACGGCGTGCCATTCGGTGGAGACATCCAGTTTTTCGACGATCAGCAGGTAACAGATTCCGATCAAAAACGAGCCGACAATATTAACGATTAATGTGCCGTAAGGAAAATTTCGTTCCAGTATCCGGCTGACAAAGCCCACCACCCAGTAGCGCGACAAGGCGCCCAGTGCCCCACCTATGGCAACCGCCAAAACCTGGTTCATTTGGCCTTCAGCCACACTGACGTGGTGGACAAGACGGTAGCTTTTTCATGGCTTATATTGATCATTATTGTTGCTCTGGTTTTTATTGAGCCATTGTCAATCAGTCGAAACGTTTACGTGGACTCTGTCTGTCCAGGCTTCGAAGGTAGTCCAGCTTTTCCTTGATTTTTTTCTCTAACCCGCGCGTAACCGGTTGATAATAAATTGTATTTTTTAACTGTTCAGGAAAATAACATTCGCCTGCAGCATAGCCTTCCGGCTCATCGTGAGCATAGCGGTAATCATCGCCATAATCCATGTCTTTCATTAACGATGTCGGCGCGTTACGCAGGTGCATGGGCACCTCGAAACCAGGACCGGATTTCACCTCGGCACTGGCTTTATTATAGGCCGTGTAAACCGCATTACTTTTTGGTGCGCTGGCCAAATAGATAATCGCCTGGGCAATGGCCAGCTCCCCCTCCGGCGAACCCAATCGCTCAAACGCCTGCCAGGCGTTCATGGTGATTTCCAATGCACGCGGGTCCGCGTTTCCGATGTCTTCGCTGGCCATACGTACAACCCGACGGGCGATATAATGGGGATCACAACCACCATCGATCATACGAACAAACCAGTAAAGAGCGGCATCGGGTGATGAACCCCTGACTGATTTATGCAACGCCGATATTTGCTCGTAAAAAATATCACCGCCCTTGTCGAATCGCCGGGTACCTTCCTGCAATACTTCGGACAATGTCGATTCAGAGACGACCTGTTTATCGTCCCTTGTTTCGGCCAGATCGACGGCAATTTCAAGGATATTGAGGGCGCGCCGTGCATCGCCATCGGCAGCACGGGCAATCTGCAGTTTCATCTCGGATGATATGTGAATGTTGCTATTACCCAGGCCGTTGACCTTATCGTCAAGTGCCCTGTCCAGCAGGTTAAGTAAATCATCGGTTTCAAGTGATCGCAAAACGTAGACGCGCACCCGCGAAAGCAGGGCGTTGTTCAGTTCGAACGAAGGGTTTTCCGTGGTCGCACCGATCAGTATCAGGGTACCGTCTTCGACAAAAGGCAGGAAAGCATCCTGCTGAGCCTTGTTAAAACGATGCACTTCGTCGATAAATAATATGGTTTTACGGTTGAACTGCGCCTGGGCCTGCCGGGCGCGTTCGACCGTGGCCCTGATATCCTTGACACCTGCCATAACCGCAGAAAGGGTTTCAAAATTGGCCGAGGTTAATTCTGCAACAAGTTTTGCCAGGGTCGTTTTGCCAACACCCGGCGGACCCCAAAGAACCATGGAGTGCGGAATGCCTTCTTCCAGCGCCACCCTGAGCGCTTTACCCTTACCGAGAATATGCTCCTGCCCCACATAATCCTCGAGTGTTACCGGACGCATGCGTGCGGCCAGGGGCTGGTAAGGAGATTGTGGCGGGAATAAATCGTTCACGTTGAGACCAGGGCCGTTTATTGCTCAATAACGTCTACACCTTTAGGCGGTGTAAAGGTAAACAATTGGGGATCAATGCCCGGGTTAACTTGTACATTCAGGAACTGCAGGTCGGACCGCTGACCCAGCGCATCGATCAGGTACATCCGGACCAGGAGACGGTCAAGAAAGGTAAATTTCAGCTGCTCAAACAGGCTATCCTGGCCTTTGGGAACCAGGATGAATGTCTGCTTCCCGTCTTTCTCGTCAAGCACGCTGATAGTGAAAGACTTATCCAGTGAATCCACTTCGCCACTGAGCAATAATGCCGGTGTCTGGCTGACCCGCTGGTCAACCTTCTGCTTGATCGCCTGTTCGAGGTCGGGATCATAAACCCATAAATTTTCACCGTCCGAGATCACCAACTGCTCGAGCGGTGGATTAACGTGCCAGTAGAACAGGCCGGGGCGCTTGACGAGCAATTGTCCGTCGAAGCTTTGCAGGGCATTACCTGCCTGATCGAGCGTGACCTGTTTAAAGGATGCCTGGTATGAGCGGGTATCTTCAAGCAATGCGGTAAGCTGCTCAACGGCCTGCTTGTCGGCCATCGCGTTAACCGTCAGTATTAACATCAGCCAAAACAGGCTTATTCGTTGGATCAATTTCATGTTGGCGAGGTCAGTCCGGGACATGTGAATATTGGTAATAATCAGAGTCAGTCATTAACAGAAATATCAATCGGACGGCGCCGGTGGCGCCAGGACTTCCCTGCTGCCGTTGCTGCTCATTTCCGTGACAACGCCAGCAGCCTCCATGGATTCGACCATGCGCGCGGCGCGGTTATAACCGATTTTCAATTTTCTCTGTACCGCGGAAATAGACGCACGGCGCGATTCGGTAACGAATTGAACAGCCTGGTCGTAAAGCTCGTCCTGCTCCGGGTCGGCGCCGGTATCGGTACTGGAACCGGGTATAAATATGGGCTCGGTCGGCCCTTCAAGGACCTCGTGAATATATTCCGGATCACCCCTTTGAACCCAGTCATTCACCACCCGATGCACTTCACCGTCGGCCACGAAAGCCCCGTGGATGCGTATTGGCACACCACTTCCGGGCGGCAGGTAAAGCATGTCACCGTGGCCCAGCAGTTGCTCGGCGCCACCCTGATCAAGTATCGTTCGTGAATCAATTTTTGATGAAACCTGGAAGGCAATCCTGGTCGGAATGTTGGCCTTGATCAACCCGGTGATCACATCAACCGATGGTCTTTGTGTGGCTAACAACAGGTGAATACCTGCAGCACGTGCTTTCTGGGCGATACGGGCGATAAGTTCTTCCACCTTCTTGCCAACGATCACAGGGGGTCCATGATCGGTTTGCCGTTTTTGGCCGCAGTCTTGACCTTGCGGTTATAACCGCTGATATTTCGCACCCCCAACGCAGCCATTAACTTGTAGCGTCGCTCCATTTCACCGACGCACCAGCGCAGGCCATTGGCCGCTTCTTTCATATCGGTGATAACCGGTGCCAGCAAATGAGGAATACCATCATAGATAGACAGCTCCAGCATTTTAGGATCGATCATAATCAACCGGACTTCTTCCGGGGTTGATTTAAACAGCAGGCTTATCATCATGGCATTCACGCCCACCGATTTACCCGAGCCTGTGGTGCCGGCCACCAGCAGGTGTGGCATTTTAGCCAGATCGGCAACTACGGGTTTGCCACCTATGTCGTGGCCAAGGGCAACGGTGAGGGGCGAACTGGAATCATCGTATTGACTCGAGGAAATTATTTCGCTCAGGCGAACGATTTGCCGGTCTTCATTGGGAATTTCGATACCAACGAACGACTTGCCAGGGATCACCTCGACGACACGTACACTGATCACCGCCAGTGAGCGCGCCAGGTCCTTGGCCAGGTTGGTAATGCGGCTGACTTTTACACCCGGTGCCGGTTGAATTTCAAACCGGGTAATGACCGGTCCCGGCTGCACTGCCATGACCTCGGCAAGGATACCGAAATCCTTGAGTTTTAATTCAAGAAGCCGTGACATGGCCGTCAGTGTTTCCTTGGAAAACCCCTTTTTTTGTTCACTCTCAGCGGGTTTATCCAGCAGGGAGACCTGCGGTAATGTGCCCTGCGCCTCCGCCTCGAAAAGTGCACCCTGGCGCTCCTCTTCGACACGTTTGCTGGTCTCTATCTTGGGTACCCCGGAGGCGATAAGTGGCGGCTCACGGTTAACTTCCTTTTTAATTTCAACTTCGAAGGTACGCTTGCGAACCTGTTGCACGGCGGCTGACTTTTTCTTTTCCTTCAGGGACTTGTGGAAATAACGGATGGCGGATGCCAGATAGGCAAAGAAGCCCAGGACTGCGCCACCGATCAGGTCCATCAGTCTTAACCAGGATATGCCGGTAAATACGGTCATGCCAATCAGGAACATGGATAAAAGGATAAGTGTGCTACCGGTGCTGCTGAATACCGAAAGGAAAGCCCTGCTCATTTCCTGGCCAATAATTCCACCCGAGGTTGCCGGCAGAAGAGCCGAATAATCCTGGAAATAAATTGTTGCCAGTGCCGTTCCGGATGCCATCACCAGGAAAAAACCGATAGCGTGCAGGGAAAACAGCGGCCAGCTCCAGGGTTTTTCCAGATGACGTTCCCTGAAGATTTGCCAGGCACGGTAGGCAAGCATGATCGGGAATAAATAGGCCAGGTAGCCTAGCAGTGACAGGAATACATCTGCAAACCAGGCACCGGCAGGACCCGCACTATTGGTCACGGTGCTGGCGGAATTTCCCGTGTATGACCAGCCTGGGTCGTTTGCATCGTAACTGATAAAGGCCAACAGCAGATATGAACACAGTGCGATGAGCCCAATCAGTGCGCCTTCTTTCAATCCATGCGCCAGGTGATTGGAAAACTGTTTGGCTTTAAGTTTTTCTACTTCCGTTTTTTTCAACAATAAATTACCTTTTTAAAAACTTTAATGGTCAAACCTGAAAAATCACGACCATTTTTCCCGAAGGAGTTTAGCCCACCAGCGCTCGAATATCATTGCCTCTGGTTTGCAGCAATAGGACAAAACATTTGAATGATAGTTTTACAGGTTCTTGACTTTGAGGATAGGAAAGCCTCCTGCTTGAATTAACTATCGACTGCTCCATGGTTAAACCTTAATTTGAACGGAAATATACATCCAATGGCACTGATTTTCTAGCCAATCACGCGTTTGAAGTCGGGCAAGGCATCCAGCATCGCCTTCCCGTACGCTTTGGTAGTCACCCGGCGATCCAGAAGGGTAATACGACCCACATCCTGCTCGGAACGCAGTAATCGACCACAGGCCTGTTTTAACTTTATAGTTGCATCGGGCACGCTAATTTCCCAGAAGGGATTTCGACCCTGTGATTTCAACCACTCGTTCAGCGTTGCTTCGACCGGGTCATCGGGCACGGAGAAAGGCAGTTTGGCAATGATCACGTGGTTAACGTATTTACCGGGCAAATCAATGCCTTCGGTCAGGCTGGAAAGTCCAAAAATAACACTCCCCGATCCCGCATCGATTGTTGCCCTGTGTCGCCTGATCAATTCCTGCCTGCTTACCTCGTCCTGCGAAATGATCAACGCCTTTAACGCGGGGTCAATTTTTTCCAGCACGGCGTGCATCTGTTGCCTGGCGGTAAACAATACCAGGGTGGCACCTTTTGGGTCGATCAAATGATTTAACTGCTGAACCAGTGACTGTTCGAACTCGAAACCCGATTTTGGATCGACAGCGGTGACGGGCACCTCGAAAGTTGCCGCCTGCTGGTAATTGAACGGGCTGGGCACAGTTCGGTAAGCCGTATCCTGCGGCAATCCCATGCGCATATGTATCCGGTTAAAATCATTCAATCCGGTCAGGGTAGCCGAAGTCAGCACCGCACCGTGGCAGCGTTGCCAGAGTAATTCCATCAGCAGGTCGGACGCCATCACCGGGCTGCTCCATAATTCATAATCCTTTTGCCCGGGTAAATCAATCGACTGGAGCCATCGGGCAACGGGCGTTGTCCCTTGATCCCCATCCTGTGCGTAGGACTGCCACAATGACTGGCTGGTGACACTGCGTGAGTAAAACACCGAAATACGGGCGTAATTTCGTTCGATAACCTGCTTGGAATCGGTAACCGCCTGGTTTAATTTATCGTTCAGCTCGTTGCCTACCAATTCCAGTGACATGGACAACTGGCTAAATAGCTGGCTTAAATTGCTGGCCAGGACCCGTATCTCTTCGGGCACCTGGCCCCGGGGAAACCGCCAATACTGCGAGGCCTCATCCTGTTCATCTTCGAATAAACCTGTGATGATTTCGCGTGCGAATGCCAGGTTGTCATTGAGCATTGACATAGTTTTGGGCAGATGCTCAAGCTGCTCTTCCAAAACCGGTTGGTAGCCGGCCTGTGCCGTAATTTGCGCCAGGAATTTAGGAATCTGTCCAAGCCATTGTTTGCTGGAATTAATCCTGAAGTGCTGATTGAAGTGGTTTAATGCCTTGTCGGGCAGATGATGTGCCTCATCAAAAATATAAATGGATTCGGCAGGCGCCGGTAACAATGCCCCGCCACCCAGGGCCTGGTCTGCCAAAACCAGGTCATGATTGGCTACCACCAGGTCGGCATCGCCAATTTCCTGTCGGGCCAGGAAATAGCTACAGGTAGAAAAATGCGTACATCGGCGATTGGTACACTGGTTGTGGTCGGTGGTTACTTTTTGCCAAAGTTTATTTTTAACCGGTTTCCTGAGGTGATCACGGTCACCGTCCCACTGGTTTTTTGTAAAGGAAGCGTGCAGTTTTTCCAGCTTCCGAAAACTGGCCTTGTCGAGCCTGTCTTCAAGCTCATCTTCGAACAGTGCTTGCCCCGGGTCCTTTGAGTTTTGCGCTGACAAAACGCTCTCGAGTTTACTTAGACATAAATAACGGCCCCGCCCTTTTGCCAATGCAAAACTGAAGGGCAAACCTCCGTACCGCAACAAGTCGGGTAAATCCTTTTGAACAAGCTGTTCTTGCAGAACAATGGTCGCGGTGGAGATAACAAGTTTTTTATTTTGCTCAAGCGCCACGGGCAAGGCCGCAACCAGGTAAGCAATCGTTTTCCCGGTTCCCGTGCCGGCCTCAACAGCACAGATGTGCTCACCGCCGACTCTCAAGCCTTTGTCATTGATTTCAATATTGGCCAGGGTTTTGGCAATTTCTGCAATCATTTGACGCTGCCCGTAACGGGCACGGTAGCCTTTCTTGTCCAGCAATGCACGGTAACATTGTTGAATTGTTTGCTTAAGGGCGTCGGTTAGCATTTTGTAGGCAGGTGCACTAAAGATCAACCGACCGGCAGGAAGACGATGCTTTGTACTATTTTATTGATCGTGCGTTGACTGCGGTCGGCAATGATTTCGGCGAGCATATCCTGAACAGCTATCATTTTACCGAACAATCTTTCAAAACTGAGGTTGGATAAGGATTTGGTGCTGTTGGTTAACAGGAACAGCTTGCCGTTGCTATCTCGCCGGTGTGACAGGCGCCAGGCAAGTATTTCTATATTCCTTGCGCTGTTATAGAGTTTTTGTGCATCCAGGCTATCGAGTATAAACATTTCCGTATGCTCGTTGTAAGCCTTGTATAACATGCCGCGCAACCCCACCATCAATGCGAAAACCCGGTCGCCTTTATAGTCATCATCGAAACCGAGCAGGATGGCATCGATACTCTGTTTGTATTGCAGCTCGGTAAACATCAAATGACCCGGGTGCATGAACAGTTGCCTTAACCGGCTGTTTATATTTTGGCCAGGCACCTTAGCCAATTCGCGCGGATTGCGCTTGTAGAGTTTTATCGTCAGGGTCCTGATTAATTCGTTGTTTTTCTGGATATGTCGATCAGAAACCAGGTCGACATCCGATTTTGCAATATTCTGCAGTTTTACAGGACTTGAACTACAACCGGAAACAAGGATCAAACTCACAAGAGTAAAGCAGAGAACGATCCGAACAATAAACATTGAATTGAAAACAGCAACCGTTCTTGTCATGCTTGCTTTACCCGGGTGTTACCTGGTTATTGAGGTATAACACGTAACTTCACTAACCTTTAGCACGCATCATATAGGACTCCGCACTATGGAACAACTTGATCAAATTATAGCGATGCTCGCTTTAACCATGGGTGTCGGCTGGGCAAGTGGTATCAACCTCTATGCCACCCTGCTGACGCTTGGCGTGCTGGCCAACACAGGGCATATGGTACTACCCGAAGAATTATCTATTTTAGCCGACCCTATGGTCATGCTCGCTGCCGGGTTGATGTATATGGTGGAATTTACCGCCGACAAGATTCCCGGAGTTGACACCGGCTGGGACAGCATCCATACGTTTATCAGGATTCCCGCCGGTGCTGTTCTCGCCGCCACCGTTATTGGTGATATGTCCCCGGCCGTTGAACTGGCTGCCGCCATCGTCGGTGGCGGGCTCGCCGCGACGACCCATGCAACCAAGGCAGGAAGCAGGATCCTTATTAACAGCTCACCAGAACCCTTTAGCAATTGGACAGCATCTATTGCCGAGGACGTGATTGTTATTGCCGGGCTCTGGACGGCCATTCAAAATCCCTGGCTGTTCATGGTTTTACTGGTAGTCTTTTTACTGTTGTTGGTCTGGTTGCTACCCAAAATTTGGGCAGGCGTAAAAGCCATTTTTCGAGCCGTTAAAAGACTTTTTGTCAAAGAGGATGAACCGGTTGAGCAAAATGAATTTTTTTCCCGTCTATCCGACCCCGATAAAAACAAGTAACCTGCTCGACAGACGTCCTTGATCGGGCGTCTGTTTATTCGGGCCCGTATAAAAAATCAGCTAGTCACCCAGTTGCTTTAACAGGCTCCGGGCATTTTCTATTTCAGAAAAACTCTGGTTATTTTTCAACAGGCGCTTTAATTCCTTGCGCGCCTCTTCCTGTTTGCCATTCTTGTTTAATGCCACCGCCAGGTGATAACGCACATCGCCATTGGTCGGTAATCGCGAAGCGGCATTTTGAATGAATTCAAGGGCATCTTTTGGATCGCCCTTGTGTAACATTATCCAGCCCAATGTATCCATTATCTCTGGCGTATCGGGTGAAAGTTCATGCGCTTTACGCGCCAGCTCCAGACTACGATCATCATTTTCGAGCCAGTACATCCACGCCAGGTTGTTGACAATAATATTGTTATTCGGACTTTGCTGGTGAAGCGTCTCGTAAAGGGCAATCGCGTTTTTGTAATCCCCCATCTGTTGATAGGCCGTGGCCAGTTTTAAACGGGCTGAATTATCCTTGGGCGCAGCCTGCAAGTAGGAATCGAATACCTGCACTGCACCGGGAAAGTCACCCCTTTCCCGGTAATAGTCGAACAGTATATTCGCCAGGTATGGCGTCTTGGCCCGTTCGAATGCGCTGACGTAGTGGGTGAATGCGTCGGAATGGTTTTCCTGTGCCCGGGCAATATCACCGCGCAACTGATCACTTAAAAAACTATGGGGCGAAAATGATTGCAGTTTATCTGCAATTTCGGACGCTTCCTGGTATCGCTGGGTATTCAGGAAAACAACCGCCTTGCTCAGGTAAGCCGGGACATATTTGGGTTGAAGTTCGATAACCTTGTCCAGGATTTCCAGTGATTCCTGATACGCCTTTTCCTGCCCCAGGATTTGGGCGAGCTGAACCCTGTGGTTGATATCATTGGGGTTATTCTCGATGATTGCCCGCAAATTATACTTGGCCTTGGCAAAATCCTTTTGCACAATTTGTACGCGGGATAGCAAAGAAAGTGCCTGCAGGTTATCCGGGTGTTCAGTTTCGAACCTGATTGCTTCGCTCAGGGCTTTATCCGGCATTTTCTGCTGAAGATAGTAATTGACCAGTAAATTTACCGGTGCAATCGAATGCGGGTTTCTTTCACGGGCTACTTCGAGCTGTTTTACAAAGCCCGCCGTATCTCCCTCTTTAAGGCTCATACCTGCCAGCGCCAACCTGGATTGCAGATGATTCTCATTAATCTCAAGCGCCGCCTCGTAGCGTTTCTTTGCAACGGTTACATTACCTTCTGCAAGGTCGAGTTTAGCCAGGGATAGTAATGCGGGAATATATTTCGAATTCAGCTTGAATGCATTTTGGTAAGCCTCGCGGGCCGCCGGTATATCTTTTTGTGTTTCTGCCGCTATCCCGGTCAAACTGTGGAAAATCGGGTTTTCCGGGTATAACGCCATCGATTTTGTTATCAGTTCCGAAGCAGCATCAAACTTTTTCAGGTTCAAATAAGATAAAATCAGCATGATGCTGGTCTGTTCCGACTGATCCCCGGACGCGTAGCTTTTTTCCAGTTCGTTGATGGCTTGCTGAGAATCTCCAGAGGCAAACTGGCCTACGGCTAACTGTCTGCGAACACCCTCAAGATCGGGATCTATATCCAATGCTCTTTTAAGTGTTGCGGTACCTTTTTCAAATTCACCCGACTGCAGGTAAGCCCGGCCCAGTATATTCAGAAACAGGGCGTCATTGATCTCGGTATTGGCATCCAGTGCTTCCATATAATCGATAGCGGTGGCTGGATCGCCCATTCTCAGATAGGTTGCGCCAAGAAGACGGGAGGCAACAATATGATTGGGTTGGCTGGCAACAAAATTTTCAAGATGAATACGTGCCTGTTCAAAATTATTTTGATCGTAATGCGCCGCGCCCAGCACGAACATGCTTAACGAATGGTTGGGCACTATACGCAATACTTTCTCTGCGGATACCTGCGCCCCGGCATAGTCCTGTTCAGCCAATTGTATTCGGGACATCATAAAGTTTGCGTGCGGCGACATGGTATTAACCGCCAGTATAGCCGCCAGGTCATTTTTGGCCTGTTCAGGTTTGCCCGTTGTAAGATAAATTTCAGCCCGCGCCAGTTGCGCAGTGAAGTTATTACCCGGTAGATTGATAAGCCGGTTAAAAGCGGTAAGCGCATCGTCGTATTTTTTTTGGTGAAAATATAGCTGTGCCTTGCTGAACAACACATCCCGGTCTTCAGGGTCGATCGCCAGGGCCTTTTCCAGGAATGTCAGGCTTTTTTCGGTTTCTTTCTCGAGAAAATTGACGCGTGCAATACCCAGCAAGCCCAGGGGAAATTCACCTTGCTTGAGCGCCGACTCGAATAACTCCCTGGCATCAGCAATCTGGTCTTTTGCGAGCATGGCGTGGCCTCGAAGCGCCAGGGCATTGTGGATGTCTTCGGGATCTTTAAAGTTTTCGGGATTTACAGCCTCTAAGATTTCATCGTATCTTGCCAACTTTAAATTCAACCGCCCAGCGGGTAGTAACAGCTCGGTATCCGCGACCCCGGAAGATCTGGCCTTCCCCAGCTCTTTTTCCGCGGCATTCAAATTGCCTTGCAACATATAGACCCGACCCAGCAATAACCTGGCCTGGCCATTGTTCGCATCTTCCTGCAACTTGTTCTTTAGCTCGATGACAGCGGCATTCAACTCTCCCTTGCGAAAGCTTTCCTGTGCATCCTGGTAATAATCGGCAAAGGCTATCGATGCCCAGGACAATGATACGGCGAAAACAGCCGTTATCAGTTCCCGGCCATTTTTTTTATCGGCATACAAACCCATACGCAACATCCTTAATTTTGAAAGCAAGTATAGCTTACAACGCCAAACTGGCCCGTTAATACCTGTAAAGCGGTCATTCTAGCGCCTGAAACCGTATCAAGGCCACAGTAATTTTGGTAACTTAAAACGCAGAATACCCAGGCATCAGAATTGAGACATTGCCCGTGACAAATTGGCACAAGGAATTTCCCCAGGAAGATGATTTAATTTATTTGAACCATGCTGCGGTTAGCCCGTGGCCAAAGCAAACAATGCAAGCCGTTTCCCGGTTCGCGCAGGAAAATGTCAGGCTTGGCCCCAAAAACTACCAGTCCTGGATTAAAACTGAGCATCAGTTACGAGAACGTCTATGCCGTTTAATCAACGTCCCTTCCACGGATGACATTGCCCTTTGCAAAAGCACTTCAGAAGCGCTTTCTATCATTGCATACGGCATGGACTGGCATGCCGGGGATAATGTTGTCATCAGCAGGCATGAATTCCCTTCCAATCGCATTGTCTGGGAGTCGCTGATTCGTTTCGGGGTTGATGTAAAAATGGCAGACACAGACGCCCCGGGAACTCCTGAATCCGCTGTAATTAATGCAATTGACAATAATACCCGGCTGGTGTCCATCAGTTCTGTTCAGTATGCCTCGGGTATCAAGATGGACTGCGAAAAAATCGGTCGAGTGTGTCGGCAAAGTGGCGTACTGTTTTGCCTTGACGCGATCCAGAGTCTGGGGGCAGTAATCTTCGACGCGTCGGCCTGCATGGCGGATTTCGTGGTTGCCGATGGCCATAAGTGGATGTTGGGTCCGGAAGGTTTGGCGCTTTTTTACAGCCGGCCCGAAGCCCGGGAACAGTTAAACCTTGTTCAATTTGGGTGGCATATGGTCAAGCACCGCGGTGATTACGATCGCATGGACTGGCAACCGGCTGAAAATGCACAGCGATTTGAATGCGGCAGCCCAAACATGCTTGGCGTTCATGCGCTCAATGCCAGCCTGTCTTTACTGGAAAAAGTAGGCATGACCAGGGTTGAAAAGACCTTGAACAGAACAATGGATTATCTAATCAACGAGCTGGACATGATGCCCGGAATCAGTCTGTTAAGCCCAACCGCCCCCGGTAAAAGGGCTGGTATCGTCACCTTCAATAAGGCCTCGATTGAAGGCAGGCAACTTTACCAGCAATTGGTTAAAGAAGGTGTTACCTGTGCCTACCGCGGTGGAGGGGTTCGCTTTTCTCCTCATTTTTATACACCAATAGATAAAATAGACCGTGCTCTGGATATTTTACGTCACGTCTGAATAGCGCCGAGATTCCCTGATCTGCTCCGGTCCATTAAGGATAACAGCCTGTTATTTAGCAGCTATCTTTAAGTACCCTTTAAAACAAGCAGTGCCTGCCATCTGGTTACTGGCGAGCCTTTTAAGACATTGATGCCGTTGATTCAGGCCAAAACAGTAAAAGAAAACCATGATGTTAATCATAACTACAGGGGTTATCCCGATAAATAATATACGTAAAAACCGGAAATTTGAGCTATAACTAATATAAGGGTAACGAGCTTGAAAGCAGGTGGATTTAATCGAGTCTCGTACTTGTACCCGGAACTGACAGGAAATATTATGGGTTTTAACTTACGTTTTATTTCGGGCCCGATTATCGAGTGGCTCAATAAAGAGAAAATTCATAATAAAGTACCCTTGAGTCACTTTGAAAGAATTCGCTACGAGATAAAGCCGTGCGATGTCATTCTGGTCGAAGGGCGCTCCAGAATCAGCGAAGTCATCAAGATAATCACTCAAAGCGCCTGGTCTCACGCTGTTCTGTATATCGGCAGACTGCACGATATAGAAGATCCGAAATTCAGGGCAAAAGTTGCCGATCAGTTTGGTGATGCCCCGGATACCCAGCTTATAGTTGAAAGCCTTCTGGGTTTTGGCGCCGTGGTGAGACCCCTTTCGAACTATGAGAATGATCACTTGCGCATTTGCCGCCCGAAAGGCCTGTCGTATAAAGATAGTCAGCAGGCAATAAATTTCTCAATCAGTCGTCTTGGCCTTGAATACGATTTCCGGCAAATTCTTGACTTGGCGCGCTTTCTCTTTCCCTGGACTATATTACCCCGCCGCTGGCGATCAAGCCTGTTTGAGCATAATGCCGGCAGGCAGACGCGCACCGTTTGCTCAAGCCTGATTGCCGAGGCATTTGCTTACGTTCAATTTCCTATTTTACCCCTGGTGCGTCAAAACAAGGAAAACGAAGTTCATTTATTCCAGCGTAACCCCAAGCTGTGCACCCCGAAAGATTTTGATTATTCGCCCTATTTTGAAATTATAAAATATCCTTTTATCGATTGTGGTGATTATGGCACTTACCGTTTGTTGCCCTGGCATGGCTCAGGATTTTTGGTAGGTCGCGAAGCCAGTCTGATCCAGGCGGCAACCCAAAACCAGGCGCGTCAAAACCTGGACATAGGCGAAGAGCTGCCGGAAGATGACTTTATGGCCGAGGACGCAGATGCGCATGAACGTCGGAAGCATGACCCGTTAATCGAGGAAATTACCAGCAACGAATCTCGGGTTGCCTCATTCCCAAGCAATGATTTGCCTGCCGAGGACCTGGGTATCAATCACAAAGGAGCCTAGTGCAGGAGCGAAAAATCTAGGCTATGTTAAACAATTTCAGGTAGTTTTTCCGTGTGATGTCGGCAAATTCTTCCACTGTCATTCCCTTCAGTTTTGCCAGGTATTCGGCAACCTGCACGATGTATTTGGGTTCATTCGGCTTGCCCCGATGAGGCACCGGTGCCAGATAAGGTGAATCTGTCTCGATCAGGAGTCTGTCCATCGGTACTTTTTGCGCGACCTGTCTCAAAGTCTGCGCGTTTTTGAAAGTAATGATGCCCGACAGGGAGATATAAAAATTCATATCCATTGCACGCCTGGCCATCTCCCAGCTCTCGGTAAAGCAGTGCATGACACCGCCCGTTACCTGATCGGCTTCGCGGGCCATAATATCCAGAGTATCTTTTTGCGCGTTACGGGTGTGGATAATGACCGGTTTTTTGCATATTGACGCTGCCTGTAAATGCAGGGAAAAACGCTCCCTTTGCCGTTTCCGGTCAGTCTTGTCATAAAAGTAATCGAGGCCGGTTTCGCCTATGGCGACTACCTTTGGATGCCGTGCCAACTCGACAAGCGAATCGACACTCAGATTATGCTGTTCTTTTTCCAGCGGGTGAACACCCACTGAGGCATGAACATCATTAAACTGCTCGGCAATAGCCAGTACTTTCTGGCAATCTGGCAAATTGATCGAGACACAAAGAAAATGATCGACACCCAGAACACGTGCGGCATCAATGGCCCTGGAAAGATTACCGGCGTACGGTTTCAGATCGAGACGATCCAGATGACAATGCGAATCCACCAGCATGGGAATGTACCGGGTCTATACAGAAATGAATGAATTACAGGGTGTAGGTCGGGCGATCTGATTCCATCGCACCGGCCAGGAAGGTTTCTATCTTGTTTCGAACGCTGTCATCATCGTTGTTGAATTGCACACCGATACCTGCTGCCCGGCTACCCTGGGCGCCACGAGGTGTAACCCAGACTACCTTGCCTGCTACCGGCATTTTTTCGGGTTCGTCCATGAGGGTGAGAAGCATGAATACTTCGGACCCCAACTTGTATTTTTTATTGGTAGGGATAAACAAACCACCATTTTTTACATAGGGCATATACGCGGCATAAAGCACCGCCTTGTCTTTTATCGTTAAAGATAAAATGCCGTTACGTGGACCGCCATCAGCAGCCATAGGGTTTCCTCTGAAATACTTCGTAAATTACTGCAGTTACCTGAAACATTTGGACCAATCCAGCAAGATACCTTCGAGTAACAGGGTTTTGTTCGGGTTGTGCCCGGCAATGACCGCCTGTCTCAACTTTTGGATCCTGTCCCTGTTTAAATATAGCTCATCAAGTAAAACCAGGTGAACTATTTTTGATAAAAAAACGATCATATCAGTATTATTAACCGCAGTTTCATCGCGACTCATCTTGAATTTGATCAAATCCGCGATCCAGACAATTATCCAGTCAAGCGTTGCCAGTATATCAAGTGACTGCCACTCCCTGGCAATATCGGCCGCACTCATTTGTTTTTTGTGCAGCTTAACCAGGCCTTTTAAAACTTTTTGCCGATCTTCAAGACCCCCGTCCTCGAGCAATTGTCGGGCTAGAAGTGGCGCCCGGCCGGATAACGCAACTGCCAGGTCAATTTGCGATGTATATTGCGGACAATGTTCCATTAACCATTGCTTTACCTGCTCTTCACCTGGCAATGCCAATAATATTTTGCAGCAACGACTTCGAATTGTCGCCGGGATCTGCCCGGGTTGATCGGAAACAAGGATAAACAGGGTTTGCGGTGCCGGTTCTTCCAGGTTTTTCAGCAAAGCATTGGCTGCGTTTAAATTTAAAGCATCGGCTTGATTGATAATGACTACTTTGTAGCCATTCATTTGCGATTTGTTGGTCAAGAAAGAGTTAGCATGCCGGATGGCATCAATTTTTATAAAACGCGATTTTTCTTCTGGCGCGAGATTCAGTATATCGGGATGGCTCCCTGCCAGAAACAGCAAGCAGTCCTTGCACTGGCCACATGGATTGGTATTTACGGGTTGCCGGCACATTAAAAAAGCGGCAAGTCGCTGTCCAAATAATTGCTTGCCTGTGCCTTTATTGCCAGTCAACAATAATGCATGGTGCAATTGTTGTTCAGAAAACTGGCGGGTCAGTTGCTGCCAGTCAGGCCTGTGCCATTGATGGATGGCAGGTATATTTGTTGATTTGACTGTTTCGGTCACCTGAATGAACCTTTTGTCTGCAAACCCGTCACTTTATCCCTCTGCTCACCAGCAACAAGGACAGGGCGTTTTCAAGACTTTTTTGTACCTCAGGCAAACTAAGGCTGGCATCAATCACCCTGTAATGCTTTGGCGATGCCTGAGCGCGCATTAAATAGGTTTGCCGGACCCTTTCAAAGAAATCGTGCTGTTCCTGTTCAAAACGGTCCAGTTGCCCCCTGTTTTTTACCCGGCTCATACCCAATTCAACCGGCACGTCCAGGATAAACGTCATATCGGGACGTAAATCTCCCTGCACCGAGTTTTCCAGCTGTGAAATCATGTCGACCGATAATCCACGGCCACCACCCTGATAGGCATAAGTCGCATCGGTAAAGCGATCACAGACAACCCATTCTTTCCTGGCTAATGCAGGAATGATCAATCTGTTTAAGTGCTGCGCTCGTGCTGCGAAAACCAGTAACAATTCCGTATCATCAGCCAGGGTTTCCTGATCATGGTCAAGCAGGATTTCTCGTATCCGCTCCGCAATACCAGTGCCTCCAGGCTCGCGCGTGACCACTAGCGGAATATTAAATCCCGACAGGTATTGCCTGATAAATTCGATATTGGTTGTTTTTCCCACACCTTCAATGCCTTCAACGGTAATGAAGCATCCTCTATCCATATTGGAAAGGGTCTGTGCAATGGGATCCTGTTCGGTCATGGGTAACCTTGCTTTTTTTAATCGAATTTATGATGTTTATTTTGTCGTGGATGGTGCTGACTGGTAATTGTTTTTTCTTTTAAGCTGGTACTTTCGGACTGCATTTATATGTTCATCGAGTGTATCAGAAAAAAAGTGGCTGCCATCCCCCTTGGCAACAAAATACAGGCTGGTTCCTTTGCTGGGATTCAAGGCTGCCCTGATAGCCTCACGGCCAACAAGTGCAATCGGCGTCGGCGGCAGGCCTTTATTGACATAGGTGTTATAGGGTCCGGGTTGTTTCAGGTGCTTCCTGGTCAGGTTGCCCTTGAATTGATCACCCAGACCATAAATTACCGTTGGATCGGTTTGCAGGCGCATACCTTTTTCAAGACGCCTGATAAAAACACCTGCAATTTCATCCCGCTCATCTGCCTGACCGGTTTCTTTTTCAATAATGGAAGCCATGATCAAGGCCTCGTAAGCAGATTCATAGGGCAGACCTTCCTGCCTGTTTTCCCATTCGGCCTGCAATACAGATTCAAGGCGTGCGCTTGCTCGCTTCAGTATATCCAGATCTGAATTTCCGTATACATATCGATAGCTGTCCGGAAAAAACAAGCCCTCCGGGTGCATACCGGGTTTATTCAGGCGAGACATGATTTCTTTAACGGGGACTCCTTGCAATTGATGATCGAGTCTTTTGGCTTTATCCAGGGCTTGCAGCATCTGCCTGAAATTCCAGCCTTCAATGATCGTAATCTGGTACTCAATAACATCCCCGGCAATAAACTGGTTCAAAAGCTCCAATGGTGAGCTTTCCGGGGCAAGCAGATATTCTCCCGTTTTAATCTGGCTGCCCTTCGGCGATAACCGTGCATACAGCGTCCATAATTTCGGGTGTTCGATAATTTGCTTCCCGGCAAGCTGTTTTGATAACCGGGTCAAATTCATTCCGGATTCTATGACCATGGTCACGGGATCAGGACCGAAATTGGTCGGTAAGTTCATATAGCGATAGAAGGCGCCGAGGGCAATTAACGTCATGCCGCCCAGCGCGAACATTAAAATAACCAGATTCCTTTTTTTCAACATCGAGGCTGATCCGCCACTTGTCCGTAAAAAAGTTTGTTAACCCTGTCCTGGAATAACCGGGTTACAGGGCCTGGCTTATACTCCTGGTCGTCCCATTTTCTTACCGGCATGACACCCATTACGCTATTGCAGATAAACAGCTCACCGGCCTGTCGAAAATCCTGTTCGGGAAGGAATACCTCTTTCGTATCTATTTTCTGGCAGCGCGCAAAGTCCAACATGAAATCACGCATTGTACCCCGAACTCCTGCTTTGGAAAGGTTCGGGGTTATCAGTTTGCCATCAATAGTAGCGAACAGGTTCGTCATAACACCTTCGACAACGAAACCCTGCTGGTCCAGCATAATTCCCTCGGTAATGGACTCCTGGCTCCATTCCCCGCGGGCAATGATCTGATCGAGCCGGTTCAAATGCTTTATTCCCGCCAGCATTTTATTTTCGGGTAACCGGTAATCACAGGTACGCACTTGCACGCCTTCGCTGTAATAAGTCTTCGGGTAGTCAACCAGTGGATAAAGGGACACGATTCTTTGGCAGGGTTGTTTGTCGGGCATTGAATAACCACGCCCCAATCCCGCTGTTATTATTATCTTGACGATAGATTTGTGTTCACCGGATTGTTTTGCCAGGCAAACCAGTTCATCCAGCAGAATCGTATCCAA